>JAPDPX010000011.1 GCA_034506255.1 candidate division KSB1 bacterium | reverse complement strand
AGGGCAAGACGCGCCGCGGGACACACCCGCCGTCTGCGAGACCACATGGGACTCCTCCTGGTGAATTTTGCGCAAAGATACGCAGCGATTCACCCAGAGGAAAGATGTGGTTCACCGAGGGGATACGTTCAGCGAGCAAACGAGTTTCGTCATCGCCTTCCTGCTCGGCATTCTCTTCGGCTTCACGCTGGAGCGTGCCGGTTTTGGCAGCAGCCGCAAGCTGGCGATGCAATTCTATTTTCGCGACATGACCGTGCTCAAAGTCATGTTCACCGCCATTGTGGTGGCCATGCTGGGTCTGCTGTATCTCAACTGGATGGAAGTGCTCGATCTCACGCAGGTGTCGCTCAACCCCACCTTCTTGTGGCCGCAGATCATGGGCGGCGCCATCATGGGCATTGGCTTTGTCATCGGCGGCTATTGCCCGGGCACCTCGCTGGTGGCCAGTGCCACCGGCAAGCTCGATGGCATGCTTTACGTCGCCGGCGCGCTGTTCGGCATGCTGGTCTATGGCCTGGCCTATCCCGCCTTTCAGGGTTTCGCGGAAAGCGGCAGCCTCGGCGAAGTCACGCTGAGTGACTGGCTCAATCTCCGTCCCGGCGTGGTGGCGTTCTTGGTGGTGTTGATGGCGCTGGGCATGTTCTATGGCGCGGAATGGCTCGAAAGAAAATTTCAAGCCAAACCGGCCGCCACCGCCAGCCGCAACCAGCACCCGGAGCTTCCCGCAGCCGCCTTGCAATTGGAGCAAACCATATGAACTGGCACACTCTTCTCGATCGCCGCTTCGGCGCCGCTTTATTGATCATTCTCGGCGGTCTGCTGGCGCTCTCACCTGCGGGTTTGCGCACCGCCACTGCGGTCTCGCCGCAGCAGTTGGCTGAGGCAATCATCAATGAACAGGATCATCTCACCGCGGAAGAGCTCGCCGCCTGGCTGATCGACAAAAAACCGGATTTGCTGGTGGTGGACATACGCCCGGCGGAGGACTACGCGCAGTATCACATCCCCGGCGCGGTGCATATTCCCTTCCTCCGACTGTTCGAAGCCGAGGCACTGCAGCAGATGTCAGGTGACAAAACGGTGGTGCTTTATTCCAACGGCGGGACGCATGCCGCGCAGGCGTGGGTCTTGCTCAAACAGCTGGGAATCACCACCTACGTCCTGCTGGGAGGATTGAATTATTGGACGGAAGCCATCTTGAACCCCGCACCGCCGGGCGAGGCCGTGGCTGATGCCGAGATTCTCAAATACGAATTTCGCAAGGGCGCTGCCGGCTATTTCGGCGGCGGCGGCATGGCACCGGCCCCGCGTGATTCCACCGCCGGCGCGCGGCCCAAAGTCTCGCTGCCTCCCGCCCAGAAGAAAAAAGCCCGGGCGGGTTGTTGAGGCGACCGGCGGAAAACCATCCGCAGCAGGGAGAGCGTGCCCGCGGTCACCATCCGGTGCCCGGTCCGGATGGCACGCAAATTTGCAGCGGATGGTTTGCGGTTGCCGGCCACACCACTCTCTGCTCACAACGGCCAGTCGCGCAGGATGCGCTCGGTTTCCTCGGAATGCCCGCTTTCATCCCGCACCATGTCTTCAAGCTGCACCACGAGTCCCTTGTCCCCGAACTCTTCGGCTTCGCGTGCGCGCTGGGTGTAATCCCTGGTGGCACGGCGTTCGGCAGCCAAAACCGCCTCCAGCATCTCGCGATTGTTGTGCGCTGCCGGCACCGGCCGTGGTGTGGTCGTCGGTTCGCCGCCGAGCGCCACGATCTTGTTGGCGAGAAACTGGGCGTGCAGTTGTTCGTCGGCAATCTCCGTGGTGAAAAATTGCGACAGTTGCGGCCGGAACGGCCCGCTCGCCTTGGCGGCATAGGTAAGATATTGAATGATGGCACCCAATTCTCCTGCCAGGTCCTCATTCAAGCGGGCGATCAAGGTCTGCTTGTCCATGCCTGCCTCCAAATTAAAGGACCGGGCAGCCGCATGCCGGCCCGGTCACGATTCACACATTTTGAATGATTTTCTCGAGCTTGCGGCGCACTTCTTCTGCTATGCGGCCGAGCTGTTCATTGCGCACCGCCGCCATCGAAGCCACCGGATCCACCGCCGCCACCTCGACACCGCCGCCCTTCTCCTGCACGATGACATTGCACGGCAGCATGGTGCCGATGTGTTCCTCCGCCTGCAGCGCCTGATATGCAAAGGGCGGATTGCAGGCGCCGAGAATTTTGTAGCGTCTGAAATCGACATCGAGCTTTTTCTTCAAAGTCTCCCTTACGTCGATTTCGGTGAGGATGCCGAAGCCCTCCTTTTGGAGTTCCTCGGTCACCCGCGCGATGGCCTCGTCAAAACCCAGGCGCGTTTGCTTGGCGAAATAGTAGCTCATCTCGTGCACTCCATTTGGTGAATGGTTCCTAGCAAGGACAGAAACGGCAGTCAAGTATGAAAACCTTCTGCAAAATCAAAATTCCCTCCGCGAGACAAACCCGCCGGGGCGACATATGCCCCCGCATCTTGCTACACGAAATGGTTCTGCGTGAGACTTCACTTTCATGGGAGAATTATCGTGTTTGATCCCGAAGTCGCCATTCCCTCCCGCCCCGCCGGGGTGCAGTACTGCTTGCCATCAGATGACTGCCCTGCCTTTTGTCAGCGCGCCTCGCAGGCCAGACAGTGTGAGCACCAATCTCTGCACGCGCCGGCTCTAGCGTGACACTTCGCCTTCCCCACGCTGTTTTTCGGCCGGAGTGGAATGTTTGCGACGATCCACGCCGCACGCTCTCGACATTCAGGTCGGCACACCGAGTTTGGGCAAAATCACCAACTGCAGCAGCAGATAAACGATGAGGAACAACAGCAGACTCAAAAAATCCATCAGACATCCTTTCGCCAAGAGGAGATGGCCTTCTGCGGGACTCAGCGCAGATACTCGTGAATGGCTTTGGCCGCTTTCTTGCCGGCGCCCATCGCCAGGATGACGGTGGCGCCGCCGGTGGCAACATCGCCGCCCGCAAACACGCCCGGCTTGCTGGTGGCGCCGGTTTCCGGATCGATGGTGATGATGCCATGCTTGCCTGTCTTCAATCCCGGCGTGGTGCGGGGAATGAGCGGATTGGGGCCCTGACCGATGGCCACGACCACGGTATCGACAGCAAGCGAATAATTCGAATTTTTGATCGGCACCGGCCGGCGGCGGCCGGAGTCATCAGGTTCGCCGGGTTGCATTTTGATCAATTCGATATGAGAAACCCAGCCCCTGCTGTCGCCGTGCACGGCCACCGGGGCCTCCAAAAGGCGAAATGCAATGCCCTCCTCTTCGGCGTGATGCATCTCCTCCGTGCGCGCCGGCAGCTCGGTGCGCGAGCGGCGATGGATCAAATACGCATGTTCCGCGCCCGTGCGCCTGGCAGTGCGCACCGCATCCCTGGCAGTGTTGCCGCCGCCGATCACCGCCACCGCCCTGCCCACTTTGATGGGCGTGTCCCATTCCGGAAAGCGATAGGCACGCATGAGGTTCAGGCGCGTGAGAAATTCATGCACCGAGTAAACCCCGTTGAGATTCTCGCCGGGCACGTTCATGAAATAGGGCAAACCCGCGCCCGTGCCGATGAACACAGCGTCATAACGTCCCAGCAACTCATCCACCAATTCCGTGCGGCCGACAACATGATTGGTGCGAAACTCCACTCCCAGCGCGGCGAGCTGATCGACCTCCGCCTGCAAGATCGCCTTCGGCAGACGAAATTCGGGTATGCCATAGACCAGCACTCCGCCCGGCTTGTGCAACGCTTCGAACACCATCACGCGATAGCCGAGCTGGATCAATTCGCCGGCCACGGTGAGACCCGCCGGGCCGCCACCGACCACCGCGACCGCCATGCTCTTCCTGTCTGCAACCCGGATCGCAGGCAGGCCATTGCTTTGCTCTCGAACGTAGTCCGTCACAAAACGTTCGAGGCGGCCGATGGCGAGGGCTGATACTTCCTGCCCATCAGGCAAGCCAGCTCGCATTGGTTCTCCTGCGGGCAAACGCGGCCGCACACTGCGGGCAGGGCGTTCTTGCTGCGAATGATTGCCGCGGCAGTCAGGAAGTCACCTTGCGCAACCCGGTCAACAAACGCCGGTATGTCGATCCCCACCGGACAGCCGGCGATGCAAACCGGCTTCTTGCACTACAGGCAGCGCCGGGCTTCGCGCACCGCCTGATCGTCGCTGTAGCCGAGTGCGACTTCCTCAAAGTTGTGGAGGCGGCGCTGCGGCGCCTGCTCGGGCATCGGTGTTCTCGCGGGAATGATCGTCTTTGCCATGACGCCTGCCACGGGAGATTATTTGACCAAAAGCATTTTGATTCATTGGCAAAAAGTTCCGCTCTTCATGCTGACGACGTAAACCCCGCTCGGCAAATCGCGGGCCTCACAGGCCAGCGCATGCGCACCGGCCTCAGCTCACCCTCCACCACCGCCGCCTCCCTGCCCAACACATCGAAAACCTTCACTGTGACCTGTTCCCGCCGTGGAATTGCGAACCGTATCCCGGTCGCCGGGTTGAAGGGATTGGTCACTTGGAAATTGATTCGTTGCAAAAAAAAGCAAGGATTTTTCCAACAGATAGAAAAACCCGTCGAATAAAATCTTTTTGGCTGTGGCTCGTCCACATGGGGTTAGTTCCGGGAGAGTCGGTACTTTTCCGCCGGCACCCCGGCAAGACGCTTGGTTGCAAAAAGCACAGAAAATTCCCGACAATCATGCCAGACCATCCCTGCCCGCTCTCACCATCTGCCTGCTTCGCAACGCTGCAGGATGATGCGCTCTTCACTGCGATACATGCCCTGCCGCCGCACCAGCTCGTCAAAATCCACCTGATGGGCATCGAAATCCGGGCCGTCGACACAGGCAAACTGGACTTTGCCGCCAACCGTCACGCGGCAGCCGCCGCACATGCCGGTGCCATCCACCATGATGGGATTCAAGCTCACGACGGTGGGGATGCGAAACGGCCGGGGCCATCCGCCACCGCACGCATCATCGGCACCGGGCCGATGCAAAAAACGCGGTCGATATGCTCGCCCCGCTGCAGCATCTCCTGCAGCGGTTTGCTCACCAGGCCGTGAACGCCGTAACTGCCATCATCGGTGGTGATGAGGAGGCGGGACGCGGCCGCCCGCATCTCTTCTTCGAGAATGAGCAAGGCACGCGTGCGCGCGCCAATGATGGCCGTCACGGGATTGCCGGCAGCACGCAGGACCCTGACCACGGGATAAATCTCCGCACCCCCCACGCCGCCGGCCAGACACACACAATGGCCAAAATTTGCGATCTGGGTTGGCTCACCGAGTGGGCCGCAAACATCCGGCAGCAAATCTCCCGCTCGCTTTTGACCCAGCAGGCGTGTCGTCCAGCCCACCTCCTGCACGATCAGCGTGATCGTGCCGCGCCCGACATCCGCATCGGCGATGGTGCTGGGAATGCGCTCGCCCTGCTCGTGCACGCGCAGGATGACGAATTGCCCGGCCTGGCGGTGTCGCGCAATCTCCGGCGCCACGACTTCAAGACGTTTGATCCCCGGCGCCAGGCTTTGCACCTGCAGAATTTTATACATGCCCTTATCCGCAATAAGCGAGATTTCTGCCCAGTTCTTTAAAGAGCTGCAACGGCGGCAACTGTTGCAAGCCCAACATCATCTCATTCACGGTCTGCAGAAACTTGTGTTCCTCCGCGGTCGAAATCCACTCCAGCCGCAAGCGGCTGGCTTCGATGTCATAGCCTGCCAACGCCCGGTACAATTCTGCCACATGCTGGCGGATTTCATTTTCGTCATGTCCACACGGACATTGCGGGCTGGCCGCCAGCAAAACGCCCTCCGCACCGAAGCGCAGGGCTTTGAAAATTTCGCGCGCGTGCACCTGTGAGATGCACTCCACCGCGATGCCGGTAAAACCGGCCGGCAGCTTTCGTCGCGCGGGGTTGGAGACGTCATAAAACACCTGGGACCCATTCATACACAGGAAACCCACCAGGCGTGGCTGCTGGTTGCGAGGCGCACGATTCGGCCCTTCTGCCGGCTTTTCTGGAGACGTCTTCATCACGTGCTCCGGTTGGTCACCACCTTTGCCGCCGCCAATCAGGCGGCGCCCGAACAGTTTTTCAAACCCTGCAGATCATTTGGATCATCCGAATTTTGCGTACATTTTGCGACAACAAGATGAAAAGAATCGCAAAATCAGTTCCGTGCCTTCTCTGCTGAGAGTCACTTGCCCTAACGTGATAGCGAACGGCCCAACCCCGCCAGGGGTGAAATGTTTAGAGTAATTGTCAACACCTCCAACTTCAAACTCCTTAAGGAGTGACATGTAACGGCGTTTGCATTCAATTCAAGATGAGATCAATGAGGAGGCACGATACACATGTCACCCCGATGGGGTTTCATTTGGGCGAACGGCACTTAGCTATAACCATCTCACTCCTGTCGGAGTTCATCAGATGCAAAGAACAGTCATGTGGCCATGTACGCTTGAGTCGGATGATCTCTCATTTTCAATCTCAAACAATATGCCGAAAACAGGGGTGGCGCGCGACAATCGCACGGTTTTTAAGTCTGTATATTTCTATGAGGATCGCCGGCTCAAATCGCCGCGTGCAAAAAGTCGCCTGTCTGCGCTTTGCAAATTTGGGAAATAAAGAGGGGGGCTTTCGCACTCTTGCGAAGAGGTGATGGCGGCAGAAACAGTTGGTCACTCCGGCGTTGTAACGCGGATGCATGAGAAGGCTTCAAGGCAAGGCAGTGCATCACAGGGCTTTGTCATCGTATTTTGATCGTCAACTTTCATCAGGCGGCAAAGCCTCCACAGTTCCCCCCTGAATTTTGCCTGCGGGCTTGCTGTCGCCCGGAAGAAATGACGTGTTCGCAATGTGCCGACAATTATTCCGTTCGAAGTCAAGCAAGACTTTTTTCGAATGTCGAACGGTCCTGACTTCGAAATTCGCCCGTTTACCAAAAGCGTCACGGCTTCCCTCCCACGAAAATGGACTGCCACGAAATGATTTTTTCCGTGGGATTTCTGCTTTCGTGGGCGGATTGTTTGTGTGTGATCCTGACACTGAGGGTTGAATCACCGTTGTGCTGCCTGAATTTTGCATGCTGGCTTGCTTTTCGCCGGAATCAATGTCGTGTTCATAAAACTCCGTGAGGAGTGAACTGTTTGTAGATATGGGCATCCTGCCTGTCCTTAAACTCCGCTGGGAGTTGGCCTGTAGAATTTTCCATGATCTGGCGCGGTTTTTTGAGGAGAACCAGGCAGGTCATTCCTGACGGAGTTGTGAGAAATGCAATATACAGCTTCACTAAAAAGTTCAGCCGTGGAGGAGTCGACCGCACGTTTGTCGGAAAAATTTTTTATGCCACACCCCCTGGGTGGTTGGCGCTCGCGATCAAAGCGGCGTTTCTCGCGGAAGAGATCAATCTGGGTGCAAAATTCAGGTATGAACAGGGCGTCCCGGGCGGAACAGCCGGTTGTCCCCCGCTCTCCTCTCGAGGCAGCACCACGAGACGGCGCCAGTGCAGTCAGGATGACTGCACTGGCGCCGCTCCCCCCAGCACCGAGGCAATACCGAAAGGGGTTCGCGGTTCCGTGCGTGAGAATTTCCACTTTCGTAAGAAGCTGTGTGCCGGCTCGTGATGCGCGGCTTATGAGCATTGCCTTGCCGGCAAAGAACGACCCGCTAGCGCAGCAGAGTAAGGCGTCTGGCCTGGCGAAGATTACCGGCCTTCATTTCACACAAATAAATTCCGCTGGCGGCGTTTTGGGCGTGCATATCTTTGCCGTCCCATTGTACGGCGTGGTTGCCGGCCACATACTCCCCATCCACCAGCTCGCGCACCAACCGGCCGCTCAGGTTGAAGATTCGAATTTGCACCCGCGCTTTGCGCATCACGCGGAAGGCAATCGTGGTCGCCGGATTGAATGGGTTGGGATAATTGGGGAGAAGCGCAAAGCTGTTCGGCTGCGCACCCGCAGGCTCAGCCACCGCGGTGGGCTGCCCCGGCATGCTGTTGACCGCCACCACTGCGTCCAAATCAAAATCGCCGTTGAATGGACCTTCTTTTTTCAGATTGCCGAGATCGGTGAGTTTGACGAATTTTGCGAACGGCAGCCCGATGTCCGCCAGGTCAAAGGAATTGCCGCCAGAGACGCGCGGATCGGTCGGGTTTTGGTTGTCCTTTGTCGGCGTCACGCCGGCGAACCCGGCGAACGTGGTTGTATCCCACGGGAACTCAACCCAATTCCAGCCATCCATGCTCACGGCAACGAACGCGGCTTCAATAAACGGCTGGGTGGTATCGCCCGCAATGTAGAAAGAATTTTCAAAAACGGTGAAATCCACGCCGGCACCATCAACAATGTAGTTGTCGGTAAAATCCAGGATGATCTCGCCGCCGTTTCCCAAAGAGAGCAGTTCCTGCGGTTTGGCGCTGGGGTTGGCGGGGGTGAGGGTGGGATCCGGATCCGGCGGACCCAGCACGTTATCCGGGAAAAAATTTTGGCCGAAGCCGGCGCCCGGCCCGGGCTTGAAGGAGACCACCGCATCGGCCCAGGGGTCGGAGGCGGTAATCGGTTCGAGCACGGCCATATGCTGCACGCCATCCCCAAAACCGAAGGTATTCAAAACCGCACCACTGTCGGCCTGCAAAAGCTGCACGGTGTCGTCGGAAAAATTGCCGACGTAAAGAGCGCCGGCCGGGGCATCGAAGAACACGCTCATCGCGCCCTTTCCAACCAACACCGGGTTGGAGGCGTTGTGTGAGACCTGCAACGTGAAGGCGTCATATGAGTAGAGAAAGCCGTTGCGGCTGTCGCCGAAATCCGGCAGCCAGGCCACCCCCTCGGTCGTAATCGCGATGTCGCCGGGCGTGCCGCCGATTTGGACGGTATCCACCACCAGCGGTGTATAGTCGGAATCGCCGAACGGATCGATGACGGCGACACTGCCGCTGACGCCGGCATAATTCCCGGTGCAGACCACGTGAATGTTGCCATCGGGCGCGACGGCCAAATCCTGGGGATTCAGCGGCACGCTGAGCGTCTTGGTTACCTGATCGGTGCGGATGTCGATGACCGAAACGGTGGAGGGGCTGTAATCCGGGTAGCCGCCGGTGTTGGTGACATAGGCCGTGTTGTTGACCACCAAAATGCCCTGCGGGCCCTCGCCGACCGGGATGGTCTTCAATTCATGGCCGGTGGTCAAGTCAATGACCGAGACATTATTCGCCAGCAGATTGGTGACGTACACTTTGTTGCTGCCGACAAAAGCCATGTCCCAGGGATTGCTGCCTTCCGCCAGGGCAATGGTCCCGAGCACGGCATCGGTGCGGCCATCAATGATCGTGAGGCCGGGCGGCGTGGAATTGACCACGTAGATTTTATCGCCATGCGCATAAACCCGGCTGGGAATATCGCCAACAACCACGACATTGTTGGTGATTTCCGCGGTTTCCAGATTCATTTTCGACAGGGTCCGCCCCAGGCCGTTGAGCACGTAAAGCGTCCTGGGCGTGTTCTGCGCCCAAGCGGCGGGAATGCCAATGCAGAGTGTCCAGGCCATCACGGCGAGGGCTGCTTTTCTCATGATGCTCTCCTTTGCTTGGTTCGTGTTTGCCCGGCAACGTCAGCGTTCGGGCGGTTGTGAGTAAAGCGATGGGACCGTGGCTGATTGGGTGGAGCTTCTGCCTCAATGCGCCGAGGCTTTCATTTTTTGCCAGCGCGAGATGATTTGGAACAATTGTGCGACGCCGTCGGTGAGAGCGGCGGGGCCGGGCTGAAGAATATCCGCCGATTTGATCTCGAATAATTGTCCCTCCCGCACGGCGGGAATCTCATGCCACCCGGGCCGGCCCGCCACTTTTTCCGGGCGAAATTTTTTGCCGCACCACGAGCCGATGATGATGTCGGGCTTTCTCCGAATCACTTCGGCAGGGTCGCTGATGATGCGCTCGCGGGCAGCGGGTTGTCGCGACAATTCCGGAAAACACTCCCGGCCGCCGGCGATCTCGATCAGCTCGGCCACCCAGCGAATGCCCGTGATCATCGGCGCCTCCCACTCTTCGAAATAAACCACCGGCCGGTGCGGAAAGCGATCCGCCTGCTGGCGGAGGCCGGCGAGATTTGCTTCGAGTTGCCTGACCAGTTTTTCCCCGCGCGCGGGCGCACCCACCAGGGCGCTCACCATCAAAATCATGCTCAAAATTTCCGCGACCGAGCGTTGATTGAAAATCAGGACGGGGACGCCATGCTTGATCAAACTGGCAGCAATGTCAGCCTGCAGATCGGAAAACCCGAAGACCAAATCCGGCCGCAGCTCCAGAATACGGTCGATTTTTGCGCTGGTGAAGGACGATACTTTGGGTTTTTCCCGGCGGGCGCGCGGCGGTCGTACGGTAAAGCCCGAGATGCCGACGATTCTTTTTTCCTCGCCGAGCAGATAGAGGGTTTCGGTGGTCTCTTCCGTCAGACAAACAATGCGGCTGGGATATTGTACTGGCATATGGCACCGGGTTGGAGATGATCGGCGTTCAGTAAACGAGTTCCACTTCCACCCGCCAGTGGCGGCCGGGCAGCGGCGCGCGTTCGACGATTTCATAGGCGGCATCAAAAAGGTTGAAAACCGAAGCTTTGCAATTCACCTCGAGTTTTTGCCACTCCTGTTTGAACAGCAGCGTCGCATCATCCACGTCATAAGCCGGCAGGCTCACCGTGTTCGCCGGGGTGACGAAACGCGGTCCGACCAGGCGCTTGTGGTAAGTCAAAACGATTTTTTTGAGATGCATCTCCAGCCCGGCTTTGGTGGAATGTTCGGGGCGGTAGGTCAGCCGCTTGCCATGAGTCGTGCGCCGGCCGCTTTTGTCCACCGCGTGCAGGATGACCTGACTGAGGTTCAGCGCGAGGCGATTTTGCCAGGTTTGCCAGGAGGCCTCCCACTCCCAGCCTTGCAAAAGCGCGGCGGTGTTGGAAGGCTGCCATGTGGCGAAAGAGCCCAACTCCCAGACGATGAGATTTTCAAGTTCGTGTCGAAAGCAGCCCCCGGACAGATCGAGCCGGCCCAGCCAGGGCAATCCCAGTTGCAGGCCGGCATCCACATCCCGGCTTTTTTCCGGCAGCAAATTGGCATTGCCGCGCACGCGAAAATCCTGATAGAAAAGATCGGCAAAAGTCGGTGCGCGAAATGATGCTCCCCAATTGGCGCGGAAGCTCACCAGCCAGCGCCGATTTCGGGAAATCAGCAGCCCGAGGTTGGGGCTGGTTTGGCGGTCGTTCCGCGTCCGTGCGCCATTCCTGAAGGAGATGAAATCAAAACGCACAGCCGGGGTCAAGGTCAGGCGGGTCAAAAATTCCGGTTTGGGCAATTGCCATTCGCTGCGCAACGCCATGCTGCCGGCCAGGTTGCTGGTTTGCCGGATCGGGCCGGGAGAACCAAAAAGTAGATCCTCATCCTTGAAATCATCCCTTTGCAGGGAGGTTTGAAGGAAAATGGCCTGTCCCTGGCCGAATCGCAGGGTGGTCTCGAAGGCAGCGCGGTGGGAGAGGATGCGGTACTTGGTGTGATACGGCGGAACCGTGCGAAACCGCAACGGCGCGTCCGGCGGCGGCGCATTGTGAAATTCGGTGGCGTTGAGGTGTTGTGACAATAGGAGTTGACCGTGCCAGGCGCGGCTCCGGAAATTGTAATGGCCGAGCAAAATGCGACGATCAGTCATCGCTTCGGCATAAGGCGTCCAGGCAAAGACCAGTCCGGGCAGACCGCGTTGCGAGCGATGCAAATGAGCGTGGAATTGGAAGGAATGCGGCGTGAGGTCGAGGCCGAGCCTGCCCGAATAATTGCGTGAAACAAAACCGGCGTTCAGGCGGGTTTCCTCAACCGTGGTGCCGTCCGGCCGCTGGTAAGCGTAGGGATAGTCCCCCTCTTCTGCGAGGTTTTCAAAACTGAAAAAAGCGTTGAGCCTGCGGAAATTTCCCGCCAGCGAAGATCGGATGCCCCGGGCGCCATATTCACCCAACTGGCCGCTCACCCGGATTTCATCCCGGGGCGTTTGCTGCGAACTGATTTCCACCACTCCGCCCAACGCGCCGCTGCCATGGCGGCTGCTGTGGCCGCCTTTCAACACCCGAATTTCTGCGACCCCGGCCAGGGGGATTTGATTCAAATCGACCTCGCCGGTCAGCGGATCGTTAAGCGGCACACCGTCGAGCAGCACCAATACTTGACTGGGATTGCTGCCGCGAATGGAGATTCTTTTGCGGCCACTGCCTCCCGCCTCCTCGCTGATGTCCACGCCGGGCATGGTGCGCAACAACTCAGCAACATTGCGGGCGCCGCTTTGTTGCATTTGCGCGGCGGTGATTTTATGCTGAAACGCGCTGAGGGCCGACTGGTCGGCTGCCGCCTCGATCACAATCTCATCGAGGGTGATGATTTTGGGTTGCAGTTTGAAATCGACGGTGGTGACGAAATCCTTTTGCACCACCACCCCCTGGCGGATTTGCGGTTCGTAGCCCACAAAACTCGCCTGCACGTCATACTCACCCGCAAACAAATTTTCGATCGCGAAATGGCCGCTGGCATCCGCGACCGCCCCCATGCCGGAAGGCAACACCCAAACGTGGGCGCCCGGCAACGGCTCTCCGCTGGCAGACAACACCCGGCCGGCGATTTTCACCGTTGTTTGCGCCGCCGCGACTTCAAGCGCGCCGAGTGCAAAAAGCAAGACTGTGGTGGTTGGGAATGATCGCATCACCGCTGGCATGCAGGGAAATTTTGGGAAGCGCAAGGGATGCTGCCGTGGAATGCCAGGAGGCAGAGGTGGGCTATAAAATAAAAAACCCAACCTCCGGGGAAAAGAAGTTGGGATGCCGGTTGGTCGGGAAGCCTGTCGCGTTCGCCCATGGAAAAAGCGGGCGGCGCGCTGGCCTCCATCTCAAGAGCTTCACTCTTCCCTCGAAGTATTCCACGGGCAGGTCTCCTGGCTTGCAGCTTCAAACCTACTCGTCGCGCCTTCCCACCCCGAACGGCAGGGCAGTGGCTTCGTGCGACTTTCGTAGCTGTTTACAGTTGCGGGGCAGCGCCGGTTTTTCACCGGCTTCCTATCCCAACCGGGATGGCGTTGGGATTACCCGTGTAAGCTGGCGACAATATAACCGAAAAAATCAAAAGCGCAAGGCCAAACATAAACTCCAGCGGATGGCAAAAGGCCCCGGGGAATGGCTGGCGGCACCGGAGCACCAGCCTCGCGCTCATGACCTGCAGGCACTTGTCTTCTCACGGCTTCTGTGTGCGAAAACACCTCCGGCAAAACTCGGGACCTTTGCCAAACTTTTACAGCAGCCGGTTGGCCACCAGGCGCAGGATTCGTGCGCGATGCCAATTCTCACGCAAGAGAATGCCCGCCAGCAACGGCGGCAGTGCCATGGTGAAGATGACCAGCAGGGCGCCGGCCAAAGTTGTGGCGCCCCAGGTGATGATCGGATAAAACGCGAAAATGAGCACGCCTTCCCATAACAGCAACCTGGCGCCAAGATGCTCCCAACGCCAGGCAATGGCGGCGGTGAGCAAAAAGATCAAGCCGGGAATGGCGAGGTGCAGCAGGACTTTTGCCGGCGGCACGCCGGCGCTGAAACCCGAACTCAATCCCAGCAACACCCACCAACCGGCCCACAGCACGGTCAGGCAGCGCGCGACCGTGCGCGTGTGGCGGGAGCGGTTTGCGAGGACTTCGACAAAGCTTGCCATGAGCGTCTCCTTCACCCCTCATCCAGGTGTGTTTGGGCGGTTCGCAAAAGGTGCGCGGTCCGCAGGAATGGCCCGGTGTTGCGTGCGATGCCGGGGGCATCGGTAATCGCACCCGACGCCACCGCCCGGCCGTTGCGCCGGCGGGGCAATCGCGCGCAACGCTCAATGATAGGGTGGGAAAACCCTCGGCAGCTCCGCTTCCTTCACGGAATCCGAGTCCAACACCCGCCGCGCTTCTTCGTTGGTCAACACCCAGATGGCATAGATGCCGAGCGCGGTGCCGAGCGGAATAATCACCAGGCAGAGAAAGCCGGTCACCAGCGCCAGGATTCGCGCCCAGGCACGTGGTTTCAGCAGGGCGAAGCCGGCCACCAGCGCGGGCAGCGCAATGATGACAAACATGAAGGAGATCACGCCGGTGAAGCCGCTGGTGCTGGAAAGTATGCTGATCTTTCCCACCACCGGCATATGGCCGGCGAGCGCCTGCCACTTGATCCATGCCACCACCAGCCCGAACAAGCCGAACAGCAGATAGAGCCCACCGAGCGTCCTGACGTGATTTTTCATAAGAGCACCCTCGTTTCAAGTCTTGCTGGAGGTTTTGGCGAAAAAGCTCGAGAGCATTTGCTCGACCTTTTTGCTTTTGCATTTCGGGCATTCCGGCTTTTTCTTGTCGTGCTCCTCCAGCCGCAGCACCTCGATGAATTGATGGCCACAGTCCTGGCAGCGGTATTCATAGGTCGGCATGACAGCCACCTCCTTTCCATGGGTAGAGAACATGATCCGGGATTACCCGGGGAATGGTGATTGGCCGCCGCCCGACCATGGGCGGATGGGATCAGTGGGCGACGGTAAAATCCAGCACCCGGGGATGCACCAGTTTGTCATAATCCTGATAGAGCAGCCGCATGACCTCCTCGTGTGTGCCGGCGTTGAAGGTGATCATGTGATCCTGCGTGAGTTTATGGCTGACATAAACCGGCAAATCATAGAAGTTGCCAAAGGGTGGCATGGCGCCCGGCTCGCAATCCTCGCAGACATGCGCCACTTCACTTTCCGTGGCGATGCGGACCTCGCCGGCCTTGAGCGCCTGGCGCACCTTCTCCAGATCGATGTGATCATTGGCGGACAAAACGAACATGCAGTATTTGTGGTCGACGGCCACGATGACGGTTTTGGCGAACAGACGGCCGGGCGTGTGCGTGTGGGCGGCGGTTTCCTGCGCGGTAAAATCCCGGCGGTGGTGAATAATTTCATAAGGAATGCGCTGCGCATCGAGATGCGCTTTCAAGGTTTGCAACGTCGGCATGGCGATGCTCCTTTCTGAGTGTTGGGCTTCCGCAAAAATTTATTCCGGCGCCGCAGGCGGTGCGGGGTTCCGGAGCCTCGGACGATCTTCAGAAAGCGACCCCGCCACAACCTGCAGCGTGCCATTTGTCAACTGCCACCAGCCGCATGCTTCCTGCGCCCGCCTCCCGCTGGCAGGGTCAATCCCCTCCCGGGGCATCCGCGCCGAGATAGGCGTTCAGGCCCTCCAGCTCGTGGGAGAGATGCTCGACGATGTGCCGCATGAGATGGCGAACCGAGAGCATGCCCTGCAGTTTGCCGAGATGATCAGTAATGGGCAGGTGGCGAAGATTCCTCTCCGTCATGAATTCGAAGGCATCGCTGGCTTCCATTTCCTGGGGCGCCACCACCGGGTCACGGGTCATTACTTTTTCCACGTGCGTCTCATGCGGATCACGGCCCGGTCGCACCACGCGCTGCATGAGATCGCGTTCAGTGAAAATACCCACCGGCCGGCCGGCTTGATCCACGACCGCCACCGCGCCGACGCCAACATCACACATCTTCTCCACGGCGGTTTGCACGGTGTCCGCGGGCGACACCACTACCGGCGGCACACGCGCGATGCGCAAGAGTTTCATAGGCTTTCCTTTCGTTGTTTGAATGCGAGACGGTGCAAGTCAACAGGTCTCAATGCAACAGGTTCATCTTCCTCGTTGCCACGAACTCCCCGGCGCGCAGGTGGCAGAAATAGACTCCGCTGGGATGCCCGCCGCTTCTCCAGTTCACTTGATAACGGCCGGCCGGCTGCCAGCCTTCCACCAAGCGGGCGACTTCCTGGCCGAGCATATTCAATATCACCAACTGCACCAGCGCTGCCTCGGGCAGATCATATTGAATCGTGCTGGCGGGATTGAATGGATTCGGATAGCTCGGATGCAGGACAAATGCCGGCGGCACGCCAGCATGCCGCTCTTCCTCCACCCATGGCTTGGCCAACGGCACCAGATCAACAAAACTGTCCTGGATGAAATAGGGTGACGCTGAGCCTTCTGTCCACAATCCCAAAATGCGTGTGCCACCAGCAATGCTGCGTGTGGTAAACGTCGGATATGAAGACGGCCCCGGCGTTGTGGCAAGAAGCCCGCTGCTGGCTTGACCAACCCAAGCATACTTGATTTCATTGTTGCCGCTGACATTTTCAACCCACAAGGCTACCGGCGCGTTGTTCACTGGTCCGCCGAGACAAGGATAGGTTGACGAGGCCGGGCTATTGCTGAGGTTTTGCGTGGCGCTCCACGAACTGCCGGTGCGCACGCGATAATAGATTTCGTAGTTGCCCGGCGTATTGTCGTGCCAGGTTGCATAAATGGGGTGCACTACACCGGGCCAAACGAGGATTGTCAAGATCGGAAACGTCATGGATGTAAATCGGAGCAATCGGGTGCTCGGTTTTGATATACAGATACGACTCATAGATCGCCATGTTTTTAACGAAATCATCGCTCAGCCGAAAAGTATTTTTGACAAAAGGCGAAGTTGGCGTGGAAATATCGACGATAGAGACAATCGCGCCCAATGAGCCGATGTAGGCATAATTCCCAGAAATCAAAATGCGCACGGCGAAAGTTTCCGGCAGATACAAGGCGGCAACGCGTTGTGGCCGAGCCGGATCGGAGATGTCAATGACTTTCAAATTGCCATCCGCAACAAAGGCAAAATTTCCTTTGGCTTGATATCATAAGCCAGGGACTGGCCCAAAAACACTTCACCCAGAATTTCCGGCTGGGCGGGATTTGAAAGATCAAACGCCTGAAAGAGACTGCCATTGCCGATGAAAGCATAATGCTCTCGCGCCGCCACGGCGGTGCACGTCCCCCACGGCCATAAGCCGATAAGCGTGAGGTTGCTGTCCAGCTGGGCAAAAACGTCCTTTTGCTCTCTGGCTTTGTCGATGATCCAGGGATATTCTGGCCTTGCCCGCTGGTCTCGCACAAACGGCGCACAACGCTGCGACCAAGGATCCGGCTCGAGCTGGGCAAAAACCGCGGAAAACGGCCATATGGCAAGGGCAACAATGCCCAGCACTTCAAACCCCAGGCTGCGGTTGATCGGCATCATAGGCAGATTAGTCAACCTAATTCAGAAAAAAATTCTGAAAGTTCTCGGCAGAATAATGATCTGAGATCACTCTGTCACGCCCTCATTCCGCCAAAAGTATTTGTGCCGTTCCAGGGCTTCAATTTTCAACAGGGGCAATTCTCAAAGGAGTTGCTTTTCGACAGGATAACGGGATTTGCAAGATTTCAGAGAAATCATGCAAGTCCTGTTATCCTGTCAAAGACAGAGGCTGCCGTGAAACGGCTCCAGTTTTCAGCTTGTCTGAAAACCTGGTCCAGAACCTCTTCTGCCAAAAAGTTGGCATGCGCTACAACCTTACGTGCCTTCTGCGTCAACGCATACGTCCGCATACTGCTTGTGCGCCGAATCGGGTGCAGTACACGACGCCCTACCGCAACAAAATCATCTTTCTCACCCGAACCTGTCCGCCCATCTTCAGGCGATACACGTACACGCCGCTGGCCACCTGGTTGCCTGCTTGATCTTTGCCGTCCCACGTCACGGCATGACTGCCCGCTGCCTGCACGGCCGTGGAGAAGGCATAGATCTTCTTGCCCTGCACATCATAAATTGCCAGTTCCACCGCGGCGGATTGCGGCAGCTCGTAGCGAATGACAGTGCTGGGGTTGAAGGGATTGGGATAGTTCTGCCACAGCTGGAACACCGGCGCACCTCCGGCCGGCGTTTCGATGTCCGTGAGCTGCACCCGGCGCGCCTCCTTCAACACCCAATTATCCGGATCGAGGCGCACGGCTGCCGGCGAGGCACGCAGCGGAAATTCGAATGTCTGCACCTGCAGTGAATCCCACACCGTGAAGCGCTCGGTGGTGCGATCCAGAAAAACGATTTCCACCTCGAGCGGCATCTTGTAGAGGTGGTCATATTCGGCGGAAACGCGCGACTGGGTTTGCTCGATCTTCATGAAGAGGGAGCTGCCGCCCGTGGACGAGAGGACGGCCGTGCCCCATTCATACACCGGATAATAGGGTTCGTAAATCCACTGCTGGAAGAACCAATCCAGCTCCCTGCCGCTGATCTTTTCGCAGAAATCGCGGAATTGCGGCGTGGCCGCCGTTTTGAATTTGAACGCCGGATCATTGGGATATTCCTGCAAAATCTTCATAAAGACCGAGTCGCCCAGGACACGGCGCAGCATGTGCAGCACCCAGCCCCCCTTGTCGTAGACCGTGCCGTGGAAAATGTACCAGGGATCGCGCGTGTCGTAGCGGTAGATGGGATCGCGCCCCCAATATGGCAGGGAAGGAAGCGCGAGATTTTGATAGTCATGGTAGGCCTTCATGCCCTTGGTGGCCTCGACCCACAAGGCTTCGCAGTAAGTCGCAAAGCCTTCGTTCAACCAGATGTCGCCCCAGTTCTGGCAGGTGACGAGATTGCCGAACCACTGATGCGCCAGTTCGTGCGCGTAGGTGTATTCCCAGTTGGTGCCGACCCCGCCAATGCTGGTCAAAGTTTGGTGCTCCATCGCGCCGCCCCACTCGAACACGGCATGGCCGTATTTCTCCCTGAGAAAAGGATATTCGCCGAAGAGGCCGGAATAGACGCGCAGCATCTCCGGTATTTTTTCAAAAGCGGTGCGCGCCGCGCTCAATTGCGCGGGATAAACATAGTAGACCAGCGGCAGGAATTTGCCGGGGGCGTATTCCCATTGTTCGGAGAAGGTGGCGTAGTTGGAAACCGCCAGGGAAACCAGGTAGGTGGTGATGGGATAGCTTTCCTTCCACACGAAGGTTTTGGTGCCATTGCCATTGTTGGTTTCCGCCACCAGCAGGCCATTGGAACCGACGAGCATGTTCTGCGGCACGGTGACCGCGACGCGCACCGAGTCCGCCTTGTCGTCGGGATCATCTTTGCAGGGCCACCAGGTGCGCGCCAAATAGGGCTCGCTCAACGTCGAGATCACGAGATCGCCGTAGGGATTCTTGTCGAAGCCGAATCCCTTGAGGCCGCCGGCGCGCGGCACGCCGGCATAGTGCACGGTGATCTGAAAGGTTTCTCCAGGATTGTAGGGCCGGTCGAGCTGCACGGTCAACATCCAATTGGCATGCGACCAATTGCTGACGTTGCCGGTGACTTGCAGGGATTGCCATGGCGTGAGATCTTCGCGCGAGTCGAAATCGAGCGTGATCGCCTGGAGATTGGCGGCCTGACTGCGAAACACGCCGGTCACCGTGCCCGCGAGATTGTAGGGCGCCGTCGACAAGACAAGATTCAGGTCATAGAACACGGCATCCCATTGTGCCGTCTGCGGATTCGCGGTCATCGGTGGTGCAAGCAGGCGCTTGGCCAGCGCCGCCTGCTCACTTTTGCGCGCCGCACGGCTGGTGCGATACTTTTGCCACAAATCGAGATCCGCAGTTTGCGGCAGGGCGGATTGCAACAGCACGAACACCAGCAGGCAGCTCACCCGTCTCGGGGGAAAATTTTTCATGTTGCTCCTCGCTTGTGCTTACTTGATGGTGGCCAGCAATTCTTCCAGCTTCTGCTTTGACCGCGCCTCGACTTCGGCATGCAGGCTGCCGCCGTGGCTGTCCATGGTGACCACGGCGGGGAAGTCTTCCACGCGAATCAGCCACATGGCCTCAGGCACGCCGAGATCGAGCTTGTAGACGTCGATCACTTCCTTGACGGATTGTGCAATATACGTCGCGGCGCCGCCAATTGCATGAAAATAAACCGCCTTGTATTTCCGGCACGCCGCCAGCGTTTTGGCACCCATGCCGCCCTTGCCGATCACACCTTTGACGTTGAATTTTTCAATGACGAGATGCTCATAAGGCTCCTCGCGAATGCTGGTGGTGGGACCGGCGGCCACAAATTTGTATTTGCCGTTTTCTTTTGCCACCACCGGGCCGCAATGATAAATGACATTGCCCGCCAGCGCGCGCCGGAGAATCTCATACATCTGCCGCTCGTTTTCCGGCGGTTCCCGTTTGATGAAGTTTTCGATGATGTAGTGATGGGCGGCGTCGCGGCCGGTGATGAGGGTGCCGCGCAACAAAACCTGATCACCGACCCGGAGTTTGGCGATTTCCGCATCGGTGGTCGGAAGCGAAAGTCGAATCATGATCTTCCATCCTTTCGGCCCGCTGCCTGTTTCAATGAATTTCCACCTGGCCGTCGCGGACAATCAGGGTGCGCCGGCGGTCAGCCCAGCACATGTAGGACACGCTGACGAAGAAACTGGCGGGCAGGCGGTGGGCCCAGTCCGCCTTCACAGCCAGCAGGGTGGTTTTGCCGCCAAAACCCATCGGCCCGATGCCGAGTTGATTGGCTTTGGCCAGCACCTCGTCTTCAATCTCCGCCAGCACCGGATTGGGATTGCGGTCGTCCAGCCGGCGGAAGAACTGTTTTTTCGAAATGCTGTAGCTGGTTTCACGGTCGCCGCCGATGCCCACGCCCAGGATGCCGGGCGCGCAGCCTTTGCCCTGGGCTTGAAAAACGGCGTCGAGAATGACTTTCTTGATGCCGGCAAGGTCGCGATCGGCGTTCAGCCTGGTGTTCGGCAGGCTGTATTGTGCCCCGACATTTTCGCAGCCGCCGCCTTTGAGCATCAGCCGCACGCGCACATGCGGTTGCTGCCATTCCTCGAAATGGATGACGGGAAACTCGCGGCCGAGGTTGTTGCCGGAATTTTTGCCGGTGAGCGAGTCCACCGCGTTGGGCCGCAGAAAAGATTTGGCCGTGGCCTCCGCCACTGCGGCTTCAATCATCCGGCGCAGCGGAAGGGTCGACATGCCGGTGGGATAATCCACGTAGAAAATCAGCGTGCCGGTGTCCTGGCAAATCGGCGTGGTGCGTTCCCCGGACATGTGCACGTTCTGCAAAATGGTCTGCAGGGCGCTGGCGGCTGCGGAGTCCGGCTCTTCCGCCCGGGCCGCGCGTGTGAGCGAGGCCAGAACATCCTCGGGAAGCTCGACCGAGGTGCGGCGGATGAAGGTCACCAGCTCATCTTTGAAATTGGAGTTGAGATGCATAGCCACCTCGTTAATTGATCTTTGATTGTTGCCTTCCTTCGTTACGCGGACCCCCCGGGGTTGCCGGCGCCCGGGGCTTTTCGAAAGACGAAATCCCGCCAGTTTTCAAAAACGCAGAAACGCGCCGATGCCGCCGGCCGCCTGCAATTCCTGGGCGATGCCACTGCGCACGCGCTCGACCATGCCGCCGGCCGCCAGCAGGCGCTCGACCATCCGCTCGATCAAATCATCCACCGGCCGCAGCGTGGTGCCGCAGTAGCCGCAGGATTCCTGCTGGTCCGCAAACAAACCGGCGCAATTCGGGCAGGCCCTGCCCGCAGCCGTGAAACCCTCCGCATAAATCAAGTGCCAGACCCGGCCTTCCTGCAGGGCGTGCAAAGTGGCGGCCAGCCCCAGCACCGCATGATTCTGCTTGGCCGCCGCCGTCACCAGCTCGGTTATCATTTCGCGCTTGCTGGCGGTGTCGATGTCGCGCTCGATGCGCAGGGTCTCTTCGAGCACTTGCTGCTGGCTGGCGGTAACGGGCAGATGCAACAGGGCGATGACGCGCGAGCGCAGGCGCTTGGGCAGCAGCCGGCGCAATTCGCCGGTCACCTCCGGCGGGCCGGCCAGCACCAGCCGGTCGAATGCAGATTGGGCGGCCAGGCGATCCATCTGGTCGGCGACGTTCTTCAGGTGCCAGAGAGCGTGCATATCCGCATGCCGTTGATTGGCGGGCTGGGAGCGCAGTTGATCCCGCGCCGGCGTTTTGATGTGTCTTACCTCGGCGGCGGCGAAAGCCTCCCGGGCTTCCTCAATTTCCCCAAGAAAGACGGTGAAGAGACGGCTGTGCGTGCGATTGGTGAGAATCACACCGAAGCGTTCATACTCGTGCAGGACTTCGGCCAGCGGGCTGAGATGCGGCGCCGGCTCCCACCACACCCCGCTGCGCAACGGCACGTTGAACTGATATTCGCGCCAGAATCCCCGGGCGGTGTTGCTGAAAAGGGCCAGGCTTTGACGGAAGAGTTGGTGTTCCTCCCAAAAGCGCCAGACCCGGCTGACGTTGTCATGGAAACCGCTGACCGCCTCCTTCGCCAGCCGTTGTTCGACCCGCCGCAGGTGCTGCTTCAGCTCGAGCAGCATCTGCGGCACGGCCTCCCGCCCGCGGGAGCGATCCTGCTGAAGATAGACACTGAGCACCGGATGATCGGGATCCGGTTGATACTGCAACAGCGCTTCCATTTCTGATTTGATCTTCATGACCACTCACCTTCTTTCGTGAGATGCCAAACGCCTGAGACGCCGGAATTGTGAGCGCGGGCTGAAAACACCGATCGAATCAATCGCTCTCTCCCTTCTCTTGCAACCTGAATTTTGCACCCGGATTGATCTCCTTCGCGAAAAACGCCGCTGTGATCGCGATGGCCAATCACCCGAGAGAGGGGCATAAAAAATTTTTCCGACAAACGTGCGGTCGACTCCTCCAGGGGTGAACTTTTTAGTGAAGCTGTATATTGCATTTCTCACAACTCCGTCAGGAATGACCTGCCTGGTTCTCCTCAAAAAACCGCGCCAGATCATGGGAAATTCTACAGGCCACTCCCAGCGGAGTTTAAGGACAGGCAGGATGCCCATATCTACAAACAGTTCACTCCTCACGGAGTTTTATGAACACGACATTGATTCCGGCGAAAAGCAAGCCAGCATGCAAAATTCAGGCAGCACAACGGTGATTCAACCCTCAGTGTCAGGATCACACACAAACAATCCGCCCACGAAAGCAGAAATCCCACGGAAAAAATCATTTCGTGGCAGTCCATTTTCGTGGGAGGGAAGCCGTGACGCTTTTGGTAAACGGGCGAATTTCGAAGTCAGGACCGCTCGACATTCGAAAAAAGTCTTGCTTGACTTCGAACGGAATAATTGTCGGCACATTGCGAACACGTCATTTCTTCCGGGCGACAGCAAGCCCGCATGCAAAATTCAGGTGGAAATCACCGGCCTCCCGCTGCTGTGAGAAAGAGACAGCCGCCAGAGGCAGCCGCTTCACGCTTCGAATCCGCGCCACAACCCGACGTCGCGGGCCGCCTGGATCACAGCCTGATATTCAGACGGCGGGATGCGGCGCGCCAGTTCGGGCAGACCATGCGCCTTGAAAGCGGGCCGGTACTGATCCATGATATTCACGTAACTGTCCCGCGAAATTTCCTCGGAGATAAACCGCAGCACCGCACTTGAGCCGGCCAGGTCGTGCGGCAAGACAAGATGCCGGAGCAACAGGCCGCACTCGGCCACGCCATACCGATTGACTTCAAGATCGCCCACCTGGCGGTGCATCTCCTTACACCGCCGCCCGCACATGTTCCCAATAGTCTTTCACCCCGGAAAAGCGGCGGGCATTGGCATCATTGGCATACTTGATATCCGGCATGTAAATGTCGATGATGCCGTCCAGCAGACGCGGCGTTTCCACGGCTTCATAGCCGCCGCAGTTGTAGACGATCGGAAGCTGCAGACCACCTTCCGCCGCCAGCACCAGCGCCGCAACGATTTGCGGCACGAAATGGGTGGGCGTCACCAGATTGATATTGTGGCAACCGCGGCTCTGCAGATGCAACATGTGGCCGGCCAACTCCTCGATGGTCACCGGCAGCCCCATTTTCAGGTGGCGGATTTCATAGTTTTGGCAGAACAGGCACCACAAATTGCAGTTGGTGAAAAAAATGGTGCCGGAGCCGCCCACGCCACAACCAGTTCCGGTTCTTCACCAAAATGGGGCCCGACGCCGGCAATCACCACTTCCGTGGTGGCGCGGCACTTGCCGATTTTGCCGGCGGCACGATTGGCATGGCAGCGGCGCGGACACAAGGTGCAATCATGCAAATGCATTTGCAACGCCCGCGCGGGCGGCAAGCCCGCCGCTCGTGTGCAGCGCCAGATAGGCAGCGCGCCTCATGGCAAACCAATCTCCCGGAAGGGTGAAATGAAACGTTGCAACGGCGTGACCCCGCGGCTCATGCCGTCAGTGCTTTCAGCTTGCGGCCTGCCAGGGTCAGCAACCATTCCGCCGCCGCCGCCAGGTCGAGATGGGCGGTGTTGATCGTCACATCGTAGGCCAGGGCATCATCGGCCCGGGCGTGAAAATGATGCTGCAGAAATTCCCGCTGCTGCCGGTCCGCCTCGGCAATCATCTCCCAGGCTTTTTTCTCGTCGCTGTGCAGTTCCGCCATCACACGCCGGCAGCGCACTTCGGGCGGGGCGACGACGCGCACGCGCAACCCCGCCTCCGGCGGCAGGATGTAATTCGCCCCGCGTCCCAGAATGATGACCCGGCCGAATTGGGCGACGCCCAGCACCACCTGGGAGAGATGGCGAATATACTGGGTATTGTCGAAGCGCTGGCCGGTGAAGAGATTGCGCAAATAGGTGTCCATCGCGCTCTGATGATGCTCGTCGAAGCGCGCCACCAGTTCCTCGCGCACATGCGTGCGGCTGGCAATCGCCTCGATGATCTCGCGGTCGTAGAGCTGCCAACCCAGCCGCTCCGCCAGGCGCTGCGCGATCTCACTGCCACCGCTGCCCGGCTCCCGTGAAATGGTGAGATAGGGCCCGAAGGTTTGCGGCGGCGGCTGCAACGAGGACTTTGCCTGCTGCAGCCACTCATTGCGGACCATTTCCCAGTGGTGCATGTGCTTGAGGATTTGTTTTTCGATCGGAATGTCGTGAAAGATCTTGCTCATGGCAGCCTCCTTCCCGCTCCTCCACACTGCGCCCGCAGCAACACGGCAATCACGGCCGGCGGATGACGGCATGGTGGTCACAGACTCGGACTCGTGTGCCCGCTTCTCCCGCTCCCGAACGGGCGCTCAAACTTGTTCCAATGCTTCACGCAAATCTTCGATCACATCATGCCAATCCTCCAGCCCGATCGCCAGTCGAATGCCGCCGGGTTCCATACCCCTTTTACGCTTTTCTTCCTCGGGAAGTGCCGAGTGTGTCATGGAGTAGGGGGATTCGATCAGGGTTTTGATCTGGCCCAGACTGACCGCGAGCGTGATGGAGTAGGCATGGTCGGCAATATAGTCGATGAAGGCCTCCCCGCGGCTGCCGGCCTGGCGTGCGTCGTTGCCTTTGAGCACGAAATAGATCATGGCGCCGGGCGCAAATTTGCCTTCATAGTCGACCATTTGGCGTTTGGCCAGTTCAAATTGCGGATGCGACTCCAGCCCGGGGTAGACCACGCGCGCCACTTTGGGATGTTCCTGCAGAAAGCGTGCAACCTTGCAGGCGGTCTTCTGCTGGTTGATCATGCGCGTCGACAAGGTCGGCAGGCCGTACACCAGAATGGCCCATGCGCTTTTGGGTGACAACACACCACCAAAATCTTTGCGATACAGCAGGAGCGGGCTGTAAAACCGTTGTGGCCCGATGACCGCTCCCCCCATATCCGTGCCGAAGCCGCCGATGTCCTTGGTCAGGCTGTGCACGGAAAAATCCGCGCCCAGGGCGATCGGGCGCTGGCAGAACGGCGTGGCGAAGGTGTTGTCGACCACGATTTTGATCTGCCGCTCCGGCGCCCGGTCGCGGTTGACCTCGTCCACCACCCGGCGCACGGCCGCGATATCGATCAAACTCAAATCCGGATTGACCGGGGTTTCAAAATAGACCACGCGCGTTTTGGGTGAAAGAGCGCGGCGCAATTCTTCCAAATTCTGCAGATTGACGAACCTGGTGTTGACCTGATAGCGCGGCAGCCAGTTCGTCATCAGACTGTAGGTGCAGCCATAGAGAATCTGATGCGCCACGATTTCGTGACCGGCTTCACACAGCATGCCGAGCGTGGCACTGATGGCCGCCATGCCGCTCGCAAAGGTCACACACATTTCCCCGCCCTCGGCGTAGGCCAGATTCTCCTCCAGCATGCCGCGTGTCGGCTCCTCCAGGCGGTCATAAATGTAGATCGGCACGTGCTTGATGAAATCGGTATGCTCGCTGGCAAACTCGAAAAAACCCTGGGCCCCGCGCTGCGCCGAGCTGAGACGATAGGTCGCGGAAGAGGACATGGGCGGGACGACGTGATGGTTGTAATCCCATTTTTTGCTTTCGTAATTGCCATGAATCAAGTGCGTGCGCATGCGATATTCGGCTTTGGCACGCTTGCGTTTCCTGGGCTTGTCAGTCATGGGGTGGTCTCCTGGTTTGGGCGCTGGGAAGGTTGGGGAAGAGATCGGCTCTGGCAGGCGGGCAGAATCACGGCAGGTCGTTCACAGGCAGAACGGCACACGCCACGCTGCCAGTGCACAGTGATCCACTTGGTTGAATATCACAATAAGTGTACCGCAAATAAATCAGGGCCACCCGAAAAAGGGATAAGATTATCAGGAGGTTAAAGCAGTCGGGTTGGCCGGCTGAGTGTGGAATTCCCCGAGATTGCGAATCGGGCGGGAGAAGATTCGCAGTTCTGAAAAAAGCGGAGCAGCCCGCCCGCCGCCAAAGGCAGGCGCGATTAGAACGCCAGAAGCTGAGCGCGCCGCGCCCGCTCCGCGAGTGATATTTCCCCCGCCCCCGCCGCGAGGTGCCGGCGGAAGTCGGTGACGTTTGATGGCGCACCGTGGAAGGCGAAAACCTACTGCTCTCCTCACAATGGCGCGACAACCGGTTGCGCGCTGCGGGAGATTCGTGGTCAATGCATCGTGGCCGCGACGGGTTGATTTTCAGCAGAGGACGGCTGGTAGGCAAAGCTGGCCACCGCCTCCTCCACACTGGGATAGGTTTGTACGACGGTTTCCAGCCTGGTCAGATGAAAGTATCGCTGCGTCATATGATGCAGATTGGCAAAACGGATGTCGCCGCCATGATCACGCAGGGCTGTGAGACAGGCAATAATGGCGCCGATGCCGCTGCTGTTGATCCACTGTACCTGGCCAAAGTCCATCACCAGGCAATTCACGCCGCCTGCAATCATGTCCTTCAGCCGGGTGCACATCATTTGCGTTTCCGGATCACCCATGATCTTGCCCTGCAGATGAAAGATCGTGATCGGGCCGCGGTTTTCTTCGATGAAACTCATTGCAATTTCCTCCTGAATTTTTCGGTTGGGAGGGCGCTGTTCCGCGAAAAGAGGGCAGCCGCCTGAATCGATCGCCGCCTCACAGCCTGCAGCCCCGCTTCTGTCTCCGATTTCACGAGAACCACAGGCCGGCAAAATTCTATGCCGGCTTTGGGATCAACACATGCTCGCTTCAAACCCTCGGGGGTCTGTCATGCCGCCGCTTTTGCAGGGCGGCATGCTCTGATTGCGCAGGATTTGGACGTTGCGACCCAACAAGTAGTTGCGCACTGCAGCACGACTGGCAGAAGAATTTTGCATCCGCCAACGTGGCGTGCTGGGCGCCTGCGCCATGCCGTGTGCGCATTATGCTTTCATGGTAATTTGCCATGTGCATTGGCACACCCATCACAATGAATAATGTAGTGCAGGCATCTTGTCTGCAGGCAGGCTGGAAGCCTGCACTACGGCATTTTCCTGGTAATTTGTCATGCCGCGCGCGCCACCCCTCAGAATGAAAAATGAGCTTTCGTAGTAGGGCCTTCAGGCACCAACCCGGAGATGGTCTACTACAAAAAGGTGGTGGATTCTACAGGCCACTCCTTCGGAGTTTGCATTTTGAGGGTGGCGCACAGCCATAAACAGTTCGCTCCGCTGGAGCTGTTTATTGGCCCTGCCTTGAAATGAGAGGGAGCACGCCCGGCAACCCCGCCCGGGACGCTCTGCTTATAGCACAACAGCGATGCAACCACAAGGTATCAGGATCAAACACAAACCATCCGCCCACGAAAGCAGAAATCCCACGGAAAAAGACATTTCGTGGCAGGCCATTTTCGTGGGAGAGAAGCCGTGATGCTTTGGGCAAACGGGCGAATTTCGAAGTCGGAACCGCTCGACATTCGAAAAAAGCCTTGCGTGACTTCGTCCTGGAATAACTGACGGAGTTTTGTGAACACGCCATTTATTCCGGGCAACAGCAAGCCGGCATGTAAAACTCAGGTACTAAGTATTTCCCTGGTGACGCAATAGCCGTTCCACCTCAGGCCGGCTGCGTTTTAAGGTATTCACGGGCAATGTGCCAAAGCGCCACCAACCACAAGCAGGCTGCAAGAGGATACAAAAACTTGAGCGCCACTTGCCATCCCAACACTTGCGCCAGCGGAAAGAAGACGCCCGCGAGAATTAAGCACACCGCCACCCACGCCGAAAAAGTCTTGCCGCGCAAAAACCCAAACCCCAGGAGAATCGAGGTCAACGGAAACAGCGGCCCGAGCAGGGCCACGGACAAGTATTCCCATCCGGGTGCAGCGTAGAAAGCCTGCCAAACCGCATCGCCGGCGCCGTGCTGCCGCAGGACATGCTCGAGAGGACGGCCCAGTTCGATCGCAAAGCCCGTGGTCGCGCCCAACAGTCCGGTGAAAGAGGTGATCATCCCCCACACCGGATGCGTCGCGCTCAGCCGCCGCGCCAATTCGAGATAGATGGGAACAAAGAAAGCCAGGGCATAGGCGCCGAAGATGCCTTCCACCCAACTGGTGATGCCGGGCGGGATCAAACCAATGCCCAGCGTGAACGCGCCCACGGAAAACAGCAGCAGCAGCGGCCCTGCGATGAAAGCAAAGGCCAGAAACCTGCGTGTCATACGGTCGGATTGATTCATCATGCTGTCACTCCCTTCCAATTAGTTTGGTCGATTCGTGGAGTATTATCCTGAAGAATTCATCCAGTCATCCATGCCATGCGCGTTCACAGCACACTAGTGCATTGTCACCTTGATTTGTGCATGTGATTTCGCGTGTCATTCAGTAGGAACCCTGTGTGGTACTTGGCGCTGTGCTCAAGATTTCACAGGATCCTTGCAGGGGGACATCAGTGGTAGCGATGCTTTTCCAAGGTGAGAGACCACTAGCGCCGGCGATACCTTCCCATCAACCGGCTTTCCGCCAGAATGTGGCCTTCCATGGCGTGCAGCAAATCGGCCTTGTTCGCGCCAGCCTTGAGCTCGAGCAAGGCATCAAGCGCATAGAGCTTGAAGTAGTAACGATGCTCACCGCCCGGCGGACACGGGCCGCCATAGCCGATTTTGCGGAAATCGTTGGTACCTTGGCGTGCGCCGTTGGGCAGGTTCTTCTGCGGGGGCAGATTCTCCGGCAACTCGCGCGTTTCCGCCGGCAGATTGAACAGCACCCAATGCACCCAGATGCCCATGGGCGCATCGGGGTCATCACAAATCAAGGCAAAGCTCCTGGTTCCGTCCGGCACGCCGGTCCAGGACAGGGGCGGCGAGACATTCCGGCCATCGCAGGTGTACTGTTTGGGAATCATGCCGCCGGCTTCAAATGCTGTGCTCTTCAGTTCCATTTTTGCTCCTCCTCTCTGAGCAAGCGGTTGCTCATGCGCATGGGTTTCGCGCGCTGCAGGCCAGCGCGCCCGCCGCCTGTGCACGGACGTCTGATCTGGCGTCAACAAGTTGTCTTCTCATGCCGGCTACAAGATAACATTTCCCGCCCCAAAACCAAGCGTGGTGAAGCGCCTGGCGCATTCGGTGCGAAGCGTTCCACGTTGCTGCAACCGTTGCGCAACCAGCCCGCTCGCCTTCCGGCAGAACGAATCCTGCCAAACACTATTCCGGCCGGCCCACCGGGATGAGATAAAGCGGCTGTTCGCCGGCAGCGAGCGGCAGCACGCTCGCGAGGCGCGCGTCACTGAATGCGCCCACCGGCACGGCGCCCAGACCCAGCGCGGTTGCCTGCAACAGCAGGTTTTGAGCGGCATGGCCGGCTTCAAAAGCAACATAACGCCGGCTGCGCTCGCCATACTTGCGCGCCGTGCGTTCGGCGAATGCCGTGAGAATGAAAACCGCGGGGGCGTCCCGCACACACTCTTGCTCCCAAGCCGCCCGGCTCAATTCGGTGCGGCAATCGCGGGCGAGCACGCGTTGTACTTGATGCGCGCGCGGCTGGTAATGAAAGACACCTGCAGCAGTCGCAACATAGATTTCCAGGGGATAAAGCGCGCCGGCCGAGGGCGCGGTGCGCAGACCCTCCCGAGGTTCAGTCACGCCTTGCGCCGCCCACAGCAGTTGGCCGGTCTCCTGCCACGCCAGTGGAGCGGCACCGAAAGTCCGCAGCGACCGGCGAGCCGCCAGCGCTTGTTCGAGAGAAACCTGGCCGCGTTGTTGCGGCGGTGGCAGTTTCACCAGTTCTTCGGTCTGCCATTCCATCATGAGCATTGCCAGCAATAGGATCGTCAGCATTGTGATACTCGTGTGACAGTCATTCAAGCATAATCCAAAGCCGCTTCTTGCCCGCGTAACACGCGCAGTGCGCCCTCCGCCAGCGCCTGCAATTCATCTTCACCGGGATAACAAAAAACCGGTGCGATCCACTGCACACGGCTGGTCAGGGCGTCGACCAGCCCGGGTGCATGCACCATGCCGCCAGTGAGCAAGATCGCGTCGACCCGCCCGGCGAGCACGGCTGCCATCGCGCCGATTTCCTTGCTGATCTGGTAAATCATGGCTTCATACACGATCTGCGCCTGTTCCTCCCCGGCCTGGCAGCGGCGCAACACCTCCAGCAAGTCTTTGGTGTTCAGATAAGAGTACAGTCCGCCCTCGCGAAAGATGCGGGTTTCGATTTCCTGCCGGCTGAATTTGCCGGAGAAGCAAAGTTCCACCAGTTTCATCACCGGCAAGCTGCCGGCCCGCTCGGTGGAGAAGGCACCCTCTTCGCGCGAATTGGTGACGTCGATCATTCTGCCGTGTTCGTGTGCGGAAATGGAAATGCCGCTGCCGAGATGCGCCACGATCAAACGTAGTTCACCATAGCCCCTGCCCTGCTCGGCCGCAAAACGCTTGGCGATGGCCTTGGTGTTCAGGGCATGCGAGAGGCATTCCCGCTCCAAACCAGCCAGACCGGAGAGCCGGGCCACCGGCGGCCATTCATCGACACTGACGGGATCCACGATGAATGCCGGGCAACCGGCCTGTGCCGCAAGTTCATGCGCCAGAAAAGCGCCGAGATTGGAGGCATGTTCGCCGCGCGCCGCCTGACGCAGATCCGCCAGCATGGCTTCATTCACGCGATAGGTTCCGCTGGCCAGCGGTTTCAACAGGCCGCCGCGGCCGGCAATCGCGTCGAGTTTCTGCAGGTCGAGGGTGCGGGCCTGCAAGATCTCCCGAACCGCCGCAAGACGAAACTGCAACTGCGCGCGCATGGGCTGCCGCGCGAAGGGCGCCAGCTCCGCCTCGCGATGGCGGATCGTTTCCGTCCAGGTGGCCTGCTCGTTTTCGAAATGGGCCAGTTTTGTCGAGGTGGAGCCGGGATTGAGGACGAGAATTTTAAATGTCACTTTCGCCATGTTCTTTTCCCGCGCCAGAGGTTTTTTCTGTGGCGCCGGGTGGATTTGCGGGAGGTTGCATCCTTGCTGCGTTCCTGAATTTTACATGGGTCGTGTAGCCCTCACCGCCTGCGATTAAAATTGCGGGCGCAAAGTGCAAGTCGGCCACGGCCGGATTATCATCCAATTGATGGGCAGCCGCCCTCAGGCAGTTTCAGCTTTGCGCCTGAGGAATTTATTCTCAGGCGGAGGTGGCAGGAGGAGGATGCAAAATTCAGGTCGTTCCCGTGCTTCCGGACGTCATCCACATGAAGAGCCTGCCGTTGGAGCGCAAGGCAACGGCTCACGAATTTTCTGCAAGCTGGCTGGCATGAAGCACGACGCCCAGCGCCACGGCGTTGAGCTTGTCTTCCGCACTTTCCACACGCGAGGGAATCAACACCGGCACCCGCGCGCCGACGATCACATGACCACAGGGTGATTTGCCGAAATATTTCACCGCTTTGCCGAGAATGTTGCCGGCCTCGAGGTTGGGCACCACCATGAGATCGGCGTGACCGGCGACCGGCGAGGTGATGCCCTTGGCAAAGGCCGCGGATTCCAGCAGGGCGTTGTCGAGCGCCAGCGGACCAAAGACCTCACATTCACCCGCCTCGCCGGCAGCCGTCCACTCGGTCAACGCCCTGGCCTCAACGGTGGACGGTACCGCCCGGGTCACCGCCTCGGTGGCGCTCAGCAACGCCACGCGCGGCCGGGCACAACCGAGCGCGTGCATCACTGCCACGCCATTTGCGAGGATTTGTTTTTTCTGCTCGAGGGTGGGCAGGACATTGATGCCCCCGTCGGTCACGCCCACCAGCCGGCAGACGCCCGTGAGCGTGTCTTCATAAAGCAACACATCGCTCAACAAGCGGCCGGTGTGCAACCCCTGCTGCTTGTCGAGCACGGCATGCATCAGCTCATCGGTGCGCAGGTGCCCCTTGAGCAGCAAGTCCACTTCCCCGTTGCGGCACAGGTTCACCGCAGTGGCAGCGGCGGCAGTGGCGTTGGGCGCGGCGATCAAGATGGCATTGTCCAGCGCCGCCCCGGCATCGAGTATGGCGAGCTGCGCGCGGATGCGCGCCACCTCGCCGATCAACACCGGGGTTGCCAGGTTCATGGCCACGGCCTGCGCCAGCGCGGCGAGCGCCACGGCGTCATCCGCCATCACCACCGCCACCCGCTTGGGGCCGCGCTGTTGCGCCAGGCGGCGCAATGCGGCAAAATTCTCAATCACTTTTCCTGCCCTTCGATTTGCGCTGCCAGATTTCCAACAACGGAAACACGACGCCGGCCAATATTCCAAAACGCAACGCGGCCGGCCATGCCACCGTTGCCGTGCCGGACGCAATCAGATTCCACAGCAGCGTCACCAGGACGGTCACGCCGAATGCCACCAGAAAGCTGGCGGCAAAATTGACCAGGAGATCGCCGTACTTCATCCTTCCTCCCTGAATTGCGGCATCGCGCCTGAATTAGTGTCTGTTCGCAATCACGCGCTTTTGAGAAAATGCGCCGGCACTGGCCTGGCCGTTGCCGGAGGTCCCCAGGGTTCTCGCAACACCCGGGGGGGTAAGAAACCTCGGAACCGCCGGGATTGAAACGTTTTTGGACCAACACGCATTACCGGTGGGGCAAAAATCACTCTGCAAAAAATTTGATTGCAGGAAGGTCCCGGTTGTCACAGCCGCTCAATTTTTGCGATAGACGTGCTGCATGAAGTAGAGGGAATCGCCGTAATTGCACACCACCACGTAATGCGCCTCCGGCAGCTTGCGGAAGTGTGCGCGAATGAGGTAGGGACAGATGCACCGGCAGAGCCGGGCTGCCGTGTCCGTCACGGCGATTGTAATGGTATCCCGTCTCACCACGCTCTCCAGCCGGAAGCGGTTGCTGTCGGGGCAGCAATTGGCACGGACGCAAAATTCCAGCTTCAAATCATTCTCGAATTGAAAGCTGAAGCACGAGTCCGCCAGGCCTGACCCGGCCGGGCCGGCGCGCTGGCAGCCCGGAACTTGCAGCAGCACGGCGTCGTGCGTTTTGAGTCCGTTGATCGGGGACGCAAGATCGGAGCAACACAAATGACAAACGCACAGCGCGCACAGCAACCCGAGCCCGGCGGCTGGTTTCAGCAACGGTTTCGGCATCAGCATAATTGCACCTCCCGACAAGCAGTCCAAATACCTCTTCATTCATTTTTACAGCAATTGACATCGCTGTTTGGACAGGTCAGGGGAATGAGAATAAACCGCCTTCAACCCGGCCGGGCGAGCTTTTGCCATTCGCGGATTCCCTCGGCCACCTCCAATGCTGAGAGCCGCAGCGCCTCGTGCTCCTCCTCCGTCAGTTCGATCTCGACGATCTTTTCGACACCATTGCCGCCGAGAATCACGGGCACGCCCAGAAAGACGTCGTGCAGGCTGTATTCCCCTTCGAGATAAACAGAGGCCGGCAGCAGACGGCGTTCGTCCAGCACGAGGGCTTCCACCATTTGGGCGGTGGCAGCCGCGGGGGCATAATAGGCACTGCCGGTTTTCAAAAGCTGCACGATTTCCGTGCCGGCTTCGCGTGTCCGTTCCAGAATTTTGGCGAGCGCCGTGGCCGGCAGCAACTGGGCGAGCGGAATGCCGGACACGGTCGCGTAGCGCGGCAGCAGCACCATGGCATCGCCGTGGCCACCCAAAACCATGGCCTGGATATCTTCCACCGCGACGTTGAGCGCGGCAGCGATGAAATAACGCAGGCGTGCCGCGTCCAGTGCACCGGCCATGCCCAGGATGCGCTGCTTGGGAAAACCAGTGGTCTGCCATGCGGCATAACACATGACGTCCAGGGGATTGGTGACCATCACGACCAGGGCTTGCGGCGCCAGCTCCGCCACCTGACGCATGACACTGGTGACAATCGCGGCATTATGGGCCAGCAAATCCATGCGGGTCATGCCGGGCGTGCGTGCGCGGCCGGCGGCCATCACCACCAGATTGGAGTCCAGCACGTCTTCAATCCGGCAGCTTCCCACAATGTTGCTCGCAAAGCGATCCACCGGACTGGCTTCGGCCATGTCGAGCGCCTTGCCCTCCGCCAGGCCCGGCACCACATCCAGCAGCACAATATCGCCCAGACGCTTCTGCGCCAGCAGCAAGGCGATGGTGGCACCGACATGGCCCGCGCCAATGACTGAGATTTTCATGAGGCCGTTCTCCTTCTTTGGAACAGCAACCGGCAGACAGTGAACAGCGCCTGGGTGTCGCAATCGCAGCGGGCGGAAAGAAACAAGCGGAGGGGAGGACGCGGCAATATGTGGCTGCTGGAAACGGCAACGCGGGCGCTGATTTCATTGCTCCCACAAGCACAGCGGTCAGCGCAAGCCCGCGGGAAGCTGAGGAAGGGCGGCAATCACAGCGACAGCTCCTGCCAGATGCGCTCCGGATTTCGACGAGCCGGGGAGAGTGGCCGCAGCGACCGCGGCTGTCCTCGCGGATACGGATACATGATTTGTGCTGCGGCTTTCGCGGGCCCTCCTGCAGGAGCACCGCGACAAGTAATTCGTTCTGGTCTCATGGCGCTGTGGTTGACCAGGATCGCACAGCGGGCATTTCTGCTTCGATAAAAAACACCCCTTTTCCCCTGCACTTGCTGATGCAGTGCAACCCCCCCAATACAGCATCCCACAGCCCCAGGCTCAATTACGGCGCTCGAGGGCGTGTGCCAGCGCCTGCTTCAATTCCGTCAAATCCGAGGATTTGGTGACGAAGGCATCGGCGCCCCAGAGATGAAAATCGTTGCGCCACTGGCTGTAGGCAGTATTGATGATGATCGGGACATCCCGCCGCCGGGCCAGAATCTCGTCCAGCAGATCGATGCCCCAGTGATCCCACAAGCGCAGGTCCAACACCACGGCATCGATCTTTTCCCGCCCCAATTTTCGCAGGGCGTCGGCTTCCGAATTGGCATCGATGACGTCGTAGCCCTCCCTGCCGAGTTCGAGGCGGTAAAGCCGCCGGAGATTGGCCTCGTCTTCAATCAACATCACACGCGCCATGGCTTCGCTCCTTTCTGGCGCCCGGGTGTTGGCCGCCGGGCGGCACGGTGGCCACCACCCGGAATCCTGCGCGTGATCGCTCACGCCCGCTTGTCGATCGGCACGTAGTCACGCTTGCCGGCTCCCAGATAAACCTGGCGGGGCCGCGCGATCTTTTGCTCGGGATCGAGCAGCAACTCCTGCCACTGCGCAATCCAGCCGGCGGTTCGCGGAATGGCGAACAGCACGGTGAAGGCGTCGGTCGGGAAGCCCATCGCCTGATAGATGATGCCGGAGTAAAAATCGACATTGGGGTAGAGTTTGCGCTTGATGAAGTAATCATCCTGCAGGGCGATGCGCTCCAGCTCCAGGGCAATGTCGAGCAGGGGATTGCGGCCGGTGACTTCGAACACCTTGTCGGCGGTCTCCTTGATGATCCTGGCGCGCGGATCGTAGTTCTTGTAGATGCGATGGCCGAAGCCCATCAAGCGGCCTTCGCCGGCTTTGACGCGCTTGATGAAATCCGGCACCTTGTCCTTGGAGCCAATCTCATGCAGCATGCGCAGGACTTCCTCGTTGGCGCCGCCGTGCAACGGGCCATAGAGCGCGGCCGCGGCGCCGGCCATGGCAACAAAAGGATCAGCGAGCGAGCTGCCGATGCTGCGCATGACGTTGGCGCTGCAGTTTTGCTCATGATCCGCATGCAGGATGAACAGGATGTCGAGCGCGCGTTCCAGCACCGGATTGGGCTGGTACTTGAGCTCGGTCATCTTGAACAGCATGTTGAGAAAGTTGCCGGTGTAGCTCAGCTCGTTGTCCGGATAGACATAAGGCAGGCCCCGGCGATGGCGATAGGCATAAGCCGCTATCGTCGGCATCTTGCCGATCAGGCGGTGGATCTGCAGCTTGCGCGCCTCCAGATCGCGAATATTCTTGGCGTCCGGATAAAACGTGGAGAGGGCCGCCAGCGTGCTGATCACCATGCCCATGGGATGGGCATCATGGTGGAATCCTTCCATGAGTTTTTTGGTGTTCTCATGGAGCAGGGTGTGATGGGTGATCTGCCGGGTCCACTCCTGGTAGGCCGCGGGACTGGGCAGCTCGCCATGGATGAGCAAGTAGGCGACTTCGAGAAAGGAGCTTTTTTCGGCGAGCTGTTCGATGGGATAACCGCGATAGCGCAGGATGCCTTTGTCGCCGTCGATGAAGGTAATCCGGCTTTGGCAGGAGGCGGTGTTCATAAAAGCCGGATCATAACTCATCAGCCCAAAGTCGTCATCAGAGACTTTGATCTGCCGCAAGTCCATGGCCTTGATGGTGTCATGCACTATGGGAATTTCATACTTTTTCCCTGTGCGATTGTCAATGATGGTGAGGGTGTCAGGCATGGCAGGCTCCTTGAGATGATTCACAACAATGAACAGCGCAGGGGGAAGATCACCGTTCATGCATCCGCATAGGGTCGGCGCAGGCGCGGAGGAGCGCGCAAGGAGGGAGCCCGGAGAACGATCAATGCCCGCTCCACTTTCCCGTCATTGAGCCGAAGTCCCCGGTGAACGACGAGCCTTGCGCCAACCTGCTCTTTCCTGAAATAATCTCAGTCCTGAAATGTTTCAAACTTGGTGGCGCCGATATTTTTGTTTCCCCAGCCGTGGAGAGTTTTATGCTGACGCGATGGCCAAGCCGTTGCATGAACATTTTTCGCAAGAGTTCCCTTCGCAACAGCGAATGGGCAATTATTAAAACGTGTCAATTTTTGTGCCGCGTCCGCCCACATGCCGGTTGGCTGACCAACCTAATTTTTCGACAGTTACATTGATTGACCGTCCACCTTGCTGGCGAGCCATTCCCAACCTCGCGAATATTCCCATGCTTCATCGCATCTTTGCGAAAACCGGCCGGGCTAATCTGTTGATTGTCAAGCAGCGACTCCGTGCACAGAATTTGCGTGCCTCGGCATGGTTAAACACCGGGAGGCTGTCATGGATCATCCCTTTCTGGTTCTCGTTGCCATCACCGCCCTCGCGGTTCTCTACGTTTGGATGCCGGTGATGCTGGGCACGTTCCGACGATACCGCAAGCAACGGCAACTCATTTGCCCGGAAACCGGAAAGCCCGCCGCCATTCACATTGACGCCAAGGCGGCGGCATTGGCGGCAGCGATCGGCAGATTCAACCTCAAGGTCACCAGTTGTACACTCTGGCCTGATAAAGCCGGCTGCGCGCAGGGTTGCCTGCTTGCACCGTACAAAACCTGAGGCCGGGCCTGGTTTTAAACGCCGTTGCAAAGCCCGCTGATCAGTGCCCGTTTGCACGCGCGAATTTTCAGACAAAACGCTGCGGCGCGGGCGGGGCCGTTTTACATTTTGTTTAGGATTGGAATTTAAGGTGGCTCTTTTTGAGCTTGAATATTGTCAGCCGCACGGCACTATAAAACCGTGCGCTCCTCCAGAATTGCTTCTGCCCCGCGCCGGTAATCCTTGAAAAATTCCCGGTTGCGGAGCATCCCCACCGCCGGCTCCAGCGGCAGAAACATGAATTCCCACCCACGGTGATGCACCCTCAACCCCGCTCGGGATCCCCCGGTTGTGAGCGCTGCTTCAGCTTTTCACTCCAGCTCGAAAAATGCCCTCTGGCGGGTATACCTCCAATTTTCAAGACTCTCTCAACGACTCCCGAGATTTCGGATGGGCCTGTCATCATGCTTGTGGGCGGAGGCGACGAAGCCGGAAGAGATGCCTGACGGTGCAGCATACGGCTTCTGTCATTCCTTCAGCACGAAGTTCAGGGGTATGGCCACCCACACCATCACCGGCTTGTTTTGCTGCAGTGCTGGTTTGAAGACCCACAGCATCACCGCCTGAATGGCCGCCTCGTGAAAAATCTCATGGCCCTGAATCACGGCGACTTTCTTGACCTGCCCATTCTTGTCCACCAGTGCCTTCACCACCACCTTGCCCTGCATACCGGCTTTGCGCGCCAGCTCAGGATAGACCGGTTCGACCCGCTTCACCACCATCGGCGGCATCTCGAAGGGAATAAACTCATTGATGCCAGGCTCTTCCAGCGTTTCGCCGTACAGTACGGCGTCCGCTGCCACGACCATGGAATCGCCTCCGGATTCGCCCGTTCCCACAGGCGCCTGCATTTGGGCCATCTCCTCCTGCGTTGCCAGCGTGGCTTCCGGGGTGATCAGCGCGTCGGGCACGGGAACCGGCACGCCAACGCTCGGCCGCACCAGCGGGCCTCTGACCGCCAGCGCCTGCGTGGGGGTGGCAATCGAGGGCGGCGGGCCAAGCTCGGCCACATCCCGAATCACCCGCAGACGCACCAGACGCACCTCCGGCTCCCGGCTCAGCAGCCGGCCACCCAGCCAGGATCCCACCATGACAAGGTCGAACGCCACGGCGGCGGTCGCTGCCCAGGTCAAATACCTGTTGTAGACCTTGTGCAGCTCCGGCGCGCCGTAGGGGAAAAGCTGAAGCAGGGGCTCATACTGCCAAAACCATTTCATTTGCAACCTCACTATAGACCTCGTGCCGGCGGGGGGCCGGCGGAATCTTGCTCATTGCCCGTTCGGTGAGCGCCAAAATCGTGAGCGAAGGGTTGACGCCGGGATTGGCCGAGATCATCGCGCCATCGCAGACATACATATTGTCGTACCCAAAGACACGGTTGTCCTTGTCAATCACACCTTCGCTGCGATCCCTGCCCATCACGGCGCCGCCGAGGATGTGCGCGGTGGTGGGGATGCCCAGCAGCGTCTCCGTGAGCAGCGCTGCGGGCCTGCCGTTCACAATACTGCTGTAGCGTTCCGCCAGTTCCCGGGCCTCGGGAATAAAGGGCGTTGGGGCCGCGCCCTGTGTCAGCACGGACTTCATCCCGAAACGGCCGCGCACAAACTGCAGCGTGCTTTCCAATGTGCGCATGAACAGCAAAATTTGCGTGCGCTTTGACCAGTCATCCACGAAAAAGAGCCGCAGGTTGGCCAGCGGGTGTCGCAGCAGATCAGCCACGATGCGGGCGGTGCGAATGAAAACATTGCCGCCATGCACCAGTGGCGACATGAACAACCGCCAGAATCCGGAGCCGGCGGAGTAGCGCACCGGTTCGAGGTGGCTGTGCTCATCTGTATGCAGAATCGAGCCGATGGCAATCCCTTCGCAAAAAACCGTCCGGCGGTCGAACGTGGTCACGCCGATCAGACTCTCGCAATTGGTGCGAATGCCCGTGCCGACTTTGTCCGACAACCGCGGCAGAGAGGTCTCGCGCAATTGCAGCAGCAGCTTGACGGTGCCGAGCACACCGCCGGCAAACACGACCCCGCGGCAGGTGAATGCACCGCGCCTCTTGAAATATTTGGTGGCGGACTGCCACTTGACACGATAGCCGGTGGCGCCCGACTCACCATCCAGAGGGACAACATCGCAGACTTCCGCTTCCGCTTGAATGTGCACGCCATTTTGCCGGGCGAGATGCAAATAGTTCTTGTCCAGCGTGTTCTTGGCGTTGTAACGGCAGCCCAACATGCAGCCGCCGCAGAAAAGGCAGCCGGTGCGTTCCGGGCCTTTGCCGTTGAAATAGGGATCCGGTACCGTCACTCCCGGCGTGCCGAAATAAACCGCCACGTTGGTCGGAGTGAAATGCTCCTGCTTGCCCAGCTCGGCAGCCAATTGCTGCAGGGCACGATCACCCACCTCCAGGCGGGGATTGGGCACTGCGCCCAGCATGCGCAACGCCATGGCATAATGCGCCTGCAGCTCCTGCTCCCAATCCGCCAGATGCGCCCAGCTCTCCGCCTTGAAAAATCCGGCCTGGGGGATTGCCAGCGTGTTGGCGTAAACCAACGAGCCGCCACCCACGCCCACGCCGGAGAGTATCGCGACGTGGCGGAACACCGTGATCTTGAACAATCCGAAGAACCGCAACGCCGGCAGCCACAGCCATTTTTTCAAATTCCAGTTGCGTTTGGGAAAATCTTCCGCCCGCAACCATTTGCCCTTTTCCAAGACTAAAACGCGATAGCCTTTTTCCGAGAGGCGGAGTGCTGCGGCGGCACCGCCAAATCCAGAGCCGATGACGATGTAGTCATAATCGTGAGAGAGAGGTGGGGGCATGGCCCATGCATTCGGTTGAATGTTTTGACAACAAAATTGACCGGCCTTGCGGGAGATGACTGCCGGACGCAGCGGACTGAAGCCACTTGCCGGCGGGGAGGGCGCTGGTGGCGAAGATAACAAACAAATAACGGCACCCATCTCACAAAAATTCTCCCCGCTTATTTATGAAGCGCATTTGCCCGGAAGGCGGGGCGCAGTCGCTGTTCTCAGCACAACCGGCGTTTGACAAATAACACAAAAAAAACTCTCCTGCAACCGAATTTCAGCGACCGCTCATGCGGATCGGAAGGGTCATCCCGCAGGCGGATTTTCAAGAATTGTTCCATCTGCGCAGGCGGGGTTGTCGCGGGCACTGGCCGGCAGCGCAACGGCTCAACCGGCTGATTGCATTGCATTTATGCTGGCGGGTTGATGGCCTCGTTTTGGGGGATCGCATGCGGGGCTGCAATATTTCCCACTCTTTATAAACCCAATCGCAATGTTGGGAAAATGGTTGCTGCCTGAATTTTGTATGCGGGCTTGCTGTTGCCCGGAAGAAATGGCGTGTTCACAAAGCGCCGACAGTTATTCCATCCAAAGTCAAGCAAGGCTTTTTTCGAATGTCGAGCGGTTCTGACTGCGAAATTCGCCCGTTCGCCAAAAACGTCACGGCTTCCCTCCCACGAAAATGGCCTGCCACGAAATGGCTTTTTCCGTGGATTTCTGCTTTCCTGGGCGGATGGTTTGTTTTTGAGCCTGATGCCTTATGGTTGCATCGCGGTTGTGCTGTAAACAGAGCGCCGCGGGCGGGGTTGCCGGGGGTACTCCCTCTCATTTCAAGGCAGCGCTAATAAACAGCTCCAGCGGAACGAACTGTTCATATCATAACTGTGCCCCATCTCCAAAATGCAAACTCCGGGGGGTGGCCTGTAGAATTTACCACTTTTTTGTAGTAGACCCTTCAGGGTCGGTGCCTGAAGGCACTACTACGAAAGCTCATTTTCATTCTGAGGGGTGGCGCGCGGCATGGCAAATTACGGGGGAAAAATGATCACGGCCGCGAAGATTTTTTGAACCACCAAGTCGCCCAGAACGCACAAAGCCAGGCCAGTCCGGCTTTGCTCGCGACTTCGCAGTTCAAGTTTGGCACGAAAATGCCTGCAGGCAGACAGGAAGCCGGCGTGATTTAAGGATTATGGGATTGTGGATTTTTTTGATACTTTTGCCACGACAGGAATCGTATGTCCCCGGGTGTTGCAGGAGGCAAACCACCCTGCAAGATGTGGCAAGAAGCAAAAGCTCTCACAATCAACGGCGAGGAGGAAATCTCATGAACTGGCAAGGGCTGGTGGTCGCATCGCTGCTGCTCGCAGCATTGAACCGTGAGTGCACCGCACAAGAAGACGGTGTGGAGCGCGCCCTGGCGCAGGGGAATGAGGCCTATGCGGCATTCGACAATAACGGCGCGCTGCAGCACTTTCGCACCGCACTGCAAATGGACCCCAACAATTATGAAGCGCTCTGGAAGGCTGCACGCGCCTGCGCCGATGTGGGCAAGACCTTCGAAGAGAGAGACAGGAAACAGGCGAAACAGCTCTACTGGCAGGGCGACAGTCTGGCACGGCTCGCGGTCAAACTCCATCCCGATTCCGCAGAATCACATTTTGCCCTGGCATTGTGCGTGGGGCGTGTGGCTTTGTTTGAAGGCGGCAAGACCAAGATCCGGCTTTCAAGGGAGGTGCGAAAGGAGGCCGAGCGCACTCTTGCCCTCAATCCCCGGCACGACGGTGCCTATCACATCCTCGGCCGCTGGCATTACAACATCGCCACGCTGGACTGGTTGATGAAAGCGGCAGCCCGGGTCGTCTATGGCGGTGTGCCACCTGGCGCCTCGCTGGAAGAAGCAGCCAAAATGTTTGCCCAGGCCGTGGCACTCGACGGCCACAAACCTGTCCACCGTCTGGAGTATGGCCGCACGCTCATCAAGCTGGAACGCTACCGCGAAGCACGCGAGCAATTGCAGGCCTGTCTCACGCTGCCGCGGGTGCAATGGGATGACCCGCAGCACCAGGCCGAAGCCGGGCAATTGTTGAGGGAAATTCGTGACAAACGGGACAAGCCTTGAGATCGGGCAGCGGTGAGGAGCAGCATGATGCTTTCAAGCTTGGGATTGTTCGCCGGCGCCGCCTGTCCGGCGAAAGCAGGGGGCTGCTTCAAGGATGAGAAAAGTGACGCGAAAAATTCCCAACTTTGCGAAAAACAGAAAAAAGTTACTCATGCGAAATGAGGTAAGCTCAGAATAATGCGAGGCCCGTCTCCAGGAAGTGCTGGCCTGAGTGTTGCAAAACTCCATGGCGGCCATGATGCATGCTCCTGGCGTGGTTTCCTGGGATACGCCGAGTTGTGAGAAGTTTGGAAGATGGATTCACCGTCCGGGCGGATGATGTGTGTGACGAAAGCCCAAGCGTGTGAATTTTAGTGGAAGCCAGTTTAACACCGCCCGGACGGTCTTTTTGAGAATCTCCACAATCGCGGAGCGGCGGGTGGGCGTCGGCCACGCGATGTCAGCGGGAGGCAGTTTTTTTTACAGGCCATGATTTCCAGCCAGGAAACCAGGCACACCAATCCATTGAGCAATTTGGCCTCGTGGCCAGCGCGACAACAACCCTGACCGAGCCAACAAAAACCGGTCCCAGTGCGATATGAAATTTGAGGTGCACGTTCACAAGTCTGCTTTGCTGACTGATCGGCCATCATGATGTGAGATGCACGGAAGACATATGTATGCTTTGCGCTGACTCAGCGCCCGACCAGTCTTGATTTTCGCAAAGGCGGACAAGTGTGATCGCCTGGGCGCCGGAGATTTGCAGAAAAAGCTGTCGTAGTTTGACAGCTTTTTCTGTTTATATGAAAACCGGCATCATGGCATGACTGCAGCTCTGCCCGCGCCGGCGGCATCGGTTGGCTCCCGGGTTGCGCTGCAGATGTTTCCACCGGACACCCCTCCCTGCCGAAAATCCAAACACGGGCGAAGCCGATTCAAACCTTTGGACTGCGATTGTCAAACGGGATCGGCAACAATTGCGACAGGCAGTGAAATCCTTACAGCTCCCAACCTCAATCACCAGCCGGACTTTTCCCACCGGGCAAATGAACGCGCGGCGCCCTCCTCCCCACCAATCAGCGAGCGAACAAGCCAATCTGGCCGTCGCATGATCCCGAGGACCGCCGGTTGACTTTCTTCCGAAGGCCGGCATCGGTGCTCAATACTGCCGGTTCAAATGGGTCTCCCGCGTTACCCCCGGCCAGTCGTCGGTGCGGAACGGTGAGGCTGGCAGGCCTTCACGATTGAAAAGATTGCACACCGGGTTGCCCGCCCAGGCATAGCGCACGGCCACCGGCTGTGGCACTTGCGGATGGCTGACCACCACGGTTTTGCCCGCGATCTGTGCGTGTGCCCATACGAACTTGCGATCGGCGCCGGCAATCGCGAAGCCGCGCAATTCCTGATTGCCGCCGGCCAGCAACCCGCTCCCGGTGTGATCGAAGAACAGGCGGATGCGATTGTTTTCGATCTTCATGCCCTTGTAAAGCGGGCCGGAGTGCACCAGCTTCTCGCCATAAGCAATGCGGCGCGCCTGCAATGCCAGGCGCTCACCCACGCCCTGCTTGTTGCCGGGATGAATATCGTTTGCGTCGCCGATGTCGATGGTCACGGCCATGCCGGTCTTGGGTTCGGCCAGCGCCAGGGTTTGCGCCTCGCGCAGCTCGGCCCACTCGCTTTCCACCGGTTCGGTATTCACCGCCTGGTAATTGGCGAGCTGCACAAAGAGGAAGGGGAAATCGCCCTGCTGCCATTGCCGGCGCCAGTCCCGGATCAGCAGCGGGAACAGCGTGCGGTATTGATAAGCGCGGGCGGCGTTGCTTTCGCCCTGGTACCAAATCACGCCGCGCAGAGCATAGGGGATCAGCGGCGCAATCATGGCGTTGTAGAGCACGGTTGGACGGTTGGGTGTGCGCGGCGAGGGCGGCGGCAGCGGAATCTCGCGCAGACGCAAGCCGGATTGAAAGCGCCAGGCACCGGCGAGCGCAACCCGCACGGAATCACTTCCCACCAGGTAGAGCTGTTCCGGCCGGCCGTAAAAACCACCGTTGCCGCCGGTATCGAGCACCCGCACGGCGATGACATTGTCACCGGCTTGCACCAGGTCCGCCGGCACTTCATACTGCCGCGGCACATTGAACACGGTGGTGCGGCCGATTTCGCGGCCGTTGAAAAAAGTCCAGTCGAAATCATCTATCGGCCCGAGGTGTAACCGCAGTTTCCGGCCGGCAACAGTTTCCGGCAGAGTGATATGCTTGCGGAACCAAACCAGGCCGTCAAAATCCACCAGGCCGGCACGTTCCCAAACCGTGGGCAACTCCATCACCTGCCAGTTTTGATCCTCGCGTTGCGGCTCCCACCAGGGCAGATCGCTGCCCGCGGCCTGGCGATCCAACTCGGCAATCTGATGGTGCCAGCCCTGCAGGTTCTTCTCATAAAGGGCCTGATCGAAAATGCTGTCGCGTGCTGTCTTTTCCAGCAGCTCGACGAAGCCTTTGATGTCCGGCACAGTTTTCAGCGAGGCCCCGCTGGTCCAGGCCTCCACCACGGTGCCGCCCCACGCACTTTGAATCAGCCCCACCGGCACGCCGAGCTTTTGCTGCAAATGGCGGCCGAAAAAATAGGCGGTGGCGGAGAAATTCTTCACGCTGGTGGTGTCACACACCTTCCAGCCCTCGGTGTCGGCCTCGCTTTGCGGTTTGGTGCTTTTGGCCCGCTTGATGAGCAGCAACCGCAGATTGGGATGATTGGCTGCCGCGACTTCCTCGCGGAAATTGTTCACCTTCGCCCATGTGCTCACCAGCGGCATTTCCATGTTGGACTGGCCGGAGCACAGCCACACCTCGCCGATCATGACATTGCGAAAACGCAGCGTGTCACTGCTCCATACCAGCAGTTCGTAAGGCCCACCCGCCGGCATGGGATGCAAGTGCACCCGCCATTGCCCCCGGGCATCAACCCGGGCCGTTTGGCGTTGCCGCCCAAGTTGCACCGTGACAGTGGCACCCGGCGGCGCACTGCCCCAAAGCGGAATGCGCATTTTCTGCTGCAGGACCATGTGATCGGAAAAGATCGCCGGCAGCCGCGTTTGGGCACCACCAGTGTCACAAAACAGTACCAACAACAACATCACGGCGGACCACAGTCGAACCCGCTTGTGAGGCATCGTTCTTCCCTCCCTTGAATCAAATTGTGAAACCATCGCGTTGCGGACACGGATCAAAATTGCATGGGCTTCTTCCCGGCGAAGTCAGCCGCTGCGATCATTGCACAACCCTGACGTCACTCCCGAACAACTGCAGGAGGATGACTCTTGCCGTCCTTCATGCCCCGCCGGCGGGCGGGCGTATTACTCCTGCTTGTGCTGGTGGATTGTGCCGCCGGTCAGGTCCGCCTGACCGTGGATGGCGGGCAAACCCATCAAACCATTCAGGGCAGGGGCGGCAACACCTACAGGTTGGATTGTCAACGGCTGGAATGGCTGGAGCAATCCGCGTGTCCATGAGCTTGCCTTCAGCAAGCTGGGCATCACGCACGTGCGGCTGGTCACGGCGTTCGAATGCTGGGAAGCCCGCAATGACGATGACGATCCCGGGCATTTCAATTGGGAGTATTTCGCTTCGCGCTTTGAGCGGCAGGATACCGGGGCACGGCTGGTGCAGAGTGACTTCAACATGCTGGACAGCCTCATCCTGCGCTATCGCAAGCATCTGTTGCCCGGCATCTGGAACGTGCCCAACTGGATGGTGGCGGATTCCACCCTCGCCAGCCGGCGCAATTTGCCCGTCAATTTGCATGCCGAGTTTGCGGAATCGGTGGCAGCGTAGTTGCTTTGGGCGAGAAATCGACGGGGGATTACCTTTTCAGAAATCATACTGGCCAACGGGCCGGACGGTTATCACCTGTCCTACTCGCCCGCCGAGCTGCGCGCTTTGATCAAAACCGTTGGCGCCACACTGCAGCGCGAAGGGCTGACCACCAAAATCGTCGCACCGGATTTGCCTCGCCCTACTACGACCCCGACGAATGGGTGGCGCCGTTGCTCACGAATTCGCTTGCCGCTTCCCACCTGGGCGCGATTTCCTATCACACTTACTTCGTGGAGGGCGGTCCGGATCAGTGGAATACGGGATTCGCACGCATTGCAGCGCTGGCGGCAAGCCGGGGGCCTCCCGGTCTACTTCACTGAAATCGGCACCACGCCATGGAACATTCCCTGCACCACCTGGTCATAGACCTTCGCCTGCCTGCAAATGTGGCACAATGTTCTCACACGGCAACGCCACGCGCGGTTATCACTGGGCCCTGCTGAGTCGGGACCAGGCCGTCAACACCGACGCCAGCCGCACCCCGGTCTTTTATGCTTTGCAGCAGTTGTTTTTGCACGTGCCGCCGGGTGCGCAGCGCATCGCCGTGCAGTCCTCACATCCGGACCTGCGGGTGAGCGCCTTCAAACATGCAGCACCGGCGCAACTCGCGCTGGTCCTGATCAATCGTGCGCCGGTGCGCTCACACTGACGGTCACTTTGCAAAATCTGAAGGTGGACACCCTGCAGGCTTGCCGCTCTTCGGCACAGGAAAACCACCGGCAATTGGCGCCACTGCCCATGGCGCACCAGGCAGTGCAAGTGACACTCCCCAGCCAGGCAGTTCTGACGTTGAGCGGCAGTCGCTGCCGCACGAGGCGATGACGCCGCCCCTGCCACCCACCGGGGTGCACGTCCGGCAGTGAGCCGCACGGCTGCCGGCACTGCTTCACGACTGCTGCGGAAAATGGCGGTAATCGCCGGGTACAAAAGTTTTCACCCGGCGTGGCGTGGCCCACGCGATGCCCATTTCACTGAGAAAGAGATTCTGTTGCGCGGCGGCCTGCAGATGGCGGTCGAGATCGCGCACCCGCCGGAATCGGCCCCTGGTGTTGGGCGGAAACATTTCCCAATCTTCGACCTCCTCGATGAAGTCCGGCGGCACGGTGACGATCTCCGGGCAGCTTTCATGCATGGCGTTGATCGTCAGGGTCTGGCAGCGGGCAATCTCGAGGGAACACCGCGGCTGGATATCCTGCGCGATCGCCTGCACCAAATCGCGCAGACCATGATAGCGCCAGTGCGGCTCGACGTCATTGTCGAACTGCTCGGTTGCGCCGCCGGCATAGAGGATGGTGGTTTTGCCGTTGTCGCCTTCCCAGGTGACGCGGCCCCGCTCGCAGGTGATTTGCATCAGCGGGCCGAGCTCGCGGGCGGCGGCGTGCGAGAACAACACATGGCAGTCGACGCCTTCGGTGGTGGTGAATTTCATTTGCAGCGTGTCACAGCTCGCAATGGGATAGGCGCGATAAAGTTCGGCGCGCAGCTTCGCCGGCACGGTGGCGGCATGCTCCTGCGGCGAGGCCAGATAAAGGGCATTGAGCAAATAATGCGAATGCGCGTTGTTGGCCGGGCTGTCCAGCACCCAGTTCTCACCGGTGCGCAAGCGGCCCGCCCAGTCATTGCGGCGGTAATACTGCATGCTGCGCGGCCAACTGCACAGCACCGTGATCGTTTGCACGCGGCCCAGTCGGCCGGAGCAAATGCGGGCTTTGAGCTGTTGCACCGCGTTGCTGTAGACATGCTGAAAGCCCACGGCGATTTTCCTGCCGGCCAGGTTGCGCCAGGCGATCAGTTGATCGGCCTCCTGCACCGTGGCCGCCAGCGGTTTCTCGCAATAGACATGCAAACCCGCCGCCAGCGCGGCCGCACTCACCGGGACATGCTGATGAATGCCGATCGGCACGGTGAGCACGTCTGCCGCCGGTGCGCCGGCGGCGAAAAAAGCATCGATGCTCTCAAACAGCCGGACACCCGCCGCCTGCAGGGCCGCCACCCGCTCGGGAAAGCGCTGGCGGTCGCTCGCAAGGGCGACCACGCCCGTGAGGCGGGCCAGTCCCTGTTGTGCCAGCCATGCCACCGCTTCCAGATGAACCGCCGCATAACCACCCAGGCCGATCACAACAAAACGCACAGGCTTCATGCTTTTCTTCTCCCTTGCATCAGACGCGCATGCTCCGCAATATATCGGCCGCGGCACAAAACGCCAGTGGAAATTTGCGCCGCACGGCAATCGACCGAAACTGCGAATCTTTATCGCCAAAGAAACCAGGAATCATGCGGCCGGATTTGTTACTCAACGCAACGCGGTCGGAGCAGACACCGGCTTTTTGCTTCTTAAGCTCATCACAAACCAGACCAGCACTCAACTCCTCGAGGAGCTGACATGAACACCCACGTGACGGCCGAACAAATCGCGTTTTATCAAGACAACGGCTTTCTCATTCTGGAAAATTTCCTCAGCCCGCAGGAAGTGGAGGAGATCATCGCCGCCGTGTCGGAAGCCGTGCGTCAAATGGGCAGGCAAAAGGTTGCCGGCGAGGGCAACAAGGATTTGGTCGAGGGCGAATCGTTTTACGACAAAGTCTTCGTGCAGCGTCTGAACTTGTGGAAGATCAATCCCACCATCAAAAAATACTTTCTCAGTCCGGAACTGGGCCGGATGCTCTGCCAGCTCACCGGCGCGCCCGGCATCCGGGTGTGGCATGACCAGACACTGCAAAAGCAGCCCTGGGCCAATCCGACCGCCTGGCATCTTGACAATCCCTATTGGTCCTTTCACTCGCGCCAGGCCATCTCGATCTGGGTGGCGCTCGATGAGGCGACCCTGCAAAACGGCTGTCTTTATTATCTGCCGGGCTCGCACAAGCTCGCGCGCTACGACAATGTCGACATCGGGCAAAACATGGATGCCCTGTTTCAATTTTATCCCGAGTTCCGCACCCTGGAGCCGGTGGCGGCCCCGATGAAACCGGGCGATGCCGGTTTGCACAACGGCCTGACAGCGCATGCCGCCGGGCCCAACATGACGCCGCGCTGGCGCCGCGCCATGACCTGCGCCTACATGCCCGAAGGCGCAACCTTCAACGGCATTCAAAACATCCTGTCGCAAGAACAGGTGGCCAGGCTCAAAATCGGCGATCCCCTGAATGATGACAGCCAGAACCCGCTGCTGTGGCCGAAAAAATAAACGGCCTGTGGCAGCAAAGCGGGGCGGCATTTGCCTGCGCGAAATGCCGCCGGTGTCCGTGTCATTCAGGAGATCATGGCCATGCCGCGCGCGGCCGCCTTCACGATGAAAACAAACTTTCGTAGTCGTGCCTTTGGGCACCGGCCCTGAAAGGTCGACCCTGCAGGGTCTGCCACAAAAAGTATTTTCGCGGCAGTTTTTGGACGCAGATGAACGCTGATTACCGTTGATTTATTGTGTCTGCGTTCGTCGGCGAAAATCTGTGTCCTCAAAATCTTCGCAGTCGGGATTTTTCGGGTTATGGTCATGCGCGCCGCCATCCAGCACGGTGGCAACGTGGCGCAGACAGCTTTTCTGCCTGCCGGCTGGAAGCCTGCGCTGCGGCATTTGCGCGGCAAAACGCTTTGAAGGGTTTTGCCCATGATGATTTTGCCTGAAAGTTTTTCCGCGCCACGTGAAGAGCTGCAGCCTTCACTGGCGTGAAAAGTGGCGGCTTCTTGCGGAACGACCTTGACGTTTTTGGTGCCCCCATTCCAATCCATCGCCGTCCCTATGCTCGAGATCAAAACCACCTCCGGGGTTTGGGAAAAGTTCTGTGAACAAATTCTGAACTTTCTCAAAGCCGATCTCATCGTCATGTCCATCGAGGGTGCGCCGGTGCGCGGTTTTCGCTCGCCCGATACCCCGGCGTTGTGGATTCGCGATCACTCCGACATGCTGCGCGGCGGCAAATACTTCGAGCCAGACCTGCACAGCGCGGTGAATTGCTTCGCACAAACCCAGGCTGCCAACGGCCGCATCTTCGATTATGTCACCATCTTTCCCGAAAAACTTCCCGGCGAACGTGAGAACTGGGAAAAATGGGTGCGAGTGCCGGTGGAGGCCGATGTCGAATACCGCTTCGTGAAGGCGGCCTATCTCGCCTGGCAGGCCAGCGGTGATGACGAGTGGCTGGCGCAATTGCTGCCCAACCTGGAACGCGCGCTGCAGTACCTGCGCTCCTCGCCCCTGCGCTGGGATGAACAACACCAACTGGTGAAGCGGCCCTACACCATCGACACCTGGGATTTCGACTACACCGCCGGCCGTGCGCCCTGGCTGAATTTTCAGATCACCGCGCACACCTACTGGGGCATCTTTCACGGCGACAACAGCGGGCTGTATGAAGCGGCCGAGCTGCTCGCCCGGCTGCATGCTCATCTCGGCAACGCGCAACGTGCGGCAGAGTGGGCGGAAATTGCCGCGGGGGTGCGCAACCGCGCCAACGCCCTGCTCTTCAACGGCCGCTTTTACACCCATTTCTACAAGCTCACCCCGGTCACGATTGCCGGTGTCGACGAGTCGGCACAACTGAGCCTGAGCAATCCCATGGCCATCAATCGCGGCCTGGCCACGCACGCCATGGCACTGGCGATCATCCGGGAATACCAGCGTCGCTGGCAAACCACGCGCGCCTTCGCGCCCTGGTTCGGCATCGATCCGGCCTTTCCCAGCGGCATTTTTGGCGATGAAATTCTGGTGCCGGGCGCATACATCAACGGCGGCATCTTTCCACTGTGCGGCGGGGAATTGGCGCGCGCCGCCTTCGAGCACGGCTGCGAACGCTTCGGCTGCGAAACCCTCGAGCTTTACCGCCGGCTGATCGCCGCGAGTGGCGCAACCTACCTGTGGTATTTCCCCGATGGCACGCCCTCCTCGATCGAAACCAGCACCAGCCCGGAGGCCGCGCCCACCGACGGTTGGGGCTCTTCGGCCATGCTTTATGCGTTCCTCGAGGGCCTGTGCGGCATTCAGGACCTGGGGCATTCCTTCCGCCACGTGCGCTGCGCACCGCGCTGGGCGGCGACGGCTGAGAAGCAGGTTGCCGTCAAGGTGGGATATGCGGCTTCGGGCGCCACCTTCGGCTATCGCTATCATCTGCAAGCCGGCATGCTGCACCTCCAGCTCGAGGCCCGTGACGCGCGCGTGGAAGTGCAGGCCCTGCTGCCGGACAACTGCCGGGCCCGCAGCGTGCGCTGGAACGGTGAAGCAGTGGCCTTCGCCAACCGCCGGGTGGAGGCGAGTCCGTATGTCGAGGTGCAAGGCACGGTGACAACCACGGCAGAGGTGATCATCCAATTTGAGAGTGTCCAGTCATGTTGAATTTCAGGTCGATGCGGCAAATGGCGGGCATCCTGCCGGCGGGCAGCATGCTTCTGATTCTTTTTTCGTTTCCGGTCATGGCACAAAAGCAACACAAACTCCACGCCGGCCTGGTGAAATCCAGGGGCTATGTGGTGGGTTCCGGGCTGGCAGCCAGCGGCCTGCACCGCCATGATGGCGGTCAAGTTTGGACACATATTGGCTGGAACCTGCCGCGTGTCAGTGCCATCGCGCAGGATCCCGCCAATCCCGACATCATCTATCTCGCCTGCGGCAACGGTGCAGCCCGCACGCGCGATGGCGGCAACTTCTGGCGCATGACCACGGACTGGCGCGTCACCGAGACACAGGATATTTGCGTCGATCCCCATGCGCCACAACACGTTTATCTCGCCACCGCCTACGGCATTTGGGCCAGCAAAGACGGCGCCGATACCTGGCGGGAAGCCAGCAACGGCCTGCCGAAAAAATACACCCAGAGCCTCAGAGTTGATCGCACGCGTGCCGGCCGTGTATTGGCCGGCACGGAGGGCGGCTTGTACCTTTCGACGGATGGCGCCGACAGTTGGTCGCTGCTCGGCCCGCCTGAGGTCACGATTCTCGATCTCGACCAATGTGCTGCCGCACCGAACGTCTGGCTGGCCGCCACCCAGGATCGTGGTGTGCTGCGCTCGCGGGACAATGGCACCACCTGGGAATTTGCCCGGGGCAGCATCGCGCACGCCGCGATTTATGCGGTTGCCATCGACCCGCATGATGCCAAAAACATGGCGGCCGCGGGCTGGGGGGCGGGCGTGCTGGTGAGCCGCGATGGCGGCGCCACCTGGCAGGATCGCAGCGCGGGTTTGCCGGTGCGCAATTGCTATGAAACCGTATTCGACATCGATCAGGCGGGCAGACTGTGGGTCGCGACCTTTGAAGAGGGCATTTTTTATTCGGATGACTTCGGCCGCACCTGGAAGGATGCCGGCATGCACGGTGCGATCGTATTTGATCTGGTTTTCTTGCAGCACGAATGAGCCCTTTCACCCTCAAGATTCCTGGAACCTTCCCATGGCGGTGAACTCGAATTTGACATTCAGCCTGGTGATTTGCTTTGGCATGCTGCCGGTTGCCGTAGCCTTCGGCCGGCAACGCCCCAATCGTGCCGAGTTAGTGCACGCCTACCAGATGCGTGCCGATTCCCTGATTCGTTATTATGCGCACGCCACGCCCGCCGGCGACTTCAGCCGCGGCGGTTACCTCGAGATCGCCGCGCGCCTGCACCGCAACGAGGACATGCCGTGGGTGCTGGCTCGCCTCGACAGCCTGATGCAGAAACCCGCGGGGGATATGTTCTGGATGTATCCCTTCCTCACCGTCACCTATGTGGGCCGGCACAAGCTGCCACCGGCTTACCAACAGCGCATGCGCGAGATGTGGCGCACCTATCATCCCTATCGCGGGGACACCGAGAATCACTGGGCGATGTATTACACCGCGCTCTATCTCATCACGCAAATGTATCCCGACGAGCCGGGCGGGCGCTGGTTCAATGGCCGCAGCTCACAGGAGAGCTTTGCCGAGGCGCGTGAATACCTGCTGGAGTGGATGGACCTCACCACCACCATCGGCCAGGGCGAGTACGATTCGCCGGATTACTTCGGCGTGTTTGTCGTGCCCATGGCCCAGCTTTATGCCTGGGCCGAGGAGGCAGAGATGAAACAACGCGCCGCCATGATGCTGGACTGGCTGCTGGCAGATTTTGCCGTGGACAATCTCAACGGCCTGTACACCGGCGCCCACAGCCGCACCTACCCCAAGCCGGTGAAAGAGCAATGGCGCGTGGGTGCAACCGCTTTCGCATGGCTGCTGTGGGGCAACACGCCCTTTTATCCCAGCGGGGAAGCGGCGATCCTCGCCTTGAGCGGCTACCAGCCGCCGGAGATCCTTTACAACATTGCCACCGATCGCGAGCGCCCCTGCATCCACCGGGAACGCAAGCGCACACGCCACCGCATTCGCTTCAGCGAGGTGAAAAACGCCCCGGTTTACAAATACTCCTACATGCGAAAAGAGTACGCGCTGGGATCAAGCCAGGGCGGATTGCTGCAGCCGATTCAACAACACACCTGGGACCTCACCTGGGCGGTGGAGGATCCGCGCGGCAAGCACAACACCTTCTTCACCATTCACCCCTACTCCTCCCCGCTCGAGCTGGGCATGTATTTCGCCGAGCATCTCGGCCCGATTACCGAATTGGTGGTGCGCTCGAAAACCACCTATGACTCGCCCGACAAACTCACCGGCGGCTCGCCCAATGAGCAAGTGTTTCAGCACGAGGATGCGCTGATCACCTTGTGTGACATTCCGCCGGGCACCCGCTTTTCACACTTCGTTGGCTTTTTCTCGAAGGATCTGGCGCGGCGGGAGGAGGACCCATCGGGCTGGATTTTTGCACAGGGCGGCGAGGCGTTGATCGCCTGCCATCCGCTGGCAACATACGAATGGCAGAAAGACGAGGACGGTGATTGGCGTCTCATCAGCAGGGCGCTTAAAAACGGCGCCGTCGTGCAAATTGCACCGGCGGGAGATTTTGCTTCCTTCGAGGCCTTCAAGCGAGCCGTGCGCGCGCTGCCGCTGCAGGCAACCACCCGGCCCCGGCCCGGCGTGCGCTTCACCTCGTTGCGCGGCGCGCAGATGGAATTCACTTACGGTGAAATCCCGCGCGTCAATGGTGTGGCGGTGGATTATGAAAACTGGCCGCTGTTCGACGGGCCGTTTCTGCACGCTGACAAGGGCAGCCGCAAACTGGAGCTGCGCCATGGCAGGCTACGGCGCGTGCTGGATTTCAACACGCTCACCATCACCGAGCGCGTGGTGACCGAAACGCCAGACTGGTGAAGTCATGGCCGAGGGGCATGCCGTGGCGCGCTGGGCCAGGGCCTTGCAACCGCTGGTGGGCTGGCCCGTGTGGTTTGAGAAAGCACCACGAAGCTGGCAGCCGCATTGGGCGGCGCTGCAAGGCGATCGTCTCGCCGACGTCACCCCCATCGGCAAGCATCTGGTGCTCAAACTCGCGACGGGATGGGCGATTCATTGTCATGCCATGATGTTCGGCTCCTGGCAGATTGAGAGCCGGGGGCTGGCTTTGAACAAGCCGGTCAAACACGTGCGACTGTGGCTGCGCACGGCGAAGCATGAAGCGGTTTTTTATCACGGCCCGGTGGTGGAACTCCTGCGTGCCGACGAGCTGCCGGGGCATCCGGTTCTGGCTGCGCTCGGGCCGGATATCCTGAGCCCCGCCTTCGATTGCCGGGAGGCCGGGCAGCGTCTGCAGCAGGCCGGCAGCCGCGAAATCGGTGACGCCATTCTCGATCAAAATCTCATCGCTGGAATCGGCAACATTTACAAATCCGAGGGGCTGTTTTTGGCGGGGATCGATCCCCGCCGGCATGCCGGGGAGATCACAGCGGCGGAAAGCATGCGCCTGTGGGAGGTGTTAATCCCGCTGATGCGGCAGGGGGTAATAAACGAAGGGCCAATCGTGACGCTGCCGCCTGCCTTGCGGACGGGCAGGGCACGATACTGGGTTTATCGTCGCACCCGCCAGCCTTGTTATCGCTGCAACACGCCTGTCGCGATGGTCCGGCAGGGGCAATGGCGGCGGATGACCTATTTCTGCCCCACCTGTCAGCGATAGTGTTTTGTTACTTTGGTTCAGCCGGGTGATTCGGGTGGCCATGCCGCAGGAATGATGAGGCATGTGTGCGCAGTCATCGCGAGGGCATGCAGCACAGACCTGCTGTCTGACTGCGGGCTGGAGGTTTGCGCGACGGCGTTTTCCTGAAAATCCCGACACCGTGCCCTGTCTTTCACAAGATTCGCCGCGATGACCTGCCGGGAAAAATCCACAACAAGCACGGCGCCTGTGCCTGAGGCCGGCGGTGCGAACCCCGGCATTGGCTGCGAGATGCAACGGCCTGCCCTCGCAGGCAAACTGTTTGCTGATGCCATGACAATGAACCGACGCGATTTTCTTGCGGCTGCGACAGCGAGTGTGACCGGGATGAGCGGGCTGTGGGCGGCAGCGCGATCCGATTCCAGGCAGCCGCCCGCCCTGCCGCACGTTGCTGACCACAGCATCGACGCGCATGATGAGACCTTTTGGGCCATGGTGCGCGAGCACTTCCCGCTCACGCGCGAGCGCGTCTATCTCAACACCGGCGGGCTGGGGGCCTCACCCTATGTTGTCATCGAAACGCTGCGGAATAAAATCACCGAACTGGAGCGCATTTGCGAAACCGGGCACAGCGACGAACTCTGGCATGAGATCAAATCCCGGGCCGGACACCTGCTCGGTTGCAAAGCGGAGGAGCTGGCCTACACGCGCAATGCCACCGAGGGCATCGCCATCGTCTGCAACGGCCTGCCGCTTGCGCGCGGGGACGAAGTCATCACCACCACGCACGAACACGTGGGCAACACGCTTTCCTGGCTGGCACGGCAAAAGCGCGACGGCATAGTGATCAAAACCTTCGAGCCCTCCACGCGCTCCGCGCAGGAAAATCTGGAGCGCATGCAAAAGCTGCTGACCCGGCGCACGCGCGCCCTCAGCATCCCGCATATCACCACCTCCACCGGACAGATTCTGCCGGTCAAACAAATCGGGGAATGGGCGGCGGCGAACAAGCTGTGGTATTTCGTCGATGGCGCGCAGGCCGCGGGCATGCTGCCGCTCAAGCTGCATGAGATTGGCTGCCATGCCTACGCCACCAGCGGGCACAAATGGCTGCTCGGTCCCAAGGGCACCGGCCTGCTCTACGTGCGCGAGGACGCCCTCGACCTGATTGCGGCCAAATATCTCGGCGGCTATTCCAACACCGGTGCGTTCGACATGGTAAGCGGTGCGTTTCAGCTTCATCCCACCGCACAGCGTTATGAATACGGCACGGTGAGCACGCCCCTGTTCGCGGGCCTGGGAGCCGCGCTGGACTTCCTGCTGAGCATCGGCATGGAGAATGTCTGGCGGCGCGATCATGCGCTGGCCGCTGCGCTGAAAGAAGGTTTGAACCGGCTCGGCGTTGAGGTCAACTCCCCGCAAAACCCCGCGGAACACAGCGCCATCGTCACTTTCACACTGCCGAACATGGAGCGCGGCGCGCTGCAAAATTTCCTCGCAGAAAAATACAAGCTGCGCACCCGCGCCATTTATGAAGGCGGCCTGAATGCGATTCGCATCTCGCTGCATCTCTACAACTCCTTTGCAGACGTCGGGAGGGTGTTGGAGGGCGTGCAGGCGGCGATGCGGCAGAATTGATCGAAAGAAACGGGGCAGGGCGATTCCCCCCTTTGCACAACTCCGGGAGTCCCGGCATGCGCATCGGTTTTGTGACAGATGAAATTTCCGCAGAGGTGGTGGAAGCCCTCACCATCGGCTTGGCGTGGGGCGTGCGTGATTTTGAATTGCGGGTGATCGGCGACCGGCGCGTGCCGGCGATTACGCCCGCCACCGTCGGACAAATCCTCGCGCTGCAGCAAAAACACGGGCTGCGCCTGACCGCGCTTTCGCCCGGCGTGTTCAAGGGCACCGTGCACGACACGGCGCTGTGGCAGCATGAATTGCGGGAAACCCTGCCCGCGACCTTTGATCTGGCCCGCGTGCTTGGCACACCGCTCGTGATCGTGTTCGGTTTTCAACGTTCCCCCCGCGATGTTCCCGGCGATGTAAACAAGGTCGTGGAAATTTTCCGGCAGGCGGCGCAGGCAGCGCACGCACACGGTCTGATTTTGGCAGTCGAGAACGAACCCGGCTTTTGGTGTGACACCGGCGGGAACACCAGCCGCCTGCTCGCGCAGGTCAATTCGCCGGCGCTGCGTGCCAACTGGGATCCCGGCAATGCCGTGGGCACGGCGGAACTTCCCTACCCCGAGGGCTATGATGCGCTGAAACCATGGATCGCCAATGTGCATGTGAAAGACACCATCAAGGGGGCGCTGGTGGAGTGTGTGCCGGTGGGTGAGGGCAGGGTGAATTGGCGCGGACAGTTGCAGGCGCTGGCTCGCGACAAAGTCGTCCCGCATGTCACCATCGAAACACACTGCCTGCCCTTGCTCGAAAACTCGCGGAAGAATTTGGAAGTGGTGCGCAGGATGCTGGCGGAGATCCCGAGGGGATAACAGGACAACACCAGGGCATTCCGCCGGGGCCCCGGCAGGCAGACCGCCAACCAATGACAAATTTCCACGGCAGCCAATCACCGGCTGCTGCCCGATCTCGGAAAGCCGGCATGGAACCGACCTATCACTTCATCTCCCACTCCCACTGGGATCGCGAATGGTATAAAACCTTCGAGACCTTTCGCCTGGATCTGGTGGATATGATCAATGCCCTGCTGGACATTTTCGCGCAGGTGCCGGATTATGAGCATTTCACCCTCGATGGCCAGACCATCGTGCTCGAGGACTATGCCGCCATCCTGCCGCAGCGGGCGGAGGAATTGCGACGGTTGGTGCAAGCCGGGAAGCTCGCCATCGGGCCGTGGTACGTTTTGCCCGACGAGTTTCTGGTGGCGGGGGAATCCACCGTGCGCAATTTGCTGATGGGCGCAAAAGTGGGTGCCGCCTATGGCGCGGTGATGCCGCTTGGTTACCTGCCCGACTCATTCGGCCATCTCGCCATGATGCCCGCGATTTTGCGCGGTTTTGACATGGACACCGCGATCATTTACCGCGGATTTGGCGGCGAACCCGGCCAGGAAAAATCGGAATATCGCTGGCGGGCACCGGATGGCAGCACGGTGCTGATGATTCATCTGCCGCCCAACGGCTATGGGGATGCCTATATCGGCACCGACAGTGAGGACGCCTTTCGCCGCAAGGCGCGCGAGTTGAAAGAAATTCTCGATCCGCGCGCCTCCACGCCGCATCGCCTGTGCATGAATGGCGGCGATCACCATTTTCCCGAGCCCTATCTGCCCCGGGCATTGCGCGTGATGAATGCCCTCGGCGAGGGCAGGTTCATCCACAGCAGCCTGCCCGCCTGCGTTGCGGCCATCAAACGGCATGTGGACGAGGCGCAAATCGTGTTGCCGCAAATCGAGGGGGAATTGCGCGGCGGATTCCGCTATGCCTTTGCCGTGCAATCGGGCGTGTACTCTTCGCGCATGTATCTCAAGCAGGCAAATTACGCGGCCGAGAAGCTGCTCACGCGCTACGCCGAGCCGCTTGCCGTGTGGGCGGATCTCGCCGGCCGGCGACACCTCCTCCCCATGCTGGCGCACGGCTGGAGGCTTCTGCTGCAGAATCATCCGCATGATTCGATCTGCGGCTGCAGCATCGATGCCGTGCATCGCGAGATGATGACGCGCTTTGCGAAAGTGCAGCAGGTGGGCGAGGCGATCATCGACAAAGCGGTGCGCCATCTCCACCCCGATGCCTGGCAGGGCGGGGAGCATGTGCTGGTTTTCAATCCGCAGACGCGCTGCACCAGCCAGGTGGTGCCGGCGGTGGTGGAATTCTTCCGCCAAAAGATTGTCGTGGGCTTGAATCCGACTGTTCGGGTGGAAAAGCCGCTGCCGCTGATTGCGGGTTTCTGTTTGCGTGACGAAACGGGCAGGGAAGTGCCCTGTCAAATTTTGCAGCACGAACCCGCGGGGCACGGCCTGCGCTACAGCGACTATTCCTATCCTTCCAAACGGCTCACCGAGCGCTTTCATATCCTGCTCGATGCGAAGCGGGTTCCCGCCCTGGGCTTTGCCCGCTACCGCGTGGCATTGCAGGAGCGCATGCCGGTTTATCACAGCAGCCTGTGCGCGCGGGAAAATGTTCTGGAGAATGATTTTCTGCGGGTGGAGGTGCTGGCCAACGGCGCCATCACCCTGCTGGACAAGCGTACCGGAGACCAATTCCCCGGTCTGCATGTGTTCGAAGACGGCGGAGATGCCGGGGATGAGTACAATTATTCCCCGCCACGCCAAGATGCGATTTTCACCTCGCACCAGTGTGCCGCAACCCGGCACTTGTTGGAGACCGGCCCGCTGCGCGCCACGATCGCCATCACGCTCGCGCTTTCCCTGCCCGCGGGTCTCACCGGATCGCGCCAGAGCCGGTCCCGCCGCCGCGTCCCTCTGCCGATTTGCACGCGCGTGCGCCTGTATCACAACCAGCCGTGGGTGGAATGCGAAACCACGGTGGAGAACAACGTGAAGGATCATCGTCTGCGCGTGTTGTTTGCTTCGGGACTGCAGACCAACGTCAGCCATTCCGACAGTCAATTTGGCCTCACGCGACGCGAACACCATGTCATCGATCCCGCTGCCTACAACATCGAGGTGCCGCCTGCTGTCCATCCCATGCAGCGCGGGGTGACCATGGTGGCGGGCGGGCGCGGCCTGACGATAGCCACGGCCGGCCTGCCGGAATATGAATTGAAGGTGGAGGAACCGGGCACGCTCGCGATTACGCTCTTGCGCTGTGTGGCGCGGCTTTCCGGCGGTGACCTGCTCATGCGGCCGGGCGGCGAAGCCGGCTGGATCACCGACACGCCGGAAGCGCAATGCCCGGGCACGCACTCTTTTCGTTATGCGATTATCCCGCACACCGCGGCGCAATTCGAAGACTACGGCAGTGTCAACGAGCAATTGGAAAATTTTCATCTGCCCTTTTTGGCCGTGCGGCGCGGCGGCGATCCGGCCGTCCATCTCGCACCATTTGGCATCGAGCTGGTGCCGTCCGCGCTCGTGTTATCCGCATGCAAGCCCGCGGAAGACGGGCGGGGAGTCATTGTGCGCATGTACAATCCCACGGCCGCCGGCGTGCAGGGCAGGCTAACTGTGACGGCGGGGTTGCAAGCCGCCTGGCTGACACAACTCAACGAACGGGATCTGCAGGAATTGCCAATTACCGCAGGCACACGGGTGGACTTTGAAGTTGCAGCGCGGCAAATTCTTTCGTTGCGGTTGCGGCTGGATTGCCAGGGGCTTGCGGCTGCATGACCGCGCCCGTAAAACAGCCGCCGGTTCCAGCTCTGCATGCCGGCGCCATCATTTACAACCACACGCGGCGGCTTCTGCCGGCGCCGGCACATGATCAAAAAATTTCAATCCCGCCCGGCAGGGCCGGCCGCGAACCGCAAAGCGCATCATGACGCCCAAACATGCCGAACACTACGCCCGCGCGCTGGCGCGCATGCCCTGGGCCACGCAAACCAACGCCAAGCGCTGGCGGCCGGAATACGGCGACTTCATGCCGCCGTTCATCAAACGCGCGCAGGGCTGCCGCCTGTGGGACCTGGACGACCGCGAATACCTCGATTTTCGTTGCGCCCTGGGCCCGATTATTTTGGGATATTGTTATCCGGAAGTCGAAACCGCGGTGCGGGCGCAGATGGAAAACGGCGTGCTGTTCAGCATGGCCAGCCCGCTGGAATGGGAGGCGGCGGAGGCCGTTTGTCAAAACGTGCCGTGGGTGGAACAGATCCGCTTCATGAAAACCGGCGCCGATGCCTGCACCGCCTGTGTCCGGCTGGCGCGCGCCCATACCGGCCGGGAGCACATCCTCACCTGCGGCTACCATGGTTATCATGACTGGTCTGCCCTGCGCTGGCCCAATCCCGGCGTGCCGCGCGTGCTAAACGAGTATGTGCATGAGATCAAATACGGCGATTGTGCGGCCGCCCTGAAGGTTTTCGACCAACATGGTCACGAGCTGGCAGGCGTGATCACGGTGCCGTATGACTGGAACGAGGACACGGGCGGGGAATTTCTTGCGCTGCTGCGCCAAAAGTGTGATCAATACGGCGCCTGGCTGATCTTCGACGAAGTGCTCACCGGCTTTCGTTTGGCGCGCGGCGGAGCACAGGAATATTACGGCATCACGCCGGATCTCGCCGCCTTTGCCAAAGCCCTGGCCAATGGCTATCCGCTCTCGGCCTTTGCGGGCAAACGTGAATATATGCAGACGCTGGAGCAGACGATCATCACGACCACCTATGCCGGCGAGACGCTGTCGCTGGCAGCCTGCACGGCCACGATGGCGGTCATGCGCACCCGGCCGGTGCATGAACACCTCAATCAAATGGGCCGGCGCCTGCGCGACGGTTTTCAGGAGATCATCCAAGAAACCGGTCTGCCCGCCCATGCCGCCGGTGTCGCGCCCGCCCCGTTCCTGCAGTTTGCAGGCGTCAGCGAGCAGGAAAAGCTGCAGTGGCAGAACCGGTTGTTTGCGCAATTGTTCAAGCGTGGCATTTTCCCGAGCGAGCGCTGGTTCATCACTTTCTCGCATCAGCCCGCGGATATTGAACAGGCTTTGGAAAAAGTGCGGGATGCAGCGCGCGCCATTTGCTGATTGTTGCCACGCCCGCCGGCATGCCGTTGCGCAGGAAGCGGATGAATTGCCCGGCGCAGGAGATGATGCTGCCGCAGAGCTTGCCCGCGATGACGCGCGGTGCAGAGCAGGAACCCGGAGTTGAATCTCCCGCTCTTCTCTGAACCATGAACACCAGCCTGCGCTATTTCGACAGCTTTGCCGCCCTCGGCCGGCGCGCGGGAAAAGATCCCGAGGCGCCATGGACCACCACACACTTGCTCGAAGAAATGCAACGCTGCGGTGTGCACGCCGCGCTGGTGTATGCACATCAGGCCCGCGAAGTCCATCCCGAAGTGGGCAATGCTCTCGTGCTGGCGGAATGCCGCAAGTATCCCCGCCTCCATCCCTGCTGGGTGGCGCTGCCGCATCACGCGGGCGATTTTCCCCATCCGCATGATTTGCTGCCGGAGATGCAGCGCCAGGGTGTGCGCGCGCTGAAGATTTTCCCACGCCTTTACCGCCACGCCGTCGATCAGGCCACGCTGGGGGAACTGCTGGCGGCAATGCAGGAAACGCAGACGCTGCTGATCGTCGACCGCGGGGAATACGGTGCGGCCGTGCAAATCGAATGGCCGGAAATTGCCTGGCTGTGCGAGAATTATCCCCGCCTGCCTCTGCTGCTGCACAGCGTGCGTTGGGAAGCCACGCGCCAGCTGCTGCCCCTGGCCGATCGTTTCCCCAATTTGCATTTTGAATTCTCCAACTACCAGGGCAACCGCATGCTGGAATTCTGGTGCCGGCGCATTGGCCATGAAAGATTGTTGTTCGGCACGGAAGCCCTGGAGAAGAGCATCGGGGCGGCGCGCGCCTATGTGGATTATTCCGAACTGGGCGACGAACAACGCCGCGCCATTGCCGGTGGCAACCTGCAGCGCCTGTTGCGCCTGCCCGTTCCGCCGCCGGATTATCCGGCACACCAGCCGCAGGACGGCATCATCGCCGGCGCCATGCAGGGCCGGCCCATTACCGATTCTGTGGTGATCGATGCCCATGCACACCTGTGCCGGCGCGGCACACGCGGCGCCGCCATGGTGGTCATGAATGAGGGCGATGGCCGAGGCGTGGTCGAGCGCAATCGCCGGCTGGGTGTCAAGCAGACATGCCTCAGTGCCTGGACGGCCATCTGGACGGATTATGAGTTGGGCAACGAGGACACGCGCCAGGCGATGCTGGAATTTCCCGAAGAAATCACCGGCTATGCCGTGCTCGATCCCAACTACGTCACGGATTGGGACAGGGAGCTGCGTTATTATTATGAAGCCTGCGGCTTTCGCGGCATGAAGCCCTATTTCCCGCGCATGGCTGTGCCCTACAATGATCCGCGGTTCACGCCCTGGTGGGAATACGGCAATGCCCATCGTCTCTTTGCCCTCCTGCATCCCTCCGACAACTTCAAACAAGAGATGCCCGAGCTGGCCCGGCGCTATCCCCGGGTGAATTTCATCCTGGCGCATTCCGGCTGGACCTGGACGGTGGCGCGGCAGCACGTGGCGCTGGCCAAAGAATTTCCCAATTGTTTTCTGGAAATCACTTTCACCTCGGTCACCAGCGGCGTGATCGAATACCTGGTGCGCGAGCTGGGCTCCGAACGCGTGCTCTACGGCTCGGATGCGCCCATGCGCGATCCCTTTCCGCAGTTCGGCTGGGTGGCATATGCCAATATTTCAGAGGAAGACAAGCGCAACATTCTTGGCAGAAACATGCAGCAGATTCTGGCACAGGTGAAGCTGCCGTGATGGTGGCCCCCGAACAAAACGGGGCGCGATAAACCACGAGGCCCGGAACATTCGAACGCGCATCCCTGCTTTTTCGTGTGCTTCGTGCTATTCCGTTTCGGCAGAAAGCACCGGGGGACTCCCCTGCCATGATTTTGCACCCGGCTGTCCAGGCCGGGACGCTCCCGATGTTGCCCGGGCGCATGCTTTCTCCACACCAGCCACGCGAAACCAACGGCACGTTATCGTAAAAAATCGTTCCACCAACAACATAAGGAGACTGCCATGCCCTCAGCCTCCCACCCTGCCAGCAGCGGCAGGGCACATTTTGAAAACGAAGGCTATGCCATCTTCCGCGAGGTGCTCGATGCGGAGCTGATTGCCGAGGCCCGGCAGCATGTCGAGTGGCTGCTGCAGAAAAACCCCGGCACACGGCCGGAGCAATTGCATCACACGCTGATGACCGAGGATGCTTTCTGGGTGCGGCTCATCAGCGACGACCGTCTGCTGGAAGTGGCCGAGCAATTCATCGGCCCGAACCTCGCGCTGTTCGCCTCCCACTACATCTGCAAAAGGCCGCATGACGGGCAGGCGGTATTGTGGCATCAAGACGGCAGCTACTGGCCGCTCGAGCCGATGGAAGTGGTGACGCTTTGGCTGGCGCTCGATGATACCGACCCCGAGAACGGCTGCATGCGCGTCATACCACGCACGCAGCATCTGCGCCTGCTCACGGAAGCGGAGCTGATCGAGCAAAAGGACGGCAAAAACGTGCTGGGTTCGGGGATCGATCCGGCGCAGATCGACGAAAGCCGGGCGGTGGACGTGCGGCTGCGTGCCGGAGATGTGTCGGTGCATCATCCCAACGTCATTCACGGCTCCAATGCCAACACCTCCGCGCGCTGGCGCCGTGGCCTGACCATTCGCTACATCCCCGCGACCACGCGCATCCTCGGCGAAACGCCTTTCCCGAGCGCGTTCATGCTGCGCGGTCAACCGGTGGCGGGAGGGAATACCTACCAGCCCTGGCCCCGTTACGTCGAGGGCCGGCACATGCCATTTCGTGACTGGCAGGCATGGAATGAGAAATGTGAACGGAAGAACGCGGAATATCGCGAGTTTTTGGTGAAGCACTGAAGACAGGGCGTGCGCAGGCTGTCATTGCCTGCCCCACGGCAAGGCTGGCCTTTCCACCCTTGCATCGCCTGGCGGCGGAGGCCGCTTTCAAAGAGCGGCAGCCCCGGTGCGGCGCAAACGACGCCGGCGGACGCGGGGTTGCGCCCGGCGGAAGGTGGCCGGGCCGGCCTTCAATTTTTGCCGCGGCCCGCCCTGGTGTAAAAATAACCGGCATTGAGACGGTACTGCCGGGGGGAAAGGGAAGTGTAGCGTTTGAAAATGCGGTAAAAGTGTGCCAGATCATTGAAGCCGGAGGCGAAACAAATGGAAATGATCTCCTGATCCGTTTCGGCGAGCAGGCGCTGGGCGTAGCGCGTGCGATGATAATGCAGATATTGCATGAAGGTGACGCCGTAGACCGCCTTGAACTGATTGGTGAATTGCCGCACGCTCAGACAGGCCATGCGCGCCATGTTCTCGACCGACACCGGCTCGAAGAAATTCTTTTCAATATAGCGTGCCACTTGCTGGATGCGGCTGATGGTGGGCTTGTCGCTGGTGAAATGCTGCTCCACCGGAATGTTGAGATAGATGCGATTGAGCGCAACCACGAGATTGAGCAGCGTCGCCTGAATCGCCGGAACATAGCCGCTGGCGCGCATGCGCTGTTCATAGAGAATTTTGCGCAGCATGCGCGGCAGGTCGTAGGCGGCATAATCATGCGCGCTCAGCGCTTTGAGATGACGGGCGGCAAGGATGTTGAGCTGCTCGATTTGTTCATTGAAGGTCGAAAGATGCTCCAGACTGTTGTTGCGCACCGCTACGATGTACAGCCACAGCGGCGAGGACTCCTTGTCGCGCAAATAATGCGTGGCCCCGCGCGGCACCACCAGTACGTTTTCCCGCGAAAGATGAGCCACACTGCGCTCGATGTAGCAATCGGCGATGCCGTCCAGAATGTAGTAGATTTTGGTGTAGGAATTGCGCATCGGCGGCATCACGAAACCACGCTCGTGATGACTTTCCGTGATGCTGATGCCATACGGCGGGATGACAATCTTGACCGGCCTTTTGGTGAGACGTACTGACTCCTCGGCTGCAACAGGCAAACCCGTCATGGCGCGACCTCCACAACAAACCCGTATTCACTCAGATCGAGGCGCCCGTCCTGGCTGGTGCCGAAATTGCAAATAAAGAGGTCCTGCCCTACCAAGAAAATCACGCCCGGAATTTAATACTTGTATCGCGGTTGTCAAGGTCTTTTTCCAGAACCCAGGGAGACCCTATGGCCAAACCCTCGTTGCTGACGACCACGGTCGGCAGCTATCCCGTACCTCTATGGCTGCGAACTTTCGGCACCAAGGAGCACCTGCGGGACGCCGTGCTGGTCGTGCTCAAAATCCAGGAGCTGGCCGGCATCGATTTACTCGTCGACGGTGAGCTCTACCGCTGGGACATCAATCATCCCGAAACCAATGGCATGATCGATTATTTCATCCGGCCGATGACGGGTGTGCAAACCTCCTTTTCCCGCAAGACCCTCGAGACGTTTCGCCGGCAAAGCGCCCTGGCTTATCGCGCCGAGCCGGCGGGCATCGTGGTCGAGACGCTCGGCGCCGGCACCCTGAATTTGTTGAAGGATTTCGAGTTCATCCGCCCCCTCACCACCAAACCCTTGAAGTTCACCCTCACCAGCCCCTACATGCTGGCGCGCGTGCTGCTCAATCAACACTATGCCAGCTTTGCGGAGCTGGTGCTGGCGCTCGCCGATATTCTCGCGGAGCAGGTGGTCGGCATCAATGCGGAAGTCATCCAGATTGACGAGGCCAACCTGACCGGCAACCCCGATGATGCCGACCTGGCAGCCGAGGCCATCAACCGCATCTTCAAAAACGTGCAGACGCAAAAGGCCGTGCATCTCTGTTTCGGCAATTATGGCGGTCAACGCGTGCAGCAAGGCACCTATGACCGCCTGGTGCGTTTTATCAACCGCCTGCAGTGCGACCACATGGTGCTGGAAATGGCGCGCCGACCCGAATCCGACAAGCACATGCTGGTGCAGCTCAAACCGGAGATGGGCATCGGCCTGGGCGTCATCGACATCAAAGACAATCAGGTGGAATCCCCCGAAGAAATCGCCCGCCGCATTGAAGAAGTGGCCAGGCTGGTCGGCGCAGAACGCATCCACTACGTTCACCCCGATTGCGGCTTGTGGATGCTGCCGCGTTCGGTCGCTGATGCCAAACTGCGCAATCTTGTCAGGGGCCGCGATCTCTTCCTGGGCCGCTGAGCCCGGCGTGTTTGCAAATGTGCCCGCACAACCGTACGGCGACGAAAAATAATGCCGGTGCCTTCGCTGAAGCGACAACTTTCCCCTGACAGCCACAAGTATTCCTCACCTGCCTGCCTTCCCTGCTGCAGGCCCGGCGGGGGCGGCTGCCCGAGCTTGCCGGGCGTTGTCCTTCGCTTGGGGATTACGCCGCTGGCAGGCGGTGGCTTGACAGCCGGAGCGGTGCCCTGCCCCTGATCCAGCCAAGCAAGCTTCGTGACCGCTAAGCCGGCGCGCAACACGTCACCACCACCTGTCTCCCTTTTCCATCATCCACCCGGAAAGAGCCATGGAAGCTTCGGAACATTTCTACAGCGATGATCCCGCCCTCGGCCCGCCCGATGTGCGCACGATGCTCGCCGGCATCGACTATTACTTTCTCGGAAATGGCCATCTCACCGCCGCTGTTCAAATCTGCACCTCCGGCGAGGGCACGCCGGTCGGCCTGTTACTGATGTCGCCGGATCACTTCGGCCCGAAACGCAAAGCGCTGAGCTTCGATCCGCAAACCGGACTGGCAGCCACCATGTTGCGGCTCGAGACCGGGGGAGCAATCCTGGCGGCTGACCCGGCAAGCGTCAAAGCCTTCTGGCTGCAGCAGGAAAAGATTCCGACAGTGGCGGTGTTCTGGGAGACGGAAGAGTTTGCTGTGCGTGAGCGCTTCTTCTGCCCGGACCGCTCCACTCCCCGCCTCGTGCGTGCTCTCACCATCAGCAACATTTCTTCACGATCACAGCACGTAACCCTGCACACCGGCGTGCGGGCGCAGCAGCTCACCAAAGATTTGCCTCTGGCCGGCGGGGAAACGAAGCAGTGTTTTGTCGAATATTGCCTGACGGCACAAGGTTCGGAGCAGCCGGCCGTGCTTTGTCGTTGGAGCGAACCGCAGGCTCCTTTGCCGGAGGCGGCAAACTACTGGCAACAGGCGGCGGCTTGGCTGAGCGATTCGCCGGTGCTGAATCATCTCTTCCACGCCTCCTGCCACCAATTGCAGGCGGTCATCTCCGCACGCGGTCGTTGTGATTCGAGCTGCTGGCAATACAATCTCGAATGGACGCGCGACCAGGCCATGATGGTGCAGGCACTGGTGTGCACCGGCCAATGGCAGCTCGCGGCCACCATGTTGGAGCGCATGCTGACGGAGTTCGTGACGCCCGCGGGCGACACCGTCGATTCCAGCCGCCGGCGGCCGCCGGCCGAGGTGGAACTCGACCAGAACGGCATTCTGCTCCACACCCTGCAGCTCTACTGTGATTGGACCGGTGATCTCGCTTTGATCCGGCGGCACTGGCCGCGTATTTGCGCCACCGCGGATTTGCCCTTGCAACCGGTTTTCCGCCATCCCGAAACTTTTCTGCTGCACAACCAGCGCGAATTCTGGGAGCGTCACCATCTGTTCGGCATCGAGGACGGCATGGAGCTGATGTATCAATTTTATCCGGCTCTCGGCCTGCGCAGCGCCGCCCGGCTGGCGGAATTGCTCGGCGAGCAGGACCGTGCCCGCGGCTGGCTGGAGGCGGCGCAGGCAATCACGCAGGCCATGCTGTTTGATCCCAAATTTTGTCTGATCGAGAATGGCCATTTCATCAAGCGCCGCCGCCTGAATGGCGAGGTGCAGACGGAAACGTTTCTGCGTGAGCCGGAGACGTTCCCGGCCAGCATTCCCCTGCGCCAGCCCGGCCCGCATTATTTGAATCCCGACAGCGCCGCCGCCCTGCCGATTGCGCTGGAATTCATCGACCCGCGCAGCGAGCTGGCGCAGAGAACGCTGGCGCATCTCGAAGGCTTGTGGAATACCAACTGGACCGGCGGGGGCTATGGCCGTTATCACTATACCTCCGAGCCAGACTCTCCAGGGCCGTGGCCATTTGCTTCGCTGTTCATCGCACGCGCCTGGTTCGAAGCCGGCAACGATGAAAAAGTCTGGCGTGTGTTGCACTGGCTGACGACCGTGCCCGGCGGCCGCGCCGGCGCCTGGTTTGAATTCTACGGCCCGCGGCCCATTCCACCCTGTCCGCAAATCGGCATCATTCCCTGGACTTGGGCGGAAATCATCATCTTGTGCATTCATCATGTGCTGGGAATTCGCCCGGAGTGGCGGCAGTTGCGCCTGCGCCCCCGGTTGCTGGCGGGGATGAATTGGCTGGAAGCAACGGTGAGAGTGCGGGACACAAGATTGGCTGTGCGGATTGAGAGAGTTGCCGCGGAAAGCCAGACGGGATGGTGGATTGACGGGCAACCGCAGTCCAAGCCCGCAGAGGGCTTCACCCTGCCCTGGCCGGCGCAAAACCTGTCTGTTCTTGTGAAGCAAAAATAAGGCGCGGCTCGAATGGTCCTGTCGCAATCCTCGCGTGAAAGATCGGGACCGCGACGACAACACGATCATGCCTCTGAACATGACGCCCTTCTCTCTTCCCAGCCGCCGTTGTCTGCTGGCGGGGAAGGCATCGAGAGGCTGGAAGAGAGAGGGCGTCCTTGCGAAATTTGCCGGCAGCCGGCGGCGAGGCGGAGGAAACGCGCAACGGCGCATGGACACCCCGCAATTACCGGCCGCAAACGATCGGCTGAGAGGCACAATTTTTCCCGAGAGCCTGTCCCCGCTGCGCGACCTGCCATCAGGATGAAAGCCTGGCGCAGGCGTCTGGTCTGCAAGCGGGCTGGAGGCCGGCGCGGCCGAGTTTTCAGCGAAGGGGATTACTTCATGCCGGCAACTTTTGCCTTGTGCGCTGCGGCACGATGGGCCGCGATGCTGCGCAGCACATGCTGCATCATGTGGTTGCCGTACATTTCCTGCAATTCCGGCAATAAATGATCGGTGCCGCGAATGATGCCGCGGCAATTGGCGGCGCCGCAGCCGCAGACCAGCAGGAAGCTTTCTTCGATCTCGCTGGTGGCATAGTCATAGGTGATCTCCTCTCCGGGCATGATGTCGCGGCGCGCGGTCATGGTGTTGTCATCGACAAACCAGGTGTTGGGATCGCAACTGTGGTTGGTGAAGTCGGCCGGATCCTGCGGCACCGTGTCACGCGGGCCGTAATAGACGCCGGCATCGATTTGATAGGCATATTTGAGAAAATTGCGCTGTTTCTCCTCCGGCCAGGTTTCGATCTCCTGGCGGGTCACGATAAAACGCCGCGCTTGTTCCTCGGCAGTTTCCCACCATACCATCTCGCCCTCTGCAATGAATTCCCTGGCGAAAATGCCCAGGCCTTGAATGCCACTTTGCTTCAACTCCACCTTCGAATTCAACATTGCGATTCCTTCCTCCTTGAATGAGTGAGGTGCATTTTTTTTGCCCCGCTGCCGCAGGGCGGGAATGAGAGCAACGGCACAACCGAAATGATGGTCCTCAACACAACCGGCGTTGGGCAAGCGGGTGGTCGGTTGCTGCGGAAAAGCCGGACATCACGCGCTCACCTCCTGCAAAGATTCCATAAAAATTGACCACAGGGCCCGGCCTTGCACGAGATTCTTCTGCGCGACACAGCGGCGCGTCCCCCTGCGCTCATCGCGGGAACCGTGCCTAGGGCCTGGCCCAACCGGCCTCCCCCAGCATCAAATCGCGCACCGTCGCACCCTCGAGTCCGAAGCTTTGCCAGGTTTGGCCGCCGTCCGTGCTGCGAAACACGCCCTGGTCATGGGTGCCGACGAAGAGCAGTTGTTGTTCCGGCAGTGGCAAAATGCAGAACACCGTGCCCAACCGCTGGCTGCCGGCAAGCGGTTCCCACAATTCTCCCGGCGAGGAGGCACGATAGAGACCCTGGGCGAACAGTCCGGCATAGATTGGTTCATTGGCACCGCCGCCGGCAAGCGCATAGACCGAGCTGCTGTCGTCATCCATGTCGACTTTGGCGAAGGTTTTGGCGCCGTCAAAACTTTCATACAGGCCGTGATTTTCCGTGCCAACCCAGAAGATGCCGGGCCACGATTGCTTCTCGCGCAACAGGGCGCGCACCGCGATGCCTTCGAGCGCGAGCAGCCGCCAATCCTGGCCGCCATTGAGCGATTCATACAAGCCGGCTTCCGTGCCGGCAAACCACCGGCCGGGTTGTTGCGGATCCGCCAGCAAGCAACTGACGAATGTACTCGCCAAGCCGCGATTGCGGGCCTGCCATCCCCTGCCCTCGTCCGTTGATACGAAGATGCCATTGGCGGTCGCGGCATAAATCGTACGGGGTGCCAGCGGATCAACGGCGACATCGAGCACTTCCGTCAATTGCCAATCCGTCAGCAGGCGCCAGCCGGTGGGATTGGTGAAAGGTCGCAGAATGCCGTCTGATCCCGCCACGAGCAGTTTGGGGGAGCCACCGGCAGGCGACTGGCTGAGGCAGCGCAGCGGCATATCCGGCCAGGTGAGCGGCTGCCATTGCGGTCCCTGCAGCGGGGTTGCCAGCAAGCCCGTCGCTGCCGCGGCGCCATTTTCCGCACTGTTGATGTTCTTTGCCACGGCGGCAAACAGGCGTTGGGAATGTTGGGCCAGGCCGCTGCCGGGGAAAAGCGGCAGCCCGGCGAGCAGGGCGATGCAGCAAGCGTGCTTCATGGCAGTGTGTCCTTTCGAAATGATCTTGCAAAATCCTTTTGAGAGAGATGGCGACGGGTTCAGGGATTCGAGGGGCGCAGGTCGATCTCGCTGAGCATCGCGCGCGGCGGCAGTTTCAGCGCGCCCACCACGGCCTCGGCGACATCTTCCGGCAGGAGGATGTCGCGCGATGCCGGTCGCGGGGTGGCGCGGCCGGCGCCAAATTCGGTTTCCACCGAGCCCGGGCAAATCGTGAGCACATGCAGCCCGTGCCGGCGTTCCTCCAGCATCAGGCATTGGCTGAAGGCGCGCAAACCCCACTTGGTGGCGGTGTAGCCGCTGCCGTTGGCGAAAGTGTTCTTGCCGGCGAGCGAGGCCACATTCACCACAAAGCTCCCGCCGGCCCGCCGCAAATGCGGCAGGGCCGCGCGCGTGGCCAGAAAAACCGCGCGCAGATTGACGGCAAACATCTCATCCCATTCGGCAGTGGTCAACTCCGCCACCGGTTTCAGATAGCCCAAGCCGGCGTTGTTGACCAGGATCTCGATGCGGCCAAAGCGTTCGACCGCGGTTTGGATCATCTGATCGATTTCCTTCTGCTCCCGCAGGTCCGCGCGCACCGAGGCGACTTCGACCCCCTGCTGACGTGCTTGTTCGGCCACTTGCGCGAGCAGCGGCTCCTGACGCGCGGTGAGCAGCAGATGTGTCCCCTCGCGTGCCAGCCGCAACGCCAGCGCACGGCCGATGCCGCGGCTGGCACCGGTGACGATGGCCACTTTGCCGGTCAAATTCATGGCGACACTCCCTTTGTTGAAGAATAATCAGCCGAATCTCTCCCTGGCCAGGAGCATGGCGCCCAGGCATTCGGGATGTTCCCGAATCATGCCCGGCACCAGTTGCACTGCGGCGGCACAGGCCGGCAGCATGCGCCGGCTGGCATCACGGGCAAGCTGCTGAAAGAATTCGCTGCGCAAATAAAGCGGTGCGCCGGTGATGACGACTTTTTGCGGATTGAGCAGATTCACCGCGCTGGCGATGCCGGTGCCGAGATCAAAAGTCACGTCATCCAGCACGGCAACTGCGATCGCGTGCTGCTTCTGGCTGAGCGCAAACACCGCCTCCGCCGATTCCGGCATCTCGTCATCTTCCAGCTCGAGCTCCGCGGCTTCCGCGGCGGCGTAGAAACGGTCCAGGATGGCATCGGTTGCAACGCTCGCCTCCAGGCAACCGAGATGGCCACAGGAGCAGGGCAAATCACTGTTGCCGGTCGCGAGGTGGCCGAGGTTGCCGAAGCAGCCCCGGGCACCGCGCACAAATTCGCCGTTGCGCCAGTAGGCGGCTTGGACTTCGGTGTCGATCTTCACGATCAGAACGTCGTTTGCGCCGCGCGCCGCGCCGACTTTCAATTCCGCCACCGCCGTCGCAATGACGTCGGACTCCACCACCACGGGCAGGCCGAGCTCGTGCGCGAGCCAGGCCCTCACGTCCATGCCCTGCCACATGGCCTGAGGCGCGGTGGGGAGCGTCAGACTGCCGGTGGTGGGATGGACATGTGCCGGCACCGCCAAACCGGCGGCAAGCAAAGGGCTGGCAAGGTCGGCCGCAATCATCTGCGTCTTTTCCAGAACCTGCCGCAGGGCCTGCAGAAATTCTGCGGCGCTGTCGGTCTTGTCCAGGGGAATCCCGAGGTCACTCAGTAAAATTTGAAAGCCGTCACCCAAGCCGGCTTGCAGAGAGGCACTTTGCAGGTGGAGGGCGAGGTAAAGCGGTGCCGATGACGCCGCCTCCGTGCGTGTCAGGATCATAAGCCGAATCGCAAAAAGTTGGTCATTCGAAGAACCGCGCGGACGCCTGCCCCCTCCGGCAGCCCGCTCGGCAAGGGAATGCTGCAAACAAAGTGGATTCGAATCATTCGTGCCCGGGCAGTGGCTTTCTTCTCATGGCGGAACATTTCTGCCGAACCGAAAAAAGGTGTTGACGGACAGGTTGCCTCACCATCGGTATTTTTGCGCGGGCACGGTGCCCGGCGCGTCACGTCATCGCCTCAATTCTTCAGATCCGCGACCAGCAGCACCGGCGAATCCGCGCGGGTTTGCTCCAGCTCATGGGTGCCGAGGGAAAGGATTTGGTTGATACTGACCAGCCCGGAAAAATCCACCAGGCGCGGCCCGATTGCCAGGTATATGCCCGGCAGCCAGGCGCCACTGTCGCCATAGTGCGTGCATTTCTCCAGAAATTCCTGCAGGCGCTGGCGGCCCTCACCGGCGGTCATTTCCCTGATTTCGGCGTGCTCGAACGTGAGACGCACGACACCGTGCTGATCGACAATCACCATGGGCTGGCGCCGGCTTTTGAGCAGCCCAAAGAAGCGGGGGACGGTTTTGACCGCGGAATAGACGGTGAAAAAATCGGTATGTGCCAACATTTGAACGCTCGCCAGCTCGGCATCCAGTGCGTCGGCGGCCACGCTCGCCCGTTGGTGGGCGGGGACCGGCCGGCGGATTCTTTCCAGCAGGCGGGCGTCGGTGGCGCCGGTGGCGATCGCGCGCACAAGATGGTGCTGCGCGTCGACTTCGATTTTGATGTCGACACTTTCCGCCGAGGCCCCGCGGGCGAGCACGACGCGTTCCGCCTCCTGGCGTAGATTGATCAGATCTTCTTCGGTGGGATTCACCAGGCTGCGCTCGATGGTTTCACGAATCATTGCAAGCGCCACGCCGATGGCGGAAAAGAGCGCACTGTTCAACACCACCGTGAACGGGAGATTGAGCAGCCTGGCGGTGTAGGGCACCACGGTGGCAGCGGCGCCGCCGGCACCCACCAGCCTCAGGTTCTCGCGCGGCAACTCATAGTGGCTCAGCAGGCTGCGCACGGCTTCGGCGATTTTGCGACAGCCGGCCTGCATCACGGCCTCCGCGATCTGCTCTGGCGCCTGATCGAGCAGCCGCCCGAGCTTGGCATAGCTCATCCCGACATTTTTTTGACCGCCGCGGGCATAATCGTAATCCGGAACACATCCCAGAAGATTGGCGGCGCCGGTAAGCGTGAGCGCGATTTTTTTCTCCTGGTGTTGCAGGAAGACGTAATCACCGGGGTCGCCGCTGCGGGGCGGAGCAAGCGTGGGTTCGGCCTCGTGAATATCGCTAGTCTCGCTGAAGGCTTCGTAAGGCATGCGGGCGAGATGTGCGCTGCGCGGGCCGACGTCGTGAACGCGGCCCTGCTGAATGCGAATCATGCTGCCGCCGGCCACCGCCACGCTGTGAATATCGAACGCCTTAATGGAGAGCTGGTGCGGCCCGAGGCGCGCGGTGTGCACCGCCACCTGGCCGCGGTGAATCAGGCTGATGTTTGTACTGGTGCCGCCGACTTCCAGAAAAATGCCCTCGGTGAGCGAAGCATACATCAGGGCGCCGGCGATACCGGCCGCCGGGCCGGAAAGCAGTGTCAACAACGGCCGCTCACGCATGCTCTTCACATCCATCACGCCGCCGTCCGAACGCATGATCATCAAGGGGGCTTGAATGCCGGCTTCCTCCAGGCTGCGCTCCATCATTTCCAGGGTGGCGAGCATCACTGGTAAAATACTGGCAGTGAGCACGGCTGTGCGCGTGCGCAGGCGCAGGCCGTACAACTGGGAGATTTGCTGGGTGGCCGTGGCCGGCAGGCCCAGTTCGCGGGCACAGTCCAGCACTTGCAATTCGTAGCGGGGGTTTTCAACGGAAAAAGCCTCGGCGGCGACAATTGCCTGCGCGCCCTCGGCCTGCAGCTCGTGGAGGGTTTGCCGAATCACGGCGGTGGAAAAATTCCGGCGCGTGTCGAGAAAGCGGTAGCATGTGGGCAGCTTTTTGCCGGGGGCCAGCTCGAGGTCTTTGATGTTGGTCTCGCGCCGCACCCGCCGCGTCTTCAAGCCGGTGCCCATGCCGATGATGCCCACCTTGGCCACGTCGCCTTCCAGCAGGGCGTTGCTGGCCAGGGTGGTGCTGTAAGCCACCAGAATGATCTCTGCCGGATCGATCTCGCCCTTGCGCAGGAGTCTGCGCAAGACGGTGACCATGCCATGTGCCACACCGCTGTTGGCGTGATGGGTGGTGGGTGTCTTGGTGTGCGCGATGATGCTGAAACTCGCGGTATCGAGGGCCACGGCGTTGATGAACGTTCCGCCGACGTCTATGCCGATGCGGATACGCCTCATGATTTGTGCTCACCCGGCATGGTCAGGACCCGGCTTGCTTGTGCTCCACCAGTTCGATCAACACGCCCGCGGCGCTGCGCGGATGGAGAAAGGCCACGCGGCTGCCGCCGGCACCCGCCGTGCCGGCACCCGCCACCACTTCCATGCCGCCGGCCTGCACGCGCGCCAGTGCCGCCGCCAGATCATCCACCCGGAAGCACAGGTGATGCAACCCCTCGCCGCGTTTGTCGAGAAATTTGGCAATGGCCGATTCCGGCGAGGTGGCGGCGAGCAGTTCGACGCGCGAGGCGCCCACGTTGAACATGGCCACTTTCACCTGCTGCGTGGGGACTTCCTCCAGGTGCGCCGGCGGCGCCGCCATCAACAGGGTGTAGCGCTTGATGGCCTCGTCCAAATCGCGCACCGCGATGCCAATGTGATCGATCTTTTCCAACACGGACAACAATCTCCTGTCGCTTGAAAGTGGGGCGAAAATATCAAAGATAGTTTTGAATTGCAAGGCTTAACCTGCCACCGCCGTGGGCGTGCGGCCGGTTCACCCGCGCGCAGAGGTGACCGCCGGCCGCCGTGCGGCACTGGCGGCCGGCGGTCGTGCGGTGGTGCTTGCGCGAATTTTGGTGCCGGAATGAATGGAAATGCAGCCGAACATCAACGTTTCGAAACGGGCATGATGCAAACCGGCATCCTCCAGCCGCACGCGCAACTCCTCCGGCGTGATGAACACGGAAACGGAATGCGGCAGATAGCTGTAGGCTTCTTTTGCGCCGGAAATGAGCGCACCGAGACGCGGCACGATCGCACCAAAATACCAGGAGAAAAGGCTGCGAAACCAGCGGCTGCGCGGCCGCGTGATTTCCAGGCTGGCAACCTTGCCGCCCTGCTTGGTCACCCGCACCATCTCGCGCAAAAAAGCATCGAGATTGGCGACATTGCGCAGGGAAAAACCGGTGACCACCGCGTCGAAGGTGTCATCCGGGAAGGGCAGCTTCAGACCATCGGCAACGGCGAAATACAGCCGGCGGTTGCGGGCTTTGCGGCGGGCATGGCCCAGCATCGCGCGGCTGAAATCGGCGGCCACCACCTGGCGCGCGCCGGCGGCTTGTGCCACCAGTGCGATGTCGCCGGTGCCGGTGGCAATGTCCAACACCACGGCATTGGCGGAGATCCCGGCGCGGCGCACCAACCGCCGCCGCCAGGCCTGGTCCCGCCCGAACGTCATGATCCGGTTCATCAGATCATAACGCGGCGCGATGCGATCGAACATCTCGCGCACGTAGGAGGATTTTTGATTGGGGGTGTCGAAGCGAAAATCGCGAACGGGCATAGGGCAAGATCTGTGGCTGATGATTTCGTCATTGCCGCTGCTGCTCCAGGCACGCAGTGGCAGGCAGCGAAGATGGAGGACAATGCCATCGCGGCCTTGTCCCTGCACAATACAGCCGCGGGGCCGCTTTTGCGGAGGCGCCGCCGTCATCCGGCGGCGGGTGCAGACGAGGCGGCGGTCAAGGCTGGCGTGGTTGCGGCGGCGGCTCCTGCGGCTTCTGTTGTTCTGCCTGCGGTTCGGGCGGGCGCATTTTTTTCTCCAACTGTTCCACGAGCTGCAAACGCCGTTGCACTTGCTGGTGCAGCTCCTGCACCTGGCGAAACTGCAGGTTCAGGGTCTTTTCATATTCATTAAGGCGGGTTTCGCGCTCGGACAGCTCGCGCAGGCGGTCGGCATAATCCTTTTCGAATTCGGCGCGGTTCCAAAAGCCGCGGCGTTCGAAATAGCCTTTGAACAGCCAGTTGTGTTTGAGCGCCTCCATGTTTTCCGCGAAACTGAAGGCGCCGGCGCGGGCGAGACGGCTGAGTTCCATCAGCTCATCGTGCAACCGTGCGAGATTGCGCACCGAGCTGTCGAGTTCGGCGGCGAGGGTTTCATCGGAGATGATCCTGCCCAGCAGGCCGCGGCCGCGCCGCATGTCGTGCAACAGGGTTTGCAGGGAATCCCCGGTGGCGCTGACCGTGGCATGGGTGAGCTGGTAGAGATCATCCTTGTAAACCAGCGCGCCCAGCGTGCCCTGCCCGCGCTCCACGCGCTTGATCACGGAATCCACCGAGGCGGAAACTTTGGTGAGCAGATTGCCCAGCCGGCGGGTCTCGGCAAAGGCGGCGGCAAATGTCGAGTCGCTGCGCTCGGTCATCGAAATCAAATTTTGGTAGAATTCTTCATCGTAGACCAGCTTGCCGATGGTGCCTTCGCCGCTGCGAATTTTGGAGGTAATGCCGTCCAGGCTGGCAGTAACCAGCCGCATGTAGCGCGCGGTTTCATCGAAGCTGTGGAGAATGGCGGAGAGATCGATCGGGCTGCGGCTGCGGATGGAATCTTCGTCCGCGACGTGCGCCAGTTGCAGCGAGCCGCCCTTGATCGCGACGATTTTGTTGCCGACCAGGCCTTCGGTTTCGATGACGGCGTAGGCATCCCGGCGGATGAGATGCTGCGCCGCCTGATCCAGCCGCATGGTCACCAGCACTTTGCCGCCGGGCCGGGCCGGCAGGGCGATGGTTTCCACCACCCCGATGTCGATGCCGGAGAGGCGCACCGGCGAGCCTTCGCGCAGGCCGGCGACAGTTTCAAAGGGTGAGTGCAAATGAAAGGTTTGCTCGAAAATTTTCTTCTTCGTGCCCAGCAGAAACAGGCCCCACACCAGCAGGACAAGTCCGCCAAAAGAAAACAGCCCCAGCCAGAAGAGTTTGTTGCTTTTCATGTGAGTTTCACCCCATGCGGGCATGCGCGAAGTATTGTTTGACGAAGGGATGGGTGCTGTCACACAGCTCGTGGAACGTGCCGGTGGCAACAATGCGGCCGCCGTCGAGCACGGCAATCACATCCGCGGTGCGGCGGGCGCTTTCCAGGCTGTGCGTGATGGCAATCGACGTGACCCCGGTTTCCCGGTTCAGGCGAATCGCCAGTTCATCGATCTCGGCCGCAGTCATGGGATCCAGGCCGGTGATCGGCTCATCATACAGCACGATTTCCGGGGAGAGCACCAGCGCGCGCGCCAGGCCCACACGCTTCTGCATGCCGCCGGAAAGCTCGGCGGGATACTTGTTCCAGGCCTCCGCCATGCCGACAAAACGCAGCTTCTCCAAAATAATGCGCTGCCGTTCCGCCGCCGGCAGTGCCGACTGCCGGTCGAGATGAAAGGCCAGATTCTCAGCCACGGTCATGGAATCGTAAAGCGCGGCATGTTGGAAAACATAGCCCATGCGCCGGCGCAGGGCATTGAGCCTGGCCGGTGGCAGCCCCACGACTTCCTCGCCATCGATTGTGATGCTGCCCCGATCCGGCGCCAGCAGGCCCACCAGACATTTCAGCAGCACGCTTTTGCCACTGCCGCTGCGGCCGAGCACCACCAGCATCCGGCCGCGTTCGACCGTGAGCTGCACCCCGCGCAAGACCTGTTGCGTGCCAAAGGCTTTGTGTAAATCGGTGATGGTGATCATGTTGTTTCCGGCCGGTGACGGCGCGCCGGTCTTACTAGCCGAAAAAGATGATGGTGAGTTTTACCAGCACCACGTTGGCGACGATGATGGACAGGGAGGCGAGCACCACCGCCAGCATGGCGCTGCGCCCCACGCCGTGCGTGCCGCCGGAGGTGTGATATCCGAGAAAAGCGGCAATCGCGCCGATGAGAAAGCCGAACACCGCGGTTTTGGCGAGCGCCGGCAGCACCGTGCGAAAATCCAGGAAGCGGATGGCGGAATCGAAGTAAAGTGTGAGCGAGATGCCTCCCTCCACCCGCATGGCCAGGAACCCGCCGAAGAGCGCCAGGGCATTGGCATAGACCGTGAGCAACGGCAGCATGAGAGTTGTGGCCAGCATGCGTGTCACGACGAGATAGCGAAAAGGATCGAGTGCGGCGACTTCCATGGCATCGATCTGCTCGGTCACCCGCATCGCGCCCAGCTCCGCGCCGATGCCGGCGCCGACGCGGCCGGCCACCACCAGCGCCGTGATCATCGGGCCGATCTCACGCAGCACCGCCACCGCAATCATGCTGGGCAGCAGGCTGCGCCCGCCAAAGCGGGCCAGCGTGCTGCCGGTTTGCATCGCCAGCACCATGCCGATGGCCAGACCGGACACGCCCACCAGCAAAAGCGATTTGGCGCCGATTTCATACATCTGCCGCAGCGTTTCACGCCAGTCTTCCCGCGCGCGCCACAGGCAGGCGAAGAAGCGGCCGCAAAACAACACGAAGCGGGCGAGCTCTTCGAAAAGCACCTTCATCCAATCAGGAGGTCCGGGTTGACACGGCGGCGCAGGCGGTAGGACGAGCGGTGAGTCCACTGACACCATTGCGGCACATCACAGGGGCGGGCTTGCTTCACTTGCTTCATGAGTAAAGCGGACATTTCAAACTTTCCCGAACAGCAGCATTTGCGTGAGTGTGGGCGTAACGCTGCCGCCGCGCGGTTCGCGCGTCACGGCAAATGCCGTCAGTGTGGCACCGGTGGATGGCAGATTGCGAACCTCGAGCACGGCGTCACCGGATTGATCCACATTGAAAACGCCGCCATCCACCGGCCCGGCATTGCCGATATGCCAGAGCTGGTAATCATATTCTTGCGGGAGGGACGGCAGGTCGTGCGCCACGAAGTAGGCGCGTTGCGCCTCCGGATCAAACAGCACTGTGGCTTTGCCCGGTTGATTGGGCTGCGTGGGACTGAGGGTGACGAGCATGACCCGCGGCCGGTGCAGCGCCCGCGCCAGCTCATGATGCATTGCCAGTGCGAGCTGCAACTGTGCCAGTTCCGCTTCCTTTTGCCGAATCTCTTCGCGCAGGGTTGTGATTTCACGGTGCCAGGCCCGCCGTTGCAACAGCCAGGAGGTGACGCCTGCCGCGATCAGCAGAAGACCCGCGGCCAGCGCGAGCGTACGCCCGGCCGTGGTGGCAAACCAGCGCACCGGCAGGGCGCGAACGGTTGCACCGCCCGGCGTGGCCGCAAGCGGGGGCACCTCCCCGGCCGCGGCTTGCAACACCCGGTGCTTCAACTCTGGCGGGGGAGACTGCACTGGCAGGGCCAAAGGCAGCGCAGTGGCCAGTTGTTGCGCCCGTGCCAGCGCCTCTGCCGCCGCGACCTCACCGGCGGCGAGCCGCCGGTCAAATTCTGCGATCTCCTCCGGCTCCAAGGCGCCGAGCACGTAGGCATCGGCGAGAGCTTGTGTTTTTTCGTCAGACATGATCGCTTTTCTTTGAAGCGAGGTGAGCGGGTCATGCCTCCGATTGCTGGCCCGCCTGCCCGTCCTTCATCGCAAACTTCAGGCAGTTGCCCGGTCTTGCCCATGCAATCGCGGCTGCGACACTTTCACTCTGTACGAATAAAAGCACACCTTCAGTTTTTTGCTCAAACCAGTCGCGAGGCCGCCGGTGGCGGCAGGATCATGATCAGGGAAGCAGCTCGTCCTCCAGTGACGAGACAATGAACAACAGGCATCCGCCCTGCGTGCTTTGAATGCCATGCGTTGATCCGCCCTCGGCGCGCTGATAATCGCCGGCATGCAACACCGTATCCCCCACGTGCAGATCACCCTGCAGCACGTAGCACTCTTCGAAGCCCGCGTGGCGGTGGCCGGGATAAGAGGTGCCGGGCGCCATGCGCACCAGCATGGTGGCATAGCTGCGGCTTTGATCCACAAACAGTTTTTTGACTTCGACACCGGGGACGGCAGTGGCCTCCCACTTGCCCTCCTGCGCACGCTGCAAATAAAGCTCGGGCCGGCTCGCCGGCGCACTCCACTTCTTCCAAACCTGCACACCCGGCGGCGACGGCGGCGTGCCGCGGTCGCGGGCCGGAGTTGTGCCGGCAGCTTCTGCGGCAATCGCCGCCAGCACGTGCGCTTTGAGGGCGGCTGGTGGCGCCACCGGCTTCAGACTGTAAGCCAGGCCGGTGATGACCCGTGCCCATTCCGTCAGCGCAGCCGGGCTGCCGCTGAGCCGGTCTTGCACCGTCTTTTGTTCCGGCTCATCGAGGGCGCCCAGGGCATAGGCACCCAACATTTCATTCTGTTCCGTTGTCATATCATTGTTTCACGAGTCAAGCGATTTTTTTGGCTACTGGCCCGCCAGTCGTCCCGCTTGCTGGAGAGCTTCACGCAGTTTGAACATGGCCTGGCGCGTGCGGGTCTTCACTGTTCCCAGCGGTGTTTGGGTTTGTTCGGCAATTTCCGACTGGCTCAAGCCGCGGAAGTAGGCCAACTCAATAACCTCGCGCTGCTCCGCAGGCAGACGCTCCATCGCCTGCTGCAGCAGGCGGCCATCTTCGAGCGCGAGTGCCAGGTCCGCGGGGTTCTGCCCCGGCTCGATCAGCCGCTCGCCCACCGCCTCCAGCTCCACGTGGCGCGAGGCCAGGCGCATCCTGGCGCGATAGTGATCGATCGCGAGATTGCGGCACAGCACAATCAACCAGGTGCGCACACTGCCGCGCTTTTGTGAATACAATTCGGCCTTGCGCCAGGCGGTGAGAAAGGCCTCCTGCACCACATCCTGCGCCGGCGCCGCCCCCCCCAATATCCGAAGAGCCAGCGTGTAGAGCACGCCGGCATAGCGATCATACAACTCGGCAAGCGCCCACTGCTCACGCCCGGCCATCGCCTGGAGCAGCTCATCATCCGAGCGACCGCTGCCCGTCTGCCGTGCAGTTCCTGCGGCAGTTTGGAGATTTTGTTTCATGCGAAATTCCATCTATTTCACAGCGCGGCGGAATTGGCTCGTACAAAAACCCCGAAAAGTGCCGGAAGTTGCCATAAATCGCCCTCAAAAGCAAGGTCATTTTCCACAGGAAAGTAAGGCCTCCGTGACCTGCGGGGGCGTGGCGCAGATACTTTGTTTGCAGTCAGAGAGGCCTGCGCTGCTCCACACGTTACTTCCTGAATTTTGCATGCTGGCTTGCTGTTGTCCGGGAGAGATGACGTGTTCACAAAACTCCGCGAGCAGATCACTCCTGAAGGAGTTTCGGGAAATGCGATATGCCGCTTCACTAAAAACAGTTCACGCCTGCCGGAGTTGACAGCAACGTTGCCCGCAAAATTTTTTATGCACCACCCACTGGGTGGTTGGGCGTCGCAATCCAATCGGCGTTTCGAGCGCAGGGGATCAATCTAATTGCAAATTTCAGGTACTGAGGGATTCCACCACATCCACCATGAACCAGCCGGCATTGCTCGAGATCGAGAATCTGGAGATTCACTTTCGCCGCCGGGACGGTACCGGGTCAACCGTGGTTCATGATTTCACACTGGCGATCGCTTCGGGAGAGACGTTGGCACTAGTGGGAGAATCCGGCTGCGGCAAAAACACCCTGCTACGCTGTTTGTTCGGGCTGCTCCGGCCAACCACCGGCAGTATTCGTTTTCAAGGCCATGAGCTTGCCACACTGCGCGGCGCGGCCTTGCAAAACTTCCGGCAGCAGGCCCAGCTCGTTTTCCAGGATGCCGGCGCCGCGCTCAATCCGCTGCGGCGCATTCACAAATGCGGTCAGCGAACCCCTGCTCGCCCACGGCCTGCTCGCGCGCAGCTGCACGTCACCGTGCCCATCAACTGCTGGACATGGTGGAAATTCCATCGCGTGACCAGGAGGCGCTGCCGGCGCAGCTCAGCGCGGGCCAGCGCCATCGTGTGGTGCTGGCACGTGCGCTGGCACTCGTTCCCTGTTCCCGGCAGCCGATGAACCGCTTGCCTCCCTCGAGGTACTCATCCAAAGCCGCATGCTCGACCTGCTGCGCCGCCTGCGCGAGCAGCATCATCTGACCATGCTGATCGTCTTGCATGACGCCGCCCTGGTGCGGCAATTCTGTGCCCGCACGCTGGTGATGCACGCCGGCAGAATCCTGAACGCACGGCCGGAAGACCGCACAACGCCGCCAGCCTCCCCTCTTGACTTTGAGGCGGTTTGATTGCATACTCGGACCGTGTGATCTTTCAGCGCAGATTTGCCGGACCCAAACATCTCCCCAGGATCGCATATGCCCGAGCGCCACGCCACCGCCCCGCACACGCTGTATCTCATTCATCACTCCCACACCGACATTGGCTACACCGAATTTCAGCCGCGCATCGAACGCTGGCATGTGGATTTCATCCGCCAGGCTTTGCGCATTCTGGCGGATTCCCGGGCCCGGCGCAACCCGCATTTCGACGGCTTCAAATGGACCTGCGAGACCTTCTGGCCGGTGGAAAAGTTCCTGCAGCAGGCCGGCCATGAGGAGATTCAGGCCTTCGAGCAGGCGTTGCAAGCCGGCGAAATCGGTCTGTCGGCCAGCTATCTCAATCTGACCGAACTGCCCGATTTCGATCTCCTCCGCCGGATGATCGCACGCGCCACGACCTACGGCCGGAAAATCGGCGTGCCCGTCGATGCCGCAATGACCGCCGACATCAACGGCTACAGTTGGGGTTTCGCCCAGGCGCTGGTCGACAACGGGGTGGAAAATCTCTTCAGTTGCGTGCACACGCATCACGGCATGTTTCCCGTCGGCCGCAAGCAATTCCCCTTCTGGTGGGAAACGCCGCACGGCCAGCGCGTGCTGGTGTGGAATGGCGAACATTACCACTTTGGCAATGATCTCGGGGTGATGCCGGGTGCGGCCGCAACGTATCTCATCAAGGACGAGTTTCCGCTGTCCGCGATGTATGGCGAGGTTTGGCCCATTGCCACCACCCGCATCCCGCGCTACCTTGCCAGACTGCGGCAGGAGGGCTACCCCTTCGACTTCGTGCCGGTGATGGTCTCCGGCCTGCGCAACGACAATGCGCCTCCCAGCGGCCACATCATTACCATGATCCAGCGCTGGAACGAGACCCATGGCCGCCACATCCGGTTGCAGATGGTGACACTGGGCGAGTTCTTTCAGATCGTGCGACGCACCGGCATCACGCTGCCGGTGTATCGCGGGGACTGGCCGGATTGGTGGTCGGACGGCCCCGCAAGCTGCCCGCAGTACACCAAAATCTTCCGGCAGGCCCAGCGCGATTTGCGCCACTACCGGCAGTTGTGCCGGCGTTATCCACAGGTGACGCCGGCAGATTGCAGCGCCGTCGAATATGACCTGACCATGTTTGCCGAGCATACTTTTCAAGGATCGGAATCGGTCTCCCATCCCTGGAACTGGGTGCCGCTGATCATTTCCGCACGCAAGAAGGCCTTTGCGATTGCGGCTTACGAAGGGATACAAGTCCATCTCGAAGAGGCGCGCCGCCAGCTCGGGGCCGCGGGCATGCGGCCGGACATGCCGTTGCGTTACCGCGTCGTGAATCCTGGTGATCATGCAGTGCATGACATTGCGAAGATGCTGGTGCATCACTTCGAGTTTTTCGAGCGGCAACTCGATCAGGGCGTGGCAGTTTGGGAGGGGTCCGCCGCCGCGCCGGTGGCGCATCAGATGGAAGAAGTGCCGCGCGGCGTTCTGATCGGCGTTGCCTGCACGCTGGCGGCTGGAGAAGAGAAGACATTCGAAGTGCGGCCGGTGAAAACCCCGGCGGAAAACACGACCAGCAGCTTTCAGTTGCGGGGTGTGGAGGGCGTTCTGGACGTGGCACAAACCGAAACCGGCATGCAACACGGCAGCCACTTTGTGGAGACCCCGTGGGTGCGCATCTCCTGGCAGGAAAACAGCGGGATTACCTCCTGGTTCGACAAGCAGCAGCGCGTGGAGTTGCTCGACCCGCGGCGGGAGCACGGCGCATTCACGCCGGTTTATGAAATCACGCCGGTGCCGGAGCGCAGCCAAATGACGAACGTGCGCAAGCTCATGGGACGCAATCGCAAAGGCGTGAATGTCGTGCGCACGGCTGGCCGGCTGATGGCCGTGGAAGCCGTCAGCAGTGGCAGCGTGTGGAGCACAGCAGAATTGCGCTATGCGCTGCCGGGCACCAGTCTGTTTTTGGTCGAACTCCGGCCGCACGGGCATGCACCGCGTGTCGACGTGACGGTGCGCATCAACAAAGACCATCTCTGGGAGCCGGAAAATCTCTACCTCGCCCTGCCGTTTGCCCCCGGCGACCGGCCTTTCCAACTATGGCTCGACAAGGCCGGCGCAGCGGTCCGGCCGCGCCTGGATCAACTGCCCGGCACGCTGACGGATTTCTACAGCATCCAGGAGGGTCTGGCCTGGGTGGCGGAAGATTACGGCATTGCCCTCGCCACCCCCGATTGCAACTTGATGCAACTCGGCGATCTGCGCGTCAAACCGCGCCTGCTGCAGGGCATGCCCGGGCTGGAAAACGAGCCCATGCAGCTTTACGCCTGGTTGATGACGAATTACTGGGAAACCAATTTTGAAGCAGGGCTGGGCGGCTTTCATGAATTCCGTTTCATGGTGCAATGGGGCCCCGGGCTGAACCATGAGCACCGCGCGCTGCAATGTTGCCGCGCGTTGAGCGCCGGCATTGACTGCTTTCGCCTGGAGGCAGAGGGGTGACATGCACATTGTGATTTTGCTGCTCATGATCCTGAGCCTGACCTGCCGCTCCCTGTCCGCGCAAACCGTGGCCATGCCCGTCGAACTGCGCGGCGTCTGGCTCACCAATGTTGACAGCGAGGTGCTGGACAGCCGCGCCCGCATCGAAGCCGCGATGCATTTTCTCGCGGAGCACCATTTCAATGTCGTCTATCCGGTGGTGTGGAACAAGGCCATGACCACCTATCGCAGCGCGGTGATGGACAGTTTGTTCGGCCTGGCCATCGATCCGCGTTACGGCGATCGCGATCCGCTGCAGGAGTTGAGCGCTGCCGCCCACCGTCACGGGCTTGCCGTGATCCCGTGGTTTGAATTCGGCTTTTCTGCCTCTTATCAGGAAAACGGTGGCCATTTGCTGCGCCGCAAACCGCATTGGGCCGAGCGCGATCGCGACGGCAAACTGCTCACCAAAAACGGCTTCGAATGGATGAATCCCTATCATCCGGAAGTGCAGGAATTCATGCTGGCGCTGGTGCTGGAGGTTGTGCGCAATTATGCCGTCGATGGGGTGCAGGGCGACGACCGGCTGCCGGCCAATCCCAGCGAGGGCGGCTACTCCGCCTTCACCGACAGCCTGTATCGTGCCGAACACCACGGCGCGCCTCCCCCGCGGGATGCCAAAGACCCCGCCTGGTTGCGCTGGCGGGCGGACAAACTCAATGCCTTTGCACAGCGCCTGTATCGTGCCGTCAAAGCCGTCAAGCCGCAGGCCATCGTCTCCTGGGCACCGAGTGTTTATCCCTGGTCATACGAGGAATATCTGCAGGACTGGCCGGCCTGGATTCGCGGCGGGTATGCCGATGCGGTGCATCCTCAGGTGTATCGCTACAGCTTCGCCGACTATCGCCGCACACTGGATGAAATGGCACCGCAGAAAATCGGCCTCACTCCCGCTCAGCAACGCCTGCTCCATCCCGGCATCTTGATGAACCTCGGTGATTATCGCATGCCGGTGGACTATCTGCTGGCCGCGCTCGCCTACAACCGGCAGCAGGGGTATGCCGGCGAGGTGTTCTTCTTCTATGAGGGCTTGCGCCGCAATCAGGACGAGCTGGCGGACACTTTGCGGGCGACCTTCTATCGCACGCCGGCGCGGCTGCCCTGGCGTGCACAGTAGTCGCGGCCCGGCTCTGTCGATGCGATGCCGTGGCGGTTGGCACCGCACCCGCGGGCAGGGCGCTGTATGTGCTGCTTCCGGAAGATTGTTTGGAACCGGCCAACCGTGATGTCTGGCGGGAATCGTTCGCTGCGGGTCAACGGGCGCTGGCGGGAACCGAACGCAGGGCGGCGTGATGGGGGGAGTTTTTGAAGAGATTTTCGAGCACCAGTGTGGCGGCACCCACCAGCACGGCATTTTCACCCAGCATGCCGGTGCGAATATCCACCGCCTCCACCGGCGAGCGCAACAGGCCACGAACGGCATGGGCGCGCACTTCATCCGCCACCAGTGAGCTGCGATAGAACAGCGGCCCGTGGAGAATCATCAACGGCGGGTTGAAAGCATAGATGAGATTCACACACACCGTGCCGAGCAGCCGGCCGAAGTCCTTGAGCAGGTGCAAGGCCAGGGGATCGCCAGATTCTGCGGCGGCGATGATGTCGGCGACTTCACAATTCGCCGGCAGACTGGTGGCCCAGCCGTCTTCACGGCCGCGCGCCACCGCCTCCTTCAAATTGGAATGCGAGAGGATATCGCCCCAGTCGTGCTGTTGCGGCGTGATCAGCAGGGAGCGCCCGCCCGCCTGGTTGAGCGGCAGCTCGTTGTAGCCGATCTCGCCGGCGCTGGAGGTGGCACCGCGCAGCAACTGGCCGTTGACGATGATGCCGGCGCCAATGCCATCTTCCACCCACAGGCAAATCAAATCGCGCACCAGGCGGCCGGTGCCGAACTGGAATTCCCCCAGCGTCACAGCCTTCACATCGTTTTCGAGATGCACCGGCACGGCAAGCGCTTCGCTCAGATGGCGCTGCACGGGGAAATCCTGCCAGCCCTGCAGCGTGTAAGCCTCCCGCAAACAACCCTGTTCATAATCTAAAATGCCGGGCAAGCCCACGCCCATGCCGAGAATGCGATCGGCGGGCACCCGGTGGCTGCGCAGCATGCGCTGCATGCCCTTGATCAGGCGGTCGAGCACTTGTGCCGGCGGCGTGCCCAGGGCATAATGTTGCGTTTCCTGATCGAGGTGGCGTGCGTTGCTGTCCAGCAATCCGAAGCGGAAAAAATTGCGTTCGAGCTGCGCCGCCAGGATGAAACCGGCGCGCGGGCTGATGGCGAGCAACACCTCGCGGCGACCGCCGCGTTCGGTGGAGGCGCCCTTGCCCACCGTGGTCAACAGGCCGTGCTTTACCAGCTTTTGTGTGATGAGTGTCACTGCAGCACGCGAGAGATTCAAGCGCCGCGCCACCTTGGCCCGCGATATCGGGCCGGCTTCAAAGATCGTGCGCAACACCCGGATCTCGTTCAACCCGGCGAGTTTGCTTTCCAGCATGGAAGTCATGACAGCAGACCTCATGGCCTTCATCTGAGCAGCAGCAGTTTGCAGGTGGTGTTGCTCGCGCCCGCCTGCAAGCGCAAATAATAAACACCACTGGCGGCGGCTGCGGCCTGCCAGCGAACCCGATGGGTGCCCTGTGGCAGCCGGCCGTCAAGCAACTGCGCGACCGCCTGGCCGTTGGCATTGAACACCGTCATCTGCACCGGCGCAGCCTGCGCCAGACGGAATTCGATCAGCGTTGCCGCATTGAAAGGATTGGGATAATTCTGCACCAGCGCACCTGCCAGCGGGGCCGCGTTGTGCTGCGTGACGGCAGTGAGCCGGCCGGCAAAGTGTTGCGCGGCCTCCGCCAGTGTCATAAAGACCAGATCGCTGCCATATTCTGCACGCAGCGAATCGAGAACCTCCCCCACCCAGCGCACCACCAGGCCATTCTCATAGCCCGGCCGCGTGAAAGGATCGTGGAACAGCAGGCAAAAGTAGCCGTCGGCACGGCCCAGGCTGCGCACATCCTGCAGCGCCTGATGCAGCCGGGCTTGATAGCTTGCCGGCACCATTTGCCAGGTGTATTCGCGGTGTGGCGGCAGGTTAAACAGGCCCCCGGCAACAGACACTTTGGCCGGCCCGCTGGTTGAAATCCAGCGAAAGCCCTGATCCACCAAAACCCGATAGGTGGTGGAGTCGGCATGGTGGCCGGGCGGCACGAAGGTGAGCGCTTGCACGCCGAGACTGTCGGCCAGAATCTGCCGGCCGTCGTACACCAGCTTCTCCTGCTGGGCATACGTGAACGGCAGATTGTGCGTGGTGCAAAACATCTCATGACTGGATTGACTGCACCGCTGGCAAATATGGGTGTAGCCGTGCATGGCAATCTCATGGCCGCGGCCGGTGGAAGCGATCAGTTCGCGTTTGAGCATGCCATCCTGGTTGGCGGATTCGATCAGCCGGTGGGGAATCGTCACCCAGGTGACTTTGGCACCGCGGCTTTGCGCCGCCTGTTCGAACGCGGAAATGCTGCGCGGCAGAATGGTGAGGTTGCGTGACATGATGTCATCCACGCGCAGCACGACGATCAGTTTTTGTGGTTGCGCACCGGCGACCGCCGCAGTGAGCAGCAACCAGAGCAGGAGCAATCTCGCCATAAGAAATGATTTCGAAGTTGAAGACGCTTCAGATGCCGGCGATTGCCGCGGCCCGTTGTCCGGCAGCCACACCGCTGGCAAACGTATGCGGTGCCAGGCTGGTCCAGGCGGCGTCCGGCGAGGGGGGCAGTGCATGCCGACCGGCCACGAGAAGATTGCCGGCGTCGACCGTTTCCGGAACCTGCCACGGTCGCCGCAGCCCCACTTGCGCCGGCGTCATCAGAATGCGCGCGGTCTCAAAACCTGCCACCTGCTTCCGGAAGTATTCCACCAGGCGATGCGACAACGCCTGCCCCCGCAGCTCCGCATGCGTGAGAGCCGCCGCCTCCTCCGGCGATACCGGCGGCGCAAACAGCAGGTGGATGAGCAGCTCGCCGCTGCGCCAGGCTGGATCGAAACAGACATTCTGCACTGCACGAAACTCGGGCTGCTCCTCTTGCAGCCGCGCCAGCCCGTGGTCCGGCAGCACACGCTGCAGCGCCTCCCGTTGCTGCAGAAAACAGGCGAAGTAGCCGCCCAGGTCCTGCCCGCTGTTGCGCAGACGCGGGAGATCGGCCACCACGAAGGAATAGGCCAGCGGCACCGGTGAATTCCCGCGGCAAAAAGCCCCCGTGCCGGTGGCATCAATGAAAGCTGTGGCCCGCACCGACACCCCGCCTTCCCGGCAATGTATGATGGCCGTCACGATCCTCTGCTGCACGCGGCGCAAAATAATGACTTTGGCGTGCAACAGCAAATCCACACCCGCCGCCAGGACCTGTTCCTGCAGCGCATATTTGATCGTCTCGGGATCGAGCAGGATCAGGCGCGAATTGGCATCGGCATAATCCGGAAAGGGAGCGGCGCAAACCCCGAGCGTGCGGCAGCGCGCCAGGATTTCTTCAAACTCCGGCAGCAAAGCGGTTTCCTGGCGATAACGCCAGGGCAGGGCCAGCGCCGCGGCCGCCATGCCTCCCAAAAAGCCATACTGTTCGATGAGCAGCGTGCGTGCGCCGGCGCGCACGGCAGCCAGGCCAGCACCGACGCCCGCCGGGCCGCCGCCGAGCACGGCAACATCCGTCGTGATGGTGTGGACAATCTTCATCTCATCCCGGGGAATACGATGCCCGTCCGTTTTCCATTGCCAGCCTGGCAGATGCGTCTTAAGGCATCAGCACGAGCTTGCGTGTGGCAACCCAGCCCGAGGCCGAGAGCCGGTAGAAGTAGACGCCCGCGGCCAACTGTCCGGCATTAAAGGTCACCTGATGCACACCGGCCGGATAATCACCCGCGGCAGCCACGGCCACGCGCCGGCCCTGCAGATCAAAAACTTCCAAACGCAGCAGTGAGCGGCGCGGCACCGCAAAGGCAATGGTGGTGGCAGGATTGAAAGGATTGGGATAATTTTGCCACAACGCAAAAGCGGACGGCACCGCAGGCGCAGGCTGGTCGACAACTGCGGTCACCACCACTTCCGGGCTGAGTTGGCGGTTCAAGACCAACATCAGGCCATCGGCGGCCACCGTTTGCGTGGCCGGCACGCCGGCGGTGGTCAGCTCGGCAACGGCTTGCAGCCCGGTCGCCAGAAAACTCGTGCCCACCAGGGTCCATCCCCGCGTAACCGCGTTGGTCTCATTGAGCTTGATTTGCGTGCCACTGCCATCAAGCAGACGCACGGTGACTTCGCGTGCGAGTTGCGGCCCGTAAGGCTGGTAGAGATAGACATCGTAGTGTGCCGCGGTGGTGATTTCCGCGGAATAACGCAGCGCGGCGCCCGAACTGCCGCGCGCGGTCAAAATCCGGTTGTCGAAACTGAAATAGCTCGAATCCCCCCTGCCGGACAGCAAAGTCCAACTGCCAGTGCGTTCCACCGTGGCCGCGGTTTCCGCGATGATGGTGGCGGGGGGCCGCCACAAGCCCCGGCGAAACGGCGGCGACACCGGCTGTTGAAACACCTGCTGGTGCAGCGCCCGCGCGATCGGCGGCATACCTTCATAAAAAAAGAACACGCCCCCCGCCACAGCGCTGCGACGATTCTGCTCCACAAAGCTCACCACCAAATTTGCGGGCGCCTGATAGCTGCCGCTGCGAATCAACATGCCGGCAAAAAAACCGTCATAGCCGGCGGGGAGGCGGCTTTTGGTGTTGTTCAATTCGCTGGTGTAGGAAACCAGATCGAAGCGGTAAATCTGCGGCACCACGAAATCCGGCCGGCCCTGGCGCACGGCGGCAGGCCAATCCTGCATGAAATAAACATAGCCATAGGGATACACCACCGGCGCATTCGACACCAGAACGTGGGGATTGATCTTCTTCACCGTGTCGCAAAACGCGGCGGTGAATTCATTCAGCAAACCGGCACGCCAGCGGCGCCAGTTTTCGTCATCGGGATTGGCGGGCGGATCCGCCCCGTTGTGCTCGGCCCGATAGCGTGCCAGATGGGCATCATCATACCCGAAATCGGAGGGTAGAATCTGATTATTGGGGTTGCGGCCGAAGTGCACGCGGCCATAGCGGATGCGATCGAGTTGCACGCCGTCAATATCATAATTCTCGACCACCTCCAGCATCAGGCTGAGGAGAAATTCCCGCACTTCCGGATGCGCCTGGCTGAGCCAGTAAAAGCCGCCGCCAATGGCTTCATCATCCGTGGCGCCGCCGGTGGAGAGGCGCTTGCCGGCCCAGCCGGGATTGCGCGCCAGGATCGGCCCGCCGTTGTTGCCGAAGGAGGCGGCAAAGCCATACTCGAACCAGGGATGCACCTCGAGACCGACGCGATGCGCCTCGGCAAGCAACTCCGCCAGCACATCGCGGCCCTGGAAGGCGGGATCGATCAGCTCGCCGGTGACGCCGAGCATGACGAGGCTGGGATAAAGCGTGTAGCCGTTGTTGTACATCACGGGGAAGATCGCATTCAGGCCGGCGGCTTTGAGGGAATCCATCGCCGCGGCAATGCCCGGCTTGGAGTTGAGCACCTGTGAGGCCACATTGGTCACCCACACGCCGCGCAGCTCGGGGGTTTGCGCCGCCAGCGGCACGGCGGCCGGCAGCCAAAGGGCCGGCAGCCACAGCGCCAACACTCGGAGGTTGCGAATGGACATGAGCACCTGATCCGTTTGAAGGTTGGGACACAGCGCAGGCGGTGCCGCGTCAGCCGCGGCCGGCGCGTTCAAAAATCAACGCCCACCGAGAAATACTGCGGACTGTGCAGGCGGCCGCGGTCGGTATGGGCAAAATCGATGCGCACGTTCTTGTAGTGAAACCCGACACCGGCCGCCAGCCCGCCCTCCGCATCATCGAGCATGAGCTGGCGATAACCGGCACGCAGAAAAAAGAGGTTGTTGAGGCTGTATTCTGCGCCCAGGTTGAGATAATTGTCGTTGTTGTTGGGATAAAGCACGTCGCCGCTCAACAGCACGCGGTTCAGCCGCGTCTCCAGCACGCGATACGCGAAACCGGCGCGGAAGGTCACGGGCAAATCCCACGAGCGCGTGCGCAGGTCCGCCACGATGCCGTCATTGTTGCCGCCCACGCGCGGATCCGGATCGTAACGCACCGCGGTGTTGGTGCCGGACAGCCGCATCTCGCCGCCGAAATTGGAAATGCTCATGCCGATCGTCACCGGGTTGAACGGTGTGCGATACGTGAGACCGACATCGAGACCGATGGTGGCCGCCGACATGTCCCACAGCGCCTGCCGAATCAGCTTGACCGTGCCGCCAAAAGTGAAGCGATCGGTCAGACTGCGACTGTAGGTCAGGCCGAGCATGAGATCCTGCACGGTGAACAATTGGCCGGTGCCTTCCTCCCGTTCCTCGGTGGTGATCTCGAGCTGGCCCGAATTCAGCGAGTAGAAAGACAGCGCGAATTGGCCGATCTCATCGAAAGACAACATCACCGCACCGTAGTTGACGTCGATGTCGGCGAACCAGGTGGTGTGATTGAAATAGGCCTGGCCCCGGGCGAGGGTGGCGGCGAGTGCCGGGTTCCAGTAAATCGCGGAAACATCGGCCGCGCTCGCCACCGCGGTTTCACCCATGGCCGCACCCCGGCCGCCCACGCCGATCTGCAGAAAGGCACCGGCGGTGGTGCCGACTTTGGTCTGCGCGCCCGCAGCGCCGGCCAGCAGCAAAAACAGCAGCGCGAATTTCTTCATCATGATCCACTCCAGCAATTGGGATGGGTCCTGCGGTGAAAAGCCGGGGTCAGTTGATGATCGCAAACTTGCCCACATGCTCCCCGATGCCCGGCGCTTCCAGGTGATAGATGTAGAGACCGTACGCCACCTCCAGGCCATCCTTGGTCGTCAGGTCCCAGCGCTCGGTGCCGTTTGCCACGCCGTTGTGCTGCAGCACGCGCACCAGATCGCCGTTGACGGTGTAAATGCGAATGGTGCACTGCGCCGGCAGATTGATGAAGCGCACAAAGCGTTCGCCGCGGCCCGAAAGATAGGGCTGTTGTTCGAGAATCGAGGCCACGACATACGGATTGGGCACCACCCGCACCCGGCCGAGCACCGTGGCCGGGGCATTGCCGCGCACCCTGCCGGCAACGGTGCTGAAAACAAAGCTGTCGCGCTCGCTGAAAGGAATGCGATTGCGCACAACAAAAGTGTCGCCCCGGCGCGGCAGCACCCATTCACTCTCCGGCAGCGGCAAACCATTCTCATCGAGTGGCGGATCGAATTTCACCGCCCAGGCGGGATTGTAGCGCGTCGCTCCGGGCGTCGGCTTGAACACGAGATAAGCCACCTCGCCGGCAGTGATTTTGCCGTCCTCCTGTCCCACTTTCTCGCTGATCACGAAATCCAGCGGGCTGCGGGAATGCCAATCATACACCTTGAAATTCACCGGCCGGGTGATGCGTCCAGTGTTCGAGGTGAAGGCGGTATCGACACCCACCTCATCGCTGAATTCCAGCACGAAGGACACCGGCCACAACGGCGACGTGTCGAACAGCGGCGCCACTGTGGCCACCAGATTGGTGCGCCGGCCGGCCTCCCAGCCCGATTCGCTGAGCGCCAGCTCGCGCGTGGGAAATTCGTTCTGGAAGGTGAGGACGAAGCCTTTTTGCAAAAACTCCGTGGTCCATTCGCGCTGATACTTGGCTGTGCCGAGGTTGAGCGGGATGGCGCGACGCGCGGCCAGCGTATCGCCGGTGGTTTCATTCACCACCGTCACCGTGCTGGTTTCATATTCAACCACGGTGGTGCCGCGCACCGTGCCGAAGCTCACGCGAAAGTTCTCGTCCTTGAGCAAATCGGGGGCAACGATGCGAATGCCGACCGTACCGGTGGCCGGGCCGGCGCTGTGATGCAACACCTCGCCGACGTCGGTGCGGCCCGGCTCCAAATTCGAAGCCGGCGGATTGGGTGTCACCACCGCCGTGTTTTGATCGACCCGTGTGATCACACCGTCGGTCACGGTAATCGCGGCGGGCGATTCGCTGGGCGTGATGCGAAACAGGAATGGGCTGTCCGCCAGGCCGCGCCCATAAAAATCGTCGTCATAACCCCTGTCATAGGCGGTCAGGGCGTAATAGTAGGTGCGGCCGTTGATCACGTCTTCATCAATGAAGTAATGTTGCAGGCCGGTATCGTCGCCCATGTAGAAATGAATGCCGGTGGGTGCGCCAATTTCCTCGCCGAATTGCAGTGGATGCGGGCCGGTCAGGCCGTTGGCGAGGTCGAACTGCGCGATCGGTTGCCGGAACAGGGCGTTGCCGAGCGCGTCGGTGATTTCCCTGGCGTCACGAAATTGCGGATCGGTCGAGCGGTACAGCCGGTAGCCCTCAAAGTCGCGGCCATAAATGGGATCGCGGCTCAGCTCGGCCAGCTCATCCCAAATCAACGTGACCCTGCCGTTGCCCGGAATGGCGGTGAGCCGGGGCTGGCGTGGCGGCCGCGCAAAGCGGTAGTCCGAGTCATAGATGCGCTGCGCCACCTCCGCGCTGCGGAACAACGCCACTTCATCGGCACCAAACACCCAGCAGGTGGAAAAACGCTCGGTCTTGCGCGGCGGCAGATTGAACGGGCCGCTGCCGAAAATCCAATATTGGTTGACGGCCTGCTGCGGCACGGTGAAATAGCCGGGTTGAATGCGCGGCCACATCCCTTCTTCATCGGTAACGTTGACCGTGCCGAACAGCGGCGCGGTGAAGCTGGTCAGGCCGACTTGATCGCTTTCATCGTTGTCGGTCTTGCCAAAGTTGGGCTCGCCCTGGTCCGGCCGGCCGTTGCCTTCGGTGCCGTCGGCATCCGGACCGGGATAGCCTTCATCCAGCGGGCCGGCGCCATCGCTGCCGACGTCGTCAACGCCTGGGTTCCAGTCGCCGTCTTCATCGCCGCTCCAGTGCTCTTTGGCATCGCCGTATTTTCCCACCGGTCCGAAGATCAAATTGCCGGCATCGTTGTCGCGGCGTTCATCGAGCAGGCCGTCGTTGTCATTGTCCACCCCGTCATCGCCCAGGCCCGGCGATTCGAGAAATTTCCAGCCGAGGTAGCCTGGCGGAATTTCGCGGTTGCGCTGCCACACCCCGATGTTGTCGTTGTCCCAGCCATAGACCAGGTTGAGCTCCTTGCGGAAGGCGGCATTGTCATCAGTGGTGCCGCGGCCGCCGGGCCCAATATCGGCATAACCGCCAAAGAAAATTTTGCTGTCCGTGATGTTGTAGGTGTGTTCGCCAATATTGGAAACTTGATAATGAATGAAGAGAATGTCTTTGGCGAGCGGGTGGGCCCACTGAAACAAGCGGGTTTCGATTTGCATGCCCAGGCCCCGCCAGTCGGGGCGGTCGCGAAAGGGATAGAACTGAAATTCCTTGTTCCAACTGTCATCCATGACATACAACACTTCCTGATCGGCGTTGATTTGATTGAGGCCGAAGTAGCCGTTCCAGCGGCCGTTCCACGTCTGGTCCTTGCCCGGCCACGTCTCGGGCCAGGAGCTGGGATTGAGACTGTTGGCCAGCTCATCCTGACCCGGCGCCACTTTGAAGTAGCCCGGCAGGGGGTGAAACTTGTAGGAGATGTTGGTCACCGGATCGATCTCGCCGCCGGAGCCGCCGGCATCACGATAGCCATCCGAGATGATATGAATGGTCTGGCCGTTCCGGTCCACCACTTCCGCGGCGATAAAGCCGGTCATTTCGTGAATGTGATCGTGCCCGGTGCCGCGCGGCCACACCCCGCCGATGGGGCTGTCATTGCCCCGCGCGATCGTGCCGTGATTGGTGATGTCGGTCTCGACCTGATTGGCGTTCATGATCATGGCGCGGCGCAACAGCCGGTCGCTGCGATTGGGGTCGAGATAGACGCCGCCATTCTGTGCCCGGAGCGGAAGGGCGAGCACCCAGGCGCTCAGCAGCACGGGCACGGCCGCCATGCTTTTCCGTTTCATCATGGAATCAACCACCTTGGTTTTGATGCCAGGCCACGCGCGACTGCGCTGATATTTTGACAGGCATATCCCCCGCCGTCATCCTGCCGGAATCCCCGGGCGAGTGTGCCCCACGGCCTCCTTCGCGGAACCATCCGATACCGCGGTTGCAGGCAACCCTTGCTGGGTGCTGCCGCGCTTTAGAAATCGACCTTCACCCCCACTTTCACCTCACGCGGCACCGGTTGCGCCGCCGGGTTGAGGGCAAACTGATAGCGCGTGTTGATGATGTCAAGACCATTGGCGCGGTGCGCGGCCTCGTCGCGCGGGTCGATTTCCGGCAGCAGATCGCGGCGGAAGCTGTCGAGCAAATTGTCCACCTTCACGAAGATTTCGGGGCGCACCATGCCAAGAGCAAAGCGTTTGTAGGCCCGCAGATCGAGAAACAGTTCGCCCTTGTACCGGCCTTCGTTGCGCAGTTCGATGAAGCGTGCCGGGGTGAAGGGATAGCCGGAATTCAGGCGGGCGATCAAACTGCCGCCCCAGGAGGGCCGGGCATAATTCAAATAAGCGTTGCCATTGTGGCGCAGATCCCAGTCAAGATCCGCTAGTACGATGGCGCTTTCGTTGCGGCCCTGGGCATCGAAGAACTTCTGGCGCGGGTCACTGGCGATGCCCTTGGCGACTTGATAGGTATAATCCACGCCGCCGGTGAGATGATATTCCGGCAGACGAATCTCCGCCGACAACGTTACGCCGCGCACGCTGCCATAATCGGAGTTGGTGTAGCGGCCGTAGAGGTCCGCGGCATAGGTTTCGTGCAGATCGGTGCCGAGCAGATTGCGCACATCGCGGTAAAAGCCGGTGAGATCCACGGCCAGAAAGCGGGTGAGCTGCTGCTGCAGGCCCACTTCATACATGTCCGTGCGCTGCGGCTCCAAGTCGGCGTTGCCAATGATGCTGTTGTATGCACCGACCACTTCGAACTCGGGATTGTCGTAGAGGCGGCTGAATTCGGGAATCTGGAAGAACTGGCCGTAGGAGGCATGGATGACCCCCTGGGCGGTGATGGGAAACGCCAGCCCCAAACGCGGCGAGACCTGGGTCTTCGCTTTGACACGGCGGTAAGCCAGCGCTTGCTCGCGGGTGAAGATCTTGTTGCCGGGGTCGCGCAAATCCACCGGCACGCGGGCGCGCGCATCGAAATAATCGAAACGCAGCCCGGCATTCACGATCAGGTCTTTGATCTCGATCTTGTCCTGCAGGTAGGCGGCAAATTCCAGCGGATCGCGCTGATAGGCATCATGGTCGAAGGAACTCAGCGGCGGTATGCGCACGGCATAATCGCCGTATTTGCGCGGATTGACTTCGACATTGAAGAATTCGTTTTTCAGCTTGTGATAGCGCAGCTCGGCACCGGCTTTGAGAAGATGGGCATGGTTGGCCTGGAGGGTAAAATCACCGCGCAGGGCATAGCTCCTGCCATTGCGGTAGAAATGCGAGGGGCTGACGCCGCCGGTGGAAAAGACGAACTGCGGTTGCACGCCGCGCTCGAAGGTCGTGCGGTAACGCGGATCGAACGGGTTTTGGTAGACGTAGCTCTTCACATCGTTTTCATAGACCGCGAGATTGAGCGTGTAAAACGCGCGCCGGCCCAGCACATGGTCGATGCGGAACATGTGGTTGAAGGCCCGGGTGTAGCTCGTCGGCCGGTAATCCGGATTCAGGCGGTAAAAATTGCTGTAGCTCTGGCCTTTGCTGGTGCTGGCGAGCAGATTGTAGGACAGTTTGAATTTTGCCGTGAGGTTGCAGGTGAGCTTGACCTGTCCCGACAGGCTGCGATAAGGATTCATCGGTACCGCCGAGGAGTCGCCGCGCCGTTCGAGATAGTACTGGCTGGGATCGGTGGCGCGGAAGGAGGATGAATCGCCCGGCAGAAACACGCGCCGGCCATAAAGCCAATTCTCCTGGTCGGTGAACCGGCCGGAGGCAAAAAACTTGAGTTTGGGCGTAAACAGCGGGCCGCTGAGATCGGCTTCCGCATAGCGCTGCGCCAGCGGGTCAATCCTGCCGATGTTGTAAAAGATTTCGTCGCGGCGCGACAGGAAGTCGCCGGCATAGGCCGAAAAACTGCCGCGATAGTTTTCGGAGCCCTCACGCGTGACGATGTTGACAATGCCGCTCATCGCCTGGCCGTATTCGGCATTGAAGGTGCCACTGATCACCTCCAGCTCCTGGATCGCATTGTTTTCCACCGGCACCGCCAGGCTGTTGCTGAAGGGATTGGCGATGGCGATGCCATCGACATAAAACTGAATCTCGCTGCTGCGGCCGCCGCGAATGTGGAGATCGCCGCCCAAACCACGTGTCACGCCCGCCTGCAGGGTGAGCACCTCCTGAAATCCCTCGACCGGCAGCGCCTTGAGATCTTCCCCCGAAACTTTTGCCGAGGAGGAAGTGAGATCCTTGACCACCAGCGGCCGTTCGGCGGTGACGACCACCTCTTCGCCGGCGAGCGCTTCCTCGTGCAAAGCGAAATCAACCGTGCTGGTGCGATCAACTTCGACGCGGATGGGACGCTTCACCACCCGCTGGTAGCCGATCACCGAGGCTTCCAGCACATACTGTCCGGGCCGCACATTGATGAGGAAGTAGCGACCCTTGCCATCGGCGCCGGTGCCCTGCACGGGCTGCAGCGCGGTTTCACGGCCGTCAATAATTTGCGCGCGAATGATCACGGTGGCGCCCGGCAACGGCTCACCGGTTTTCGCGTCCGTCACCTGCCCGGCAATTTTGCCGGTGATACCGGCCATTGCCGCCAGCGGCAGCAGCAGGACGCCGATCAGGGCAGGCGCCAGACCCTCGGGGAACGCGGAGAAAATGCGCATAACCGACCTTTTCCGTGAAGAGGTGAAACCACTCGCATCCATTCACACTGTCGTGCGCAACTGCAGGTGCACGTGCAGCACGGCGCCCGGCCGCTGCGGCAGAACGTCGTCCTCGCATACTTCACCGTTCACCAGCAGGCGCCGTGGCGCATCGAATTTTGCGCTTTGCTCGATTTCGACTTCATAGATCGTGCCGCGGAACGCGCGGTGCAGACGCACGCGCGGCCAGTTGACCGGCAAATGCGGATCCAGCTTCAGGCCGCGATAAGTTGGTTGCAATCCCAGGATCACGTCCGTGCCGATGCGCAGCATCCACACCGCCGAGCCGGTCAGCCAGGAATGGCTCGCCTCCCCCGCGGTGGGATGTTCGGGGCTGGTGACATACTCGGCGTAGACATAGGGTTCGGTTTTGTAACGCTCCTGACCGGCACGGCTGCTGCTGTTGATGGGCATCATGTCACGATAAGTCTGCCAGCCGAGTTGCACATCGCCGTACAACAGCTCGGCACAAACGTACCACGAGGCGGCATGATTGAACACCGCGCCGTTTTCCTTTTTGCCCGGCACGCAGCGTGTCGCCAGGCCGATCGCCGGATCGACAGTGCGATAGGCGGGAGAGACGATTTGCGGACCAAAAGGTGTCATCAGTTTTTCGCGCACCGCCTGCAACACTTGTCGGGCCCGCTCGCCGGTCGCCACGCCGGCGAGCACGGCCCAGGATTGCGGCTCGATAAAGATCTGCCCCTCTGAATTGCGATGTGAGCCGAACGCTTCTCCATTGTCTTTGAAACCGCGCACATACCAGCGGCCATCCCAGGCGAGCGTGTTGATCGCCGTCTTCACCCGCTCATAGACGGCGAGATAGTGACGTGCGGTTTCCCGCTCGCCGAGATGGTCAAACAGCATCCCGGCTTCCCGCAGCAGATAACACAGGAAGGCCGCACCCCAAATGGTTTCACCGGTGCCGCCGCGGCCGACATAGTCGAGCGTGTCATTCCAATCACCCGGTCCAAAGCGCGGCAGATGCCGCGCCGTAAGCTGGCCGATGACATAGTCGAGCGCCAGCACGACATGCTGCCGCAGCGGGGCCGCACCACGATCATAAAACGGCACAACAGCATCGAGCAGGGAGAAATCGCCGGTTTCTTTAAGATAGTTGATCACCGCGAAAGGCAGCCACAGCGGAGTATCGGAATGCCCGGTGCGCTCGCCGGTGCGCGCGAGGCGGAAATAATTATGCAGGGTCGAGCCATCGGCGAATTGATAGGAAGCGATTTCGAGCAAGCGCGCCTTCACCGCCGCAGGTTCGGCGAGCAACGGCCCCCATAGATCCTGGCATTGATCCCGAATGCCGGTGCCGAACAGCAGGCCGCCGTGATAATAGCCGGCGTTGCGCGCCATGTCAAAGGTCACCGCAGTCTGGTAGCGCGTCCATACGTTGATCAGAGCGTTGAAAGCGGGGTCGGGTGTTTCAGCCTGCAGCACGGAAAGATGCCGGTGCCAATGGGCTTTCACCGTCGCGAGCGCCGCCGCCACCGCACCCGCCTGGCGATAATGCTGCAAGACGCGCGGGACCTGCTCGTCCGCGGCCGCTTTATCGGCGACGCCAAGCAGCATGGCAAAGGTCAACGTCTCCCCCGCCGCGAGTTCCAGGTCATATTGCAGCGCGACGCACGGATCGCCGTGAGTGATTTCCGAATCAAAACAGCGCCGGCGCTGCACCGCTGCGGGATTGGCTTCCGAGCGCCAGCGGCCGATGAAATGCTCCCTGCCGCCGTCGAACCCGGCCGGCGCCTGCGGCAGCGTGCTGGCGAAATAGACGACGAACGGCCAGTCCTGATTCGGCTGTTCCACAGTGACCCCGCGGGTGTTCTTCCAATAGTTGCGCGTGGCAGCCAGGCCGCGCCATTCGCGGCGGAAACGCACCGCACTGAAATGCTTGTCATTGGGCTGGTTGATCAGATCATTGAGGGCATTCCCCAAACACAGCTCGGCATAGGCAAACAAATCAAAGCGCCGGCGTTCCCCGCTGCGATTTTCCAGCTTGACCAGCCAGCATTCCATCGCTTCGCCGCGGGGAACAAAGTACGTTACTTCAGCCGCTAAACCCCGCCGCGTGGTGGCGATGATGGTGTAGCCCAGGCCGTGCCGGGCTTCATAATGATCGTAGGACAGCGTTTGGGTGGGCGCCCACGACAACGACCAGAATTCGTGGCCGTCATGCAGATAAAGATAACGGCCGGGCTGATCCCAAGGCAGGCTGTTGTAACGAAAGCGCAGAATGCGGTTGTCGCGCGGGTCCTGTACGAAGGAGAACCCGCCGCCGACGTGGCTGCTCAGTGCCTGGTAATGTTCGTTCCACAAATAATTCACCCAGGGCGCGGGCGTGTCGGGACGGGTGATGACGAATTCACGATAATCGCCCGTGAAATGGCCATAGGGGTTGGGGGGCAGAGAATCCTGATTGTGATCGGACATGCGGGCCGCAATCGGTTGGATGAACCGGCTGATTCTGGGTCACAGTTAGGATTTGTTGATTCTCTCTCCTAACAAACATTTTCAACGCCCTGTCCTGGCGAGTCGGCTTTGCCGCACTCCTGCCGTCACCAAATTGCGGCAGGATGCCGGGGAAGCTGTGGGGAAAACCGCGATTTTCATGGCTGAAAATATATCAATCCGGGATCATTGTCAAGCCATTTCCAGGCAGGAGATCCGGATCGACGTCCGCCCGGCCGGAGAAAGACCTTGACAATGAGAAATGTTGCGATATATTTGTTTATATGATCAATTAAAAATACGCGGGTCGGCGCCTGCCACCACCCCGAGTTTTTGCCGGCCCGTCCTTGTCTCAGTGCTGTTCCCACCATAACGCGAAGGAGCTGCCTATGAAACTCGCGACGAGGCTCTTGTGGATGAACATCCTTCTTTTTTACGGGCCGGCCAGGCCGCAGGACCCGCCTCCTGCCACGGCCAATCTTTATGTGATTGCCTTCAATGGTCAGCCGGTCACGATCGATGGCGTACTGCAGGACTGGCGCGATGCCGAGTTCATCTATCTCAGCGAAGACGGCCCCACGCATGGCGTTTTCAAGGGCGCCAAACCCATTGCCTCACCGGCGGATTTCAGCGGCCACGTTGCCCTCAAAATGGACAACGACAATCTTTATCTTGCGGCCCACGTGCGCGATGAAGGCGGCATTTTAATTCATCCGCCCCGCACCCGTCAAAATGCCAACCTGAGTTTCGCCTTCGACCATCTCGCCATCTATCTTGGTCTCTACGACATCGGCACGCTGCCCGGCAGCCCGCATCGCAACACGGTGGACATCATCGACCCTGCCACCGGCCGGGTGGTGCAGGGCGGCCGAACCTATCGCATCAAACCCGGCACCGACAACGATCCCGACAACGCCACCCTGGGGCCGGATTATCAATTCGGTGTGAACTTTCAAACTTATGACAAAACGCTGGCCAACGGTGCCTATTATGCCAGCGGCGAAGAGGTGATCAACTACAACTGGGGTTACGTCGACACCCTGATCGCCAACACCGAGCTGGCAATCAAGCCGTGGAGTGATGAGAAGGGCTTCACGCTGGAATGGCGGATCCCCTTCGCCTCCCTGGCGGGAAGGATTGCGCGCGCTTCCAAACCACAGGCCGTCATCGAATGGCCGCTCTATCGCCCGCAAGCCGGCGACGTCCTTCCCTTCGACATTGATCTCACCGATGATGACCGGCTGGGGGCTCCGGAGGATTTCAACAACAACTTCCTCGGTCTGGGCCGGGGCAGCAATCTCTGGCGCGATTCTTACGCCTGGGAGGGTCGGGGCGTGGTGGTGGATGTCAGTGGTGGCAGGAATGCCGGCAATTACTATCATGCTGCTTTCGCACCGGCGGGGGCGGGAGTCACCATCGACGGCGATCTCAGCGACTGGTCCACCTCGCAGTTCATTGGCATCAGCCAGGACAGTCCCAATCACCAGTACATTTTTCAAAACGGTGACGTGCTGAGCTCGCCGGCGGATTTCGGCGGCTACATCGCAGTGCGGCTGGATCAGGACAACATCTATTTCGCGGCCCGCGTGCGCGATGAACCGCAGGGCACGGGTGCCTTTCAACACCGTCGTCGCAACCGCAACGATGCCAATCTCATGTTCACGCAGGAGCACGTTGCGCTCTATCTCGGCTTGTATGATATTGGCGATCTCCCCGGCAGTCCGCACCTGCGCGATGTCAACATCATCGACCCCGCCACCGGCCAAATTGTCGCCGGCGGCCGCACCCATCGCATCAAGCCGGGGACAGACGATGATCCCGACAAAGCCACGCGCGGTGCCGACTATCAGCTCGGCATCAATATCCAGACCTACGACAGCACTTTGACCAACGGCGCATTCTATGCCAGCGGCGGCAGCGTGGTCAATTATGCCTGGAGCTACGTTGACACCCTGTTGCACAACACCGTCGTGGCGTTGCGTCAGTGGGACGATGAGAAGGGTTATGATCTCGAATGGCGCATCCCGCTGGCGTCTCTCGCCGGTAAAATTGCCAAACAGGTCGCCCCGCAGAAAAATCTCGAGTGGCCGCGCTACACGCCGCAGGACCGTCACATCCTGCCTTTTGATGTCGATCTCACCGATGAAGATCGCATCAACAACCAGGATGGCACCAACAGCTTCCTGCGCATGGGGCTGGGCTCGAGTCTCTGGCGCGATGCGGCGGCCTTTGGTCTGCGCATGAAAGTGATTGGATCGCCGGGCAGCATCACCGCGGTCGAACAAACGCCCGCTGCGGCAGTCGTGCGCGAATATCGCCTGCTGCAGAATTATCCCAATCCCTTCAATCCCGGCACGACCATCATGTTTGAGCTGCCGGCCACCGTGCCGGTGAGCTTGAAGGTCTTCAATCTCGCGGGGCAGGAGATCACGACGCTGGTCAACGGCGTGCTGGTTGCGGGCCGCCATCGGTTCTCATGGACACCGCGCAGCGAGCCCAGCGGCCTTTACCTCTATCGTCTGCAAGCCGGCGGACAGGTACTGACGGGCAAAATGCTTTTCATCAAATAGCCGTCGCCCGGCGCAAGGCGGCGGGCATGCAACAATTGACCACAGGAATGCAATTGCAACAGGAGGGCAGAACATGTTTGCGGCGCTGCAGCATGGTTTGATCGTGTCATGCCAGGCCGCGGGTGACGAGCCGCTGAATCGTCCCGAATATCTTGCCGCGCTGGCGCGCTGTGCGGAAATCGGCGGCGCGGTGGCGATTCGCACCGAGGGTCTGGAAAAAATTCGCGCCATTAAAGCGGCGGTCAAGTTGCCGGTCATCGGCTTGATCAAAGGCTCGTTTGCGGACGGGTCCGTCCTGATCACGCCGGACTTCGCCGACATCGCCGCGATGATCGACGCCGGCGCAGACATCATTGCCCTGGATGCCACGGATCGTGTGCGGCCCAATGGCTGGCATGGCTGCGATTTTCTGCATGCGGTCAAGCAGCGCTACCGCATACCGCTGCTGGCGGATGTGGCAACCCATGCGGAGGGCGTGCAGGCGGCGGCGGCGGGAGCAGACGCGGTGGCGACAACACTTTCCGGATACACCCCGGCCACCGCCCAGCACGCCAGCAAGGAACAACCCGACTATGCGTTGATTGCGTCGCTCAGCCGTGCCCTGTCGCTGCCGGTGATTGCCGAGGGCCGCATTTGGGAAGCCGCGCAAGCCCGACAAGCCATGGCTGCAGGCGCGTTCGCCGTGTGTGTCGGCAGCGCGATCACCAGACCGCAATTGATCACCCGGCGCTTCGTGGCGGCCATACAAAACCGGGCATAATCGCGGCAAACCGGGCCGCAACCAATGCGCGCGAGGTCAGGCATGATTGCGCAGTTCCAACATCCCCCTGAACACCTGCACCATGATGTGATTGTTGTGGGTGGCGGCATCGCGGGTATTTGCGCGGCTGCCAGTGCCGCCCGTCTGGGTGCACGCACTCTGCTGATCGAGCGCTACGGCTTTCTCGGCGGCATGTCTACTGCGGGCATGGTCACGCCCTTCATGAAGTTCTGGATCGAAACCGAGGGCGGCCGGCGCCAGCCGCTGGTGGGTGGCCTCTTCGAGGAGCTGACCCAGCGCATGGCAGCGATCGGCGGGATGATCGAGAACGGCTTCAGTGCTCTGGCCTTCAAACGCGTCGCCGCCGAGATGTTGCTCGAGGCCGGCGTCGAGCTGCGGCTGCACGCGGTCATGCTGGGCGCCCGGGTGGAGCATGGCAGGGTGCAAAGCATTCTGCTGCAGCAGGGCCGCGCGCTGCAGCCGCATTCCGCCCGCGTCTTCATCGACACCAGCGGCGACGGCGAGCTGCTGTTGCACGCCGGCGCACCCTGGCGCAAGGGGGATGAGCAAACCGGCCGGTTGCAGGCGATGACCTTGTTCTTTCGCCTCGGCGGCATCGATCTGGAGGCGGCGGTCGCCCACGTCGCCGCGCATCCGGAACAATTCTTTGCCTGGTCCACCAAAGAATATCACCCCGGCCGCATTGTTGCCATCGCCGGATATTACGACCTGGTGCGCAGGGCGCGGCAGGCAGGCCTGTTGAGTGAGGCGGTGGACTACTTCTTCTTCACCTCTCTGCCGGCCTTCGGCGAGGCGGCCTTCAACACCACCAACATTCTCGGGCTGGATGGTTCCTCCTCCCGGGATTTGACCGCGGCGGAAATCGAGGGCCGCCGGCAGGTGTTCACAATTGCCGGCCTGTTGCGCGCCGGTGCGCCGGGGTTCGAACACGCCCACTTGATCGAAACCGGCGTGCAAGTGGGCGTGCGGGAAACACGGCGCGCGGTGGGTGATTACGTCATGACCGGCGAGGATGTGATGCATGCACGCAAATTTCCTGATCGCATCGCGCGCGGCTGCTACGGCATCGATGTGCACGGCCAAAAAGACGAACCCTCGCGCATGGAACATTTGCCGCCGGGGCAATACTATGAGATTCCCCTGGGCACGATCATCGTGAAAGATTGGGAAAATTTGCTGGTGGCCGGCCGCTGCCTGTCGGCGACGCGTGCCGGTCACGCCGCCCTGCGCATTCAAGCGACGTCCGCAGCGGTGGGCGAGGCCGCCGGTGCACTTGCCGCGCTTGCCCTGCCGCATGCCGGCCGCGTGCGGCAGGTGCCGCTGGCACAACTGCAGGAACATCTCGGCAAGCTGGGAAACATCTGATGGAACACGCCCGCAGCCAGGCACTCGATGCGCTTCGCGGCTTCGCCATTCTGATGATGGTGCTCTCCGGGCTCGTGCCGTACGGCGTGCTGCCGGCGTGGATGTATCATGCCCAAGTGCCGCCGCCCGCGCACAAATTTGACCCCAACCTGCCGGGCCTCACCTGGGTCGACCTGGTCTTTCCGCTCTTTCTCTTTTGCCTCGGTGCCGCCCTGCCGCTGGCGCTTACTGCGCGTCTGGCGCAGGGCACGCCGTGCTGGAAAATTGCCGGTGCCATCCTGCAACGCGGTTTTCTGCTCGGCTTTTTTGCCATCGCCTTGCAACATCTCAAACCCTACACTTTCAGTGCGCAACCCACCGCCAGGCACTGGCTGCTCGCCCTGCTGGCACTCGCCGTTTTCTTTGCCCTCTTCACCCGTCTGCCACGGGACTGGAAGCCGGCCGTGCACTTTGCCGTCCGCGCGGCAGGCTGGCTCGTTGCGCTTGCCCTGCTCGCCACGGTCCATTATCCCGACGGCAGCGGATTTGCGCTCGCGCGCAGCGACATCATCATCATTGTGCTTGCCAACATGGCGGTGTTTGGCAGTCTGATCTGGCTGGCCACGCGTTCCCGTCTGATTCCGCGTCTCGGAATCCTGGGAGTATTGCTGGCACTGCGCCTGGCCAGCACAACGCCGGGCCTGGTGGCGTGGCTGTGGCAGGCCAGTCCCGCGCCGTGGCTCTACCAGCTCTACTATTTGCAGTACCTCTTCCTCGTCATTCCCGGCATGATTGCGGGCGAACTCCTGCTGCGCTGGCGGAGAGCCAGTCGTGAAGAAGACAAGCCGCTGCGCGCATGGAACCAAGGCCGGCCAGTGGCCCTGGTCACCCTGATCATCGGGCTGGCCATCTTCCTGTTGCTCGGCTTGCAGGCACGCTGGCTCATCACCACCACGGTGATCACTTTCGCCGTGCTGCTGATCGGGGCGGGGCTGACACGGAGACCGCGCACGCGCACCGAGGGTCTGCTGGCCAGGCTCTATAGTTGGGGCGCCTACTGGATCATCCTCGGGCTCCTGTTCGAACCTTTCGAGGGCGGCATCAAAAAGGATCATCCGACGTTGAGCTACTACTTCGTCACCGCCGGCCTGGCTGTTTTGCTGTTGCTCACGCTCGTCATTTTTATCGAAGTCTGGCAGCAGCGGCGCGGGTTTCAACTGCTCATTGCCAACGGCCAGAATCCCATGCTGGCTTATATCGGCGTGGCGTTTGCGATCATGCCGGTGCTGCATCTCACCGGCCTCTATCCGCTCCTGCAAGCGGTCACCACCGCACCGTGGCTGGGATTTTTAAGGGGCATGCTGCTGACGCTGCTGCTCGCGCTGCTGGTGGGCTTTTGCACCAAAAGAAAAATTCTCTGGCGCACCTGAGGCCGGCATGACTGACGGAGGTTTCACGCGAAAAGGACCGGGCATAAGCTTGCTCGAGTATCTGCACCAACTCGGCCTGAGACCGGGACAGCACGCGCTGCTGCATGGCTCCCTGCGGGCCGTTCGTCGCGCCTTCCCGCGCTGCCGCGCTGAAGAGGTGCTTGCCGCCCTGCAGCGCATTCTGACGGCAAACGGTTCGCTGATCATGCCCACTTTCACCTACTGCTTCAAACGAGTCGCCGGCGGTGTGGTGCCCTATGAGGCCGCCACCACCCCCAGCAAGACCGGATTTCTCTCCGAGCACTTTCGGCAAAATCCTGGTGTAATCCGCACAGCTTCACCGACCCACGCCTTTGCTCTGTGGGGCAGGGTCACTGAAGAAGTGGGCGCCGACAACTCCCCCACCGCACCACTCGGCAGGGGCAGTGTGCTCGAATGGCTGCACGCCCGGGACACCGCGGTGGTGGTCATGCTGGGGGTGGATTTTTCCGCCTTGACGTTTGGCCATTATCTCGAACACGCGGCCGGTCTGCCGGGGCTGAGAAATTTTCCATGGACGCATGCCGGCATTCTGCCAGTCGGCGTATCCACCACCGGTGAGCAGCCGCTCGAGGAGGTGCCGGGTTGCAGCCGCTCTTTCATCCATCTCGAAAAACATTTGCTCGAGCAGCAGTGCCTGGTGCCATATGAGCACGCCGGACTGCGCAGTTATCTCATTTCAGTGGCCCGTTTGTATGAGGAGGGACTGGCATTTCTGCGTGAGCATCCCGATGGCTTGCTGTGTGCGGCGGGCACCTGCCAGGCCTGTGATACCCGCCGCCAATTCTGACCTGTCTCATGGCCAGGCACCACCTCCGGTTTGCCGTGTTCAGAGGGCCGGGATATGCGGCGCGACCGGTGCATGCGCTGCTGGAAAGTGGCGCATGCAGCCAGCCTGTCGCTCATGCCTGAGTTACGTACGGGGTAATGGCGCAGCCATCTTGTCCAATGCCGCTACTTTTTCGAAGCGACAAAATCAAAAGCCAAAACACGCAAAGAGGTGAAGCCGCAGGGGTTTCGCAAAGGATGACCGTTGCGCCACGGTTTGAGCGTGGCTTTATCTTGCGATCCTGCAGAGGCGCTCTGCAGGCATGCCGTGGCAGATCACAAAAAGACTGTCACTGCGAAGATTTTTGAACCACGCAACCCCCAAGAGCACCGGGGAAAACCTGCTGTCCTGTTTGACTTTTGTGATGCTGATGCCTGTTGTCTGGCAATTGCCGCAGAAAAACTCCTAGTGCATTGTTACGTCAATTTTTGTAGCCCCGGCCCTCGTGGGTTGCTGCTGAAGGAGCAAAAATTCATTTTTGAACAGCCGCCCACGAGTTATTCCGTTCACAGTCAAGGAAAATTTCTATTGTCTATGCAAGCGTGAGAGTTTTTTGCTTTGTTTTAAAAGTTGGTGACATCGGCCATCTTGTCTCGAGACAGGGAGGCCTGAGCCATCCCACACGTCACGCAGGGATTGCACCCGTGGCGCGTTATGCCCGGGTGCCGGCGCTGTCATGACAAAGCCTGCCGCGCGTTGCCGCATGCAAATTTTCGGATCATCCGAATTTTGCGTACATTTTGCGACAACAAGATGAAAAGAATCGCAAAATCAGTTCCGTGCCTTCGCTGCTGAGAGCCACTTGCCCCAACGTGATAGCGAACGGCCCAACCCCGCCAGGGGTGAAATGCTTGGAGTGATTGTCAACACCTCCAGCTTCAAACTCCTTGAGGAGTGACATGTAACGGCGTTCGCCTTCAATTCAAGAGGAGATCAATGAGAATGCACGATACACATGTCACCCCGCGGGGGTTTCATTTCGGCGAACGGCACTTGGCTATAAACCTCTCACGCCTGGCGGAGTTCATCAGATGCCAAGAACAGTCATGTGGCCATGTACGCTTGCGTCGGATGATCTAATTTTTCTGATGCCGGCTGAAACTGCGTTTACTGCAAAAAGGCGAGAAAATGAGGAGTCGCATTTGCACCACTGCCTGCCGATGGTGGATGGGCTGGCTCTTGCTGATTGGCCTGCTGCCGCTGCCGGGCAACGGCCAGCCCAAACAGATCACGATTTGGGGCCTCTCGCCGCACACCGATGATCTCGGCCTGGTGCGCGTGCTGGAGCGTTATGATGCCGCCCATCCTGCCATTGCATTGAAGATCGTCACCGCCGGCAAGGCGGAGGTCGCAACCGAAGGCAGCGGCTTCAGCCAGAAATTCATGACCGCGCTGGCTGCCGGCAAGCCGCCCGATTTGGTTTTTCTCGATCGTTTCACGCTGGCGGGCTGGGCGGCGCGCGGCGCGCTGCTGCCGCTGGATGATTACGTCGCCAACTCCACGGTCGACCCTGCAGCCTTTTATGCTGCGCCACTGGCGGAATGCACCTACAACGGCCGGCTGTACGGCATTCCCTATGGCACTGACGCCCGCGCTTTTTTCTGGAACAAACAATTGTTTCGCACCGCCGGCCTGGATCCGGAACGGCCACCGCGCGACTGGGAGGAGCTCATCGTCTATGCGCAACGCCTGACGAAATACAATGCCCAGGGCCAGGCCGAACAACTCGGTTTCGCGCCGCTGCTCGGCAATTCCTGGCTCTATCTCTACGGCTGGCTCAACGGCGCTCGCTTTCTCAGCGAAGATGGCCGCCGCGTGCTGCTCGACAGCCCGGAAGTGCGCGACGCACTTGTCTATATCAAACGTCTCTATGATGCTTTGGGCGGACGCCGCGACGTGGTGGATCCCTTCGAACGCGGTTATGGCCGCGACGCGACCGATCCTTTCCTGATCGGCAAGTTGGCAATGCGCATCGACGGCAATTGGTATCTCAACAAACTCGCGCGCCTGGCGCCGGATTTCGAACTGGGCGTTGCGCCGCCGCCCGCACCGCCGGGCAAAGCGACGACCACTTGGTCGGGCGGTTTTGCCTGGGTCATCCCAATGAAAAGCCGGCATCCGGAGGAAACCTGGCGCTTGATCGAATATCTGGTCTCGCCGGCCGGCTTGCTGGCCGAAGGCGAAGAACAAAGCCGCGTGAATGCCGAAACGGGCAATGCGATCTACGTTCCCAAACTGGTCGCCCACAAAGCGGCCAACGCGCAGCGCCTGCGCGCCTTTCCGATTCCCGTGCCGGCTTTGCAGCACGCGCAGGAAGTCTTCGTTGAGCTGTTGAATATCTCGCATTTTCGGCCGGTGACGCCGGTGGGCCAGCAGTTGTGGGACGAGCACGTGCGCGCCACGGACCTGGCCACCTATGGCGCGCTCACGCCCGAGCAGGCGCTGCGCGAGAGCGCGCAACAGGTACAAAAAGCCGTGGATGCTTTCTACGCCGATGAAACGCGGCCCGTCGTGCCGCTGCAGTGGAGTTTCGCGCTGGCCGCGGTGCTGCTGGTGACCGGGCTGGCTGTGCTCCTCTGGCATTTGCGGCGGCTGCGCCAAGCCTCGCCACGCGCCTGGCTGGAGGCCAGAACCGGTTTGATCTTCGCATTGCCGTGGGTCATCGGCTTTCTCGTGCTCATGTTCTGGCCGACGCTGACTTCCCTCCTGCTCAGTCTCACCGAATACGATGTACTCTCGCTGCCGCGTTGGGTGGGGTTCAAAAACTTTCTCACGATGTTTAGCGGCCAGGACATGATGTTTTGGAGAAGCCTGGGCAACACGCTCTATCTCGCCGCTTTCGGTGTGCCGCTGAGTTTGATCACCGGCCTGGGCATAGCGCTGTTGGTCAATCAAACCGGCCGCAGCGTGCGCTGGTATCGCACCATTCTCTATCTGCCGGCGATCGTGCCCGCCGTGGCAGTGGCGATCGTGTGGATGTTTCTGCTGAATCCGCAAAACGGGCTGATCAACTTCGTGCTGGCCCAGGCGGGTATGGCTTCGATCAACTGGCTGGGCGATCCCCGCTACACCAAAGTGGCGGTGATCATGATGCTGCTGTGGGGCGCGGGCGGCTCAATGGTGATTTGGCTTGCCGGCCTGAAGAGCATTCCGCCCTCGCTCTACGATGCGGCGCGCATCGATGGCGCGGGCACGATGGGCCGCTTCTTCCGCATCACTCTACCCCTGCTCAGCCCTTATGTCTTCTTCAATTTGATCATGAGCCTGATCGCCTATTTTCAAATCTTCACGCAGCCCTACTTGCTGGACGCGCGCGGCGGCCCGGAGGATTCCCTGCGCATGTACGTCTTCTATCTGTTCGACAATGCTTTCAAATATTTCAAAATGGGTTACGCCAGCGCGATGGCGTGGATTCTGTTTCTCATCATTCTCGCCCTCACGCTGGTCAATTTCAAGCTGGCGCCGAAATGGGTTTACTATGCCGATGAATGATCGACGACTTGCACCAGCCGGCGGCGCGGCCGCCGGCTGGCAACAGCGGTTGCAACAGCTCATCCAGCGCCGGGTGTTGTATCACCTGGTGCTGTGTGCCACCTCGCTGCTCTTTGCCCTTCCCATCATCTGGCTGATCGCGACTTCGTTCAAAACCGATGCCCAGGTGGTCAGCTCGGATACGTTGCTGGAATTCTTCGTGCCCAATCCCGTGGCTTGGGACAATTACAGCCGTGCCATGGCGCGCATCCCGTTGTGGCGTTATCTCGGCAACACGGCGCTGGTCACCGGCCTCTCCATTCTGGGAACCGCGCTGGCCAGCTCGCTGGTGGCCTTTGCCTTCGCCCGTTATCGCTGGCCCGGCCGTGACGCCATGTTCCTGCTGCTGCTCAGCACCATGATGCTGCCGCCGCAGGTGACCATGATTCCGGTTTATCTGATCTTCGCCAGGCTTGGCCTGGTCGACACGTTCACGCCTTTGTGGCTGCCCTCCTTGTTCGGCACGGCGTTTTACATTTTTCTCCTGCGGCAATCCTTCAAAGGCCTGCCGCGCGAGTTGTTCGAAGCGGCGGAAATCGACGGGGCCAGCCCCTGGCGCACCTTTTTCACCATCGCCCTGCCACTGGTGCGGCCGGCGTTGATCGCCGTCATCATCCTGCAATTCATGGCCTCCTGGAATGACTTCCTCACGCCGCTGATCTATTTGCAGGATCAGGCGCTTTACACGCTCTCGCTGGGATTGCAGGCGTTCTCCTCACGCTATGGAGAAACCGAATGGGGGCCGCTCACCGCCGCTTCCCTGTTGATGATCATTCCGGTTTTCACCCTCTTTTTTGCAGCGCAAAAATACTTCATTCAGGGAATTGCCCTGGCGGGGATGAAAGAATGAAATCGCTTCCATGCGGCGCGCTGTGGGCGAAGCGCAACGCGGCGCGCGGCCACCATCAAATTTTCCGGACACTGATCGCCACAGACTCACGCTGATTGTTATCTGCGGTGATCTGCACAAACCCGTGTCTCCGGAATCACCGTGGCCGGGAGGGGGTTTTGGAGTAATTGCCAATGTCGCTGAAGATATCCGAATCATGAAAATGCCGTGCGGTCAGCCCGCCGGCATGCCGGCAAGAGGCCGGCGCGACATTTTCATCCCAATGGGTGCCACGCGCAGCATGGCAAATTACACCCGGCAATCACCATCGAGCCGTGAACTCAATCCACCGCCGGCGCAGCCGGCCGCGCCATGCTTCAGGCTGGCGGGCAGCGGGTATGCCGCGACTCCCGGTTTGGGCAGCGCGATGATCAGTGGCAACAGTGGCGGGGGGCATCGGATTTTTGTTTTAAAACACCGTGCCCCGTTGTGTGAGTGCCCGGGCGAGATTCTCTTCGTGGAATTTGATGTCTTGGGGACGGTAGTCCGCCGGCAACAGGCTTTGATGCCGGCGTTGTAAATCGGCGCGACGCCAATCCTCGCGAACGCGCTGCTCGATCTCCTGCCATTGCGGCGCACGGCGAATCTGCCGGCCAACGCGAATGACGCTGTATCCTTCCGCAGTCGCCACCGGCGCGTACAGCTCACCGGGCCGCAGCTGTGCGGCCTGCTGCCCCAGGGGCTTGTCTTCATCAGAAAGGATTCCCACAAAACCCCCTTGCTCGCGGGTTGCCGCCCGCCGGGAATGGCGCCGGGCCATTTCCCCAAAATCACGGCCGGCTTGGATGGCTTTGGCGATGGCCAATGCGGAATCACGCTGCGCCACCAGAATCTCGTACACTTCAGATTCGACCCGCTCGCCGTAGCGGGCGCGATGTTCGGCATAAAACCGCTGCAGCGCCGCCGCGGTCTCGACAACCGAGTCTTGTGCCGCCAAGGTGGCGTAATAGGTGTACTGCAGCTCGGCGCGCCGCATTTTCTCCCGCACCACGGGATCATTGGCGAGGCCGGCAGCCAGCGCGGCCTGCGTCAGCAGCCGGTCGCGAATTGCCAGCTCCAGGGCCTTTTTGAGATTGGGCTGGAGGAGCTGGCGTGGAATCTCCGGCAACGCCTCGAGGAATTCCTGAACCGTAAATGGCTCGCCCGCCACGGTGGCGGCAATTTCCTGCAACAAATCGAAGGGGGGATCACGCTCGAGCTTTTGCAAAGCCTGCGGCCAGTGCGATGGCGCCGGGTGCCGCACAATCGGTGCAAGCCGTTCCCACACCCGTGCAAGCACAGCCATGTTCACCACCAGGGGCTTGCTCCACACCAACCCGCGCAGATGGCGGGCGGCAGCCAGGTCCAGCCGCCGGCTGAGCAGGCGCTGGTAAATATCCTCCCGCTCCCACGGCGTCATCCCGCCGAAACGCAGCGTGGTGCGTATCGAATCCACACGGAAAATATGCCAGCCCATCAGCGATGAAACCGGCGCTGAAATCGCGCCGCGCGGGAGCTGATAAAGCACCTCTTCCACCGGCAAATCAGTATCTCCCCAACCGAGCCAGCCGAGATCGCCGCCGCTTGCGGCCAGCGTGCTGTCAGGCATGGTCATGGCCGCAAGCTTCTCGAAGGGCATGCCCTGTTGCAATTGCTGCTGCAGCCGTTGGATTTCTTCGGCGGAGCGCGCGAACAACTGTCGCACGCGCAGTTGCGTGTTTTGCCGCTGCAGGGCGGCGGCGATTTCGGCGGCCGTCGGCTCGGTGAGCGTGTCCTGCAGCGTCACTTCGAGATAACGCCGCCGCAGGAAGCGCCTGAAATCGCGCTGCAAGGGTCGTTGCACTTCGGCGCTCCGATGCAGCCCTCCGGCCATGCCCGCCCGCGCGATCAATTCCTGTTCGATCATTTGTTGCGCAAAATGGCGGCGCAAGGCCGGTGAATCAGGTGCGCTGGTGGTTTGCCAGTATTGGAAATAACTTCTCTCGAAATCGGACTGAGTAATTCTGATTTCCCGCCACTCCGCCACCAGGGGCGGATGCCCGCCCTGACAGGCCGGCAAAAAGAGCAGGCACAAGGCGGCCACGGCTCTGGCGAAGCGGCTGGTACGCCGGCTGGCAACAGTTTTCATCATCCCACTCATCGGCAAGGTCCGCCGGCACTGCATTCGCGACCGGAATCGGACTGCATTCTAAAAACTCACTGGCATTTCTTCCGCCATGGACATGGCCCTCCCGGGCAGTTGCCCGGGCGCGTTACGGGCTGGGTGATTTCGTGATCTTCTCCAGCTCCGCTTTCGCATTTTGAAGGTTGGGATCAATCTCCAATGCCCTCCGGTAACAGGCGATTGCCTGCTGCCGCTCTCCCTTCTGCCCGTGCAACTCTCCCAGGCTGTCATAAAGATTGGCGTTTTGAGGATACAGCTCCACGGCGAGCTGCAGCAGGGCGATGCCCTGATCCAGCCGGCCGTGGCTGGCAAGCTGGCCCGCGAGACGGTTCAGGCCCGCGGCGGTCGCCGGGCCCTGGGGATCGCGGGCAGCGGCCTGTTTGATGCGGGCCAGGCCGTTTTTCTTCGCGCCGAACAGCGCGAATACCACGCCTTGTTCAACCAGCAGCTCATTCGAGCCGGGATAAAGCGCCGTGCCGGTCTCTGCGGCCGTGAGGGCTTTTTCGTACTCGCCGCGCAGGATGAACTGCAGGATGGCCTCCTGAAAATCGCCGATGAAACTTGGATAAACCTGCGCGCCGGCAAACAGCTTTTGCAGAGGGGCCTGCACCACCGCCAACTCCGCGCGTGGCGCCAGCGCCAGGGCGCGCACTTCTGGCGTCCACGTCCGTTGCCAGTCGCGTTGCCAGCGCTGCACCGCCTTTACAAAAGTGGCATGAAATGCGGGAAGACCGGGCTGCTGCCGGCACAGGCTGATATAGTCATAAAAAAACGGAATGGCGCCGGTGCGATGATACTCCTCCAGCCGGGCCGCACCGAATCTCTCCTGCAGGCGCGCGGCCATGAACGAGCCGAGCTGGACGAACGCCTGCTGTACAACGGGATGGCGGCCTTCGCGGATTTTCTGCAGCGCGACGGCGTAATCCTTCCGCAGGGCCAAAACGCTGACTTGCTGATTGAAATAGGAAAACGCCTGTGCCAGGGCTGCCGGGTTCTCGCTCATGGGTTTCCCGAAGCGCTTGAAGTAATTCAACCCGCTGGCAAACACCTCACGCATGCCGGTCAGCAGGGCGTCACTCACCCGATCGGGCGCATACGGCACGATGTTGGCGGGTTCCTCCAAAACCGCCGCCACCACAATGCTGGCATAAGTCGCGGGATTGGCCGCTTCAAAGTTGCAGGCCACCGCGACGATGAAGTTGCAACAAATGTCGTTGTACAACAAGGTACGGGTTTCATTTTGGCCGCCGCTGTGGCGCACCACAAAATGGCCGAGATTGTGACCCGTGCCCCAACCCATGCCGTAATCGGTGGCATGGCCGTCACGCGTGGCCATCGCCTCATACATCTGCGCGAGGCTCCGGGGAGAAAGCAGCCTGCCGCTGTTGAGGCCGTGCGCAAACTTGACCATGTCCAGCACCGTGCTGCGCGTGCCGCCGGCGGCAAAGCGGCTGCTGAGGTTGACGAATTCCGAATTCTTGATCTCACCTGCGATGAGTTGGTAGCCGCGCACGCGGTGCGGAATCAAATCATAGGGATCATCGAGGCGGGTGTCGTGCATGCCCAGCGGCTCCCAAACATGCTGGCGCATGTATTCACCATAGGACATGCCGGAGGCGCCTTCAATCACCGCCCCGAGCAAATTGTAACCATAGCTGGAGTAGTTGTAGCGCGTACCCGGTTCGGCGACCAGCTCAAAATTCTCGAAGATGGCGATGGCTTCGCGCGTTGTCTTCGACTCTGTCAGGCGCAGCTCGGCGGGATCTTTATAGTGGCTGATGCCGCCGAGATGCCCAAGAAGCTGGCGTATGGTGATCGGCCAGGGCTTGCGCGGGAAATAGGGCACATAAGCCTGCACCTCATGATCGAGATCGATCCGGCCCTGCTCTGCCAGTTGCAGGATGGCTGCCGCGGTCATGGGCTTGGTGACGGAGGCCAGCCGATACGCGGATTTTTCCGTGGCCAGTACTTGATTTTCCAGGTCCGCATAGCCGAAGCCCCGCGCCCACAGAAAATCGTCCTTGCGGAAGGCAAGGGAAACTGCCGGCGTGCGATCAACCGCCATTTGTTTTGTCACCGCCTGTTCGATCTTCTCGATGGCAGCAGCCAGGCGGCCGCTTTCCTGGGCGCGCAACGGCACGATCAAACTGACCAGTCCCAGCGCCGCCAGGCAGCCGCGCAGCAGAATTTTCATTGTGCGCTCCCTTTTGATTGAAGAAGAATGCTGGAAATAAGCGATTCATTTTGTCAGACACAAGTGCCGCGGGACGATTGCAGCGCGGCTTCTCTGCAAACAACGCTTGGGGCATTCCTGCAGGGAGCCTCCGCAGGATCGCAGGATAAAACCACGGTTAAGCCGTGACTCCTGATGGAATTTTGTGAAATACGATATGCCGCTTCACTCAAAACAGTTCACTCCTGCCGGAGTTGACCGCGCGTTTGCCTGCAAAATTTTTTATGCAGCCACCGGGTGATTGGCCATCGCGATCAAATCGGCGTTCCCCGCTGATGGAATCAATCTGAGGGCAAAATTCAGGCAAAAGCTGATGTCACACTTCGCAGCCTTTGCGGTTTCACGATTCTGAATAATTCAGGTTAAAAAGTTGGTGCCATTGGGCGATTCCAGCCTGCAGGCGGACAGGCTGCTTGCGCGACGTGTTCCCCCCGATACCGCGAAAACGTCGTTGCCGGCCGGCAGCCGGCACGGTGAATTCCCACACAGATGCCCCGGCACCCGTGAAAAATTCCTCGTTTGGACATCTCGTCAAAACTTCCTATCTTCGCCGCACTCACGAACCAGACCTGCGGCCACGGAATAACCACAAGCGCGTCACGGTTTTCACCACACAGCAACAGCATTTTCCGCCAGAGCGGGTGAATTGAGCATGAAAACCCTCATTCACAATGCCACGATTTTCACCAACACCGGCACCACGCCGGTGCTCACCGCGCATACCCTCGTGATTGACGGTGCTCGTATTGCCGAAATCCTCCCCGAAAGCGAGGCGCGGCAGAAACATCCCCGCGCCGCAATCATCGACGCCGGCGGCCGGCTGCTCATGCCCGGCTTGATCAACGCGCACATGCACTTTTACAGCACGTTCGCGCGCGGCCTGGCGCCGCCGGTGCGGCCGCGCAATTTCGCCGAGGTGCTGCGTCTGCTGTGGTGGAAACTGGATGCCAGCCTGGACGAGGAGGCGGTTTATTACAGCACCCTGCTGGCTGCCGCCAGCGCGGTCAAGCACGGCGTCACGGCGGTGATCGATCATCATGCCAGTCCCAATGCCATCGCCGGCAGTCTCGACTGCATCGAGGAGGCTTTGGCGTTGGTGGGCATGCGCGGCGTGCTGTGCTATGAAATCACCGATCGCAACGGCAGGGCGGGCGCGCAGGCGGGTTTGCGCGAGAACGAACGCTATCTGCACAAATGCCGGCACGCCAATAACGAAAGCACGGAGCATCTTTTTGACGCCATGGTCGGCCTGCACGCCTCCTTCACGGTTGCGGACGACACGCTGCAAGCCGCCACGGCCCTCAGCCGCGCCTATCATGCCGGCTGCCATGTGCACGTGCTGGAGGATCCCGTCGATCAGGAGGAGACGCGCGCACGCCACGGCCGCGCCGTGGTCGACCGGCTGCAGAGCTTCGGCATTCTCGGGCCGCAGACGCTGGCGGCGCATTGCATTCATCTCGCGGAGCAGGATCGGGATATTTTGGCGCACACGCAAACCCTGGTGGCGCACAATCCACAATCCAACATGAACAACGCGGTGGGCCGTGCCGACATTTTCCGCCTGCTCGAGCGCGGCGTCACCGTGGGGATCGGCACCGACGGCATGTCCGCCGCGCTGTGGCCCGATCTGCGCACTGCAATCCTGCTGCACAAGCATGATCTGCGCGACTGCAATGCAGGCTGGCGCGAGATTCAGCACATGGCATTGCGCGGCAATCCCGCGATCTTTCAGCACCTCACCGGCAAACGCGTCGGAGAGATCGCGCCAGGCAGCCTGGCCGATCTGATCCTGATTGATTATTATCCGGCCACGACGCTGACACCGGAAAATTTCTGGGGGCATCTGCTGTATGGCCTTGCCGAGGCCGCGGTTGACACCACCATCATCAACGGCAAAGTCGTGGTGCGGAACGGCAGGCTGCTGCAACTCGATGAGCGAGAGCTCGCGGCCGCAGCGCGGCCGGTGGCGCAGCGGGTGTGGCAGCGATTTTACGAATGACTGGCCGCACTGCGTTGCCCGCCTCTCCTTGCACGATCATGCCGGGACAGACAGCGCCGCTTGGCACACGACGGCCCGGCAATCTTCCCGGCCGGCAGGGTTGGGCGCGACGCAGTGTGGTGAGCAGCACCGGCAACCCCAAGTGAGTTTGCGATGGCCGAATTGCATGGCATTCCCGTGGGCCGCCACTTGCAGGCAATTGTCAGCGAATGGCGGGCGAACAACACCATTTGCGGCTACCCCGCCCGCAAAATGTTTCGCGGCTTTCCCGGCTTCGATTTTTCCGTGGCTTTTCACGGCCGGCGGGCAGCCACGCCGCTGGGGCCGGCTTCCGGTCCGCACACGCAACTGGCACAAAACATCGTGCTCTCCTTTTTGGGTGGCGGCCGCATCATCGAATTGAAAACGGTGCAGATTCGCGATCACTTGCAGATTCCGCGGCCGTGCATCGACGTGCGCAACGTGGGTTACAATATCGAATGGTCGCAGGAGCTGCGGCTGCACGAATCGTATCAGGAGTATGTCAATGCCTGGGTGCTGCTCAAGCTCATCGAGAAGCTGGAGCTGCTCGGCGTGCCGGCCGGCGACCCCTTTTATGCCACGGTTTTCGACCTGTCGGTGGGGTATGATCTCGCGGGCATTTCCTCGCCGCCCATGCAACGCTGGCTGGCCGGCATGCAAAACGCGGAGGCCGCCATCGCCGCGGCACTCGAAACCCTGCCCCCGGCCCTCCACCACCTGCGGCACACCGCGATTGCACCGAACATTTCGGAGTCGGTCACGCTCTCCACTTTCCACGGCTGCCCGCGGACCGAGATTGAAAACATCGTGCAGCATTTGATCAGCACGCACGGCTTTCATGTGATCGTCAAGATGAATCCCACGCTGTTGGGATATGACACGGTGCGGCGGGTGTTGCACGAGGAGCTGGGCTACACCGAGATCCAGCTCGATCCCCATGCCTTCGAAAAGGATTTGCAGTTCGAGGAGGCGGTGGCCATGATGCAGCGGCTGGCGGCGTTTGCCGGCCGCCACGGCCGGTGCGTCGGCGCCAAATTCACCAACACCCTGGTGGTGCGCAATCACGAGCGCATTTTCAAGGATGAGTTCATTTATCTCTCCGGTGCGCCGCTGCACGTGCTGGCGATGCAGGCCATGCAGCGTTTCCGTGAGGCCATGGGGCCGGCGTTTCATCTTTCCTTTTCCGCCGGCATCACCAAACAGAATTTCGCCCGGGCGGTGGCCTGCAATCTCCGGCCGGTTTCCACCTGCACCGATCTGCTCAAAACCGGCGGTTATACGCGGCTGTTCGATTATCTCAAGAATCTCCAGCAGGCGATGGCCGAGACCGGCAGCCACACCATCGACGAGTTTATTCTCGCGAGCGCCGGCGGCACGGCCGCCAGCGTGGCGGTGGCGGGCGCCATCAACTCCGGCCGGATCGTGGCAACGCTGGCGCACGATCCGCAATATCATGCCGCCAACCATCGCAAAACTCCGCCGAAAATCGACCGCCACCTCGCGCTCTTTGATTGCATCACTTGCAACAAATGCCTGCCGGTATGTCCCAATGCCGCCAACTTTTCGCTGCCCATCGGCGAAAAGACCGTGGAGGTGACCAACTATCGCCTCGACAATGGCCGGCTCATCCCCGTTCCGGCGGGCCGGTTTGTGCTGGCGCAGGCACGGCAAATCGCCAATCTCGCGGATTTCTGCAATGACTGCGGCAACTGCGACACGTATTGTCCGGAGACCGGCGGGCCATACATAGAGAAGCCGCGCTTCTTTTTCACGCCAGCCAGTTTTGCACGATCCGCGCAGGGCAACGGCTTTTACTTCGCCACCCCCGACACGCTGGTGGGCCGCCTCGCAGACGGTGAGTATCAGCTCACGCGCTCCGCCGCCGGACAAACATACCTTTTCCGCACCGGGCCGCTCACCGTGGAATTCGACCACAACCACCAGCCGCTCGGTTTCACGCTCGCCCGCGGTGCCGCGGCGCCCGCCTTGGTTGATCTGCGGCCGTATCACATCCTGCGCACTCTGCTGGATGGGGTGCACACCGCACGGCAAGTGTACGCGGCTTTGCTGCTGCAGGCGGACGGCGGTCCGCCTGCCGGTGAAATGTCACCTCCGGTTTTCAATGATGGCAACGCGGTCTCCCCGGCCTGAAACACAACTGCAGAGGAGGTGCCTCATGATACTGACCCTCAATGGCGCGCGGCATGAGTATCACGGTGATCCGGAGTTGTCGCTGCTGCGCTATTTGCGCGAGCACGCCGGTGTGCTTTCCCCCAAAGACGGCTGTGCACCACAGGCGGCCTGCGGCTGCTGCGTGGTGGAATTGAACGGCCGGGCCGTGCTGGCGTGCGCCACACCCATGAGGAAGGTTGCAAACGGACAGGTGGTGACGATCGAAGGCATCGGTGCCTACCGCCAGTCCGTGTTTGCCCATGCCTTCGTGACCAGCGGCGGCGTGCAATGCGGGTTTTGCATCCCCGGCATCGTGATGCAAAGCAAGGTGCTGCTCGATCACCATCCCAATCCCACGCGGGCGGAGGTGCAGAAGGCGTTGACGCCGCACTTGTGCCGTTGCACGGGCTACAAGAAGATCGAAGACGCGATCCTGCTGGCGGCCGCCGCGTTGCGGGAGGGTCGCGAGATTCCCGCGCCCGGTGGCGATGGCCGCCTGGGCAGCCGGCATCCCAAATACGAAGCCGCGGATTTGGTGCTGGGCAAACGGCCGTTCGTTGCGGATATGCACGTTCCGAACATGGTGTATGGGGCGTTGAAACTGAGTGATCATCCCCGCGCCAAGGTGCGCGCCATTCACACGGCGGCCGCGGAAAAGCTGCCGGGCGTGCTGCGTGTGTTCACCGCCCGCGATGTTCCCGGTGAGCGCCATATTGGATTAATCGTCAACGACTGGCCATTAATGGTGGCCGAGGGTGAAGAGACACGCTACGTCGGCGACGTCATTGCCGGCGTGGTGGCGGAGAGTGAAGATCGCGCGCGGGAGGCGGCGCGCTTGCTTGAAGTGGAATACGAGGTGCTCGAGCCCGTCACCGATCCGGAGGTGGCGCTGCGACCGGAGAGCCCGCGTCTTCATCCGGGCGGTAATTTGCTCTCCGAAACGGTGATTGCCCGGGGCGAGGTCAGCAGGGCCCTGGCCGAAGCGGCATTTGTCGCGCGCGGCATCTATCAAACCCAGATGATCGAGCATGGCTTTCTGGAGCCGGAGTGCTGCCTGGCTCTGCCCACCGCCCGGGGCGTGACAGTCTATTCGCAGGGACAGGGCGTTTACGAGGACCAAAAGCAGATTGCGCGCCTGCTCGCCCTGCCCGCGGCCGATGTGGAAGTGATTTTGGTTCCCAGCGGCGGGGGGTTCGGCGGCAAGGAGGATCTTTCGGTGCAGGGGCACGCCGCACTGTTTGCGCGGCTGCTGCAGCGCCCGGTGAAGATCACGCTGACCCGCGAGGAGTCGATTCGCATGCATCCCAAGCGCCATCCGCTGCGCATGAACTACACGCTTGCCTGCGATCGCAACGGCCGGCTCACCGCACTGCAGGCGGACATTCTTGGCGATACCGGGGCCTATGCGTCGGTGGGAATGAAAGTCCTCGAGCGCGCGGCCGGCCATGCCACCGGCGCCTATGACATTCCCAACGTGCACGTGATCAGCCGGGCGGTTTACACCAACAATCTGCCGTGCGGCGCGATGCGCGGCTTCGGCGTGAATCAAGTCACCTTTGCATTGGAAAGCTGCATCGATGAACTCTGCGCGCAGGGCGGCTTTGACCGCTGGCAATTCCGCTACGACAACGCGCTGCAGGAGGGCAGCCGCACCGCCACCGGCCAGATCATTCGCGGCGGCTGCGGCGTGCGCGCCACGCTGCTGGCGGTGAAGGAACAGTTTCAAGCCGCGCGTTATGCCGGCATCGCCTGCGGCTTGAAGAACACCGGCATCGGCAACGGCATGCGCGACGAGGGCAAAGTGAAGATCGTAGTGGCCTCGCCGCACAAGGTGATCATCCATCACGGCTGGACGGAGATGGGGCAGGGTGTGCACACCATGGCGGTGCAGTTTCTCTGCCATGAAACCGGCCTGGATCCCAAACTCGTCGAAGTGCAGGTGAACACCACGGCCGCGGCCATCGCCGGCATGACCACGGCTTCGCGCGCCACCTCCATCCTCGGCAATGCCATCCTCAAGGCGGCGCAGCGACTGCGGCAGGATCTCGCGCACCATTCTTTGGCGGAGCTGGAGGGCCGCGTCTATGAGGGCGAGTGGGTGTGTGATTGGACCACCCCGCCCGAGGCCGGCCACGAGCAGGCGGTCACGCATTATTCCTACAGCTATGCCACACAAGTGGCCGTGCTCGATGAACAGGGCAAGGTCGCAAAGATTTACGCCGCGCATGATGCCGGCCGCATCATCAATCCCAATTTGTTCGAAGGCCAGATCGAAGGCTCGCTTCACATGGGGCTGGGCTACGCGCTGACGGAAGACCTGCCGTTGCAAAACGGTGTGCCGGTAAGCACGCGGCTGCGGCAGTGCGGGATTCTGCGGGCCAAAGAGATGCCGGAGATCGAAGTGATCGGCGTGGAAGTGCCCGATCCGCACGGCCCTTATGGTGCCAAGGGTGTGGGCGAAATCGGGTTGGTGCCGACCGCGGCGGCGGTGGCCAATGCCCTGTTTCAATTCGATGGTATCCGGCGCTCTCGCCTGCCCCTGCGCCGGCGGCGGAAGCAGTTGGAGACCAACGAGGCCGCAGGTGAACTTGGTTGAGAAAAGAAGTTGGCTCCGGCCAGGGTTCGCAAGGTTCAACCTGGGCTGGGCCGAGGTTTCCAACCCCGGGGAATCCGTGTGGAGTAGCGCAGGCCTCCCTGCCTGCAGAGAAGATGTCCGCGTCACGTCTCCACGCGTGACTGAGACATTACAACTCCGGCTCATCGAGTAAACGCGAAAGGATTCCACGCAACGGCCAGGTCGTTACAGGAAGCTTTTAAACTTCGCCGTTGTGGCTGAATCCGGCCCATACTTTCTTCAATGTCACAGACCTTCTGTCTGCGCTTCGAATCACCGGCGAGGTCTTCGACAGTCAACTTGTCGTTGACCATCAAGAAGTACAAATGATCTCACCTCATATCCGGCGGTAGAAAAACCAAACCCGGCGAGTCTTCATGCCCAATCTTTCCCATCTTCGCTGCGTCTCCTGCAACCGCAATTTTTCACCCGCGGAAATCGATTACACCTGCCCGGCGTGCGGCCCGCTGGCCGGCACGCTGGAAGTGTGCTATGACTACGACGCCGTTGCCAAAAGGCTGACTCGGGACGCACTCGCCGGCAATCGCGATGTCACACACTGGCGCTATTGGGAAATCCTGCCGGTCAAGGAGACCCGCTTCATTCAACCGCTGGCGGTGGGCGGAACGCCGCTCTATCACAGCACCGCGCTGGCGCAAGAATTGGGGCTGCGTGCACTTTGGATCAAAGACGACGGCCGCAATCCCACCGCCTCTCTGAAGGATCGCGCCAGTTCGGTGGCCATCGTCAGGGCTTTGGAGAGGGGCGCCACCACGGTGACAGCCGCCTCCACCGGCAATGCCGCTTCCTCGTGGTCAGCCTTCACCGCCGTCGCGGGATTGCGCACCGTCATCTTTGTGCCGGAAAACGCGCCCGCCGCCAAACTGGCGCAACTGCTGCTGTATGGCGCACTCGTGCTGCAGGTGCGCGGCACCTATGACGAGGCCTTCGATCTCTGCTGCCAGGCGGCAGAAAAATGGGGCTGGTACAACCGCAGCACCGCGATCAATCCCTATCTCGGCGAAGGCAAGAAAACTGCGGCCCTGGAAATTTGCGAACAACTGCACTGGCAGGTGCCGGATTGCGTGTTTGTGGCGGTGGGCGACGGCTGCATCCTGCAGGGCATGTGGAAGGGCTTCAAAGACTTGCATGCCCTGCGCCTGATCGAGCGGCTGCCGCGCATGATCGGCGTGCAAGCCCAGGGCAGTGCGCCGCTGGTGCAGGCCTGGCAACAGGGCGCTGCCACTGCCGCGCCAATCGTGCCCGACACCCTTGCAGACAGCATTGCGGTGGGCGTGCCGCGCGATCAAAGCAAAGCCCTGGCTGCCGTGCGCGAGTCGCACGGGGAGTTTCTCGCGGTAAGCGATGAGGAAATTCTCTCCGCCATGTCGGTGTTGGCGCGCCGCGCGGGCGTGTTCGCCGAACCGGCAGGTGCCACCGCCCTGGCCGGCCTCGTGAAAATGTCGCACACCGGCCGCCTGCCGGCGGAGGCCACCGCGGTGGTGATGGTTACCGGCAACGGCCTCAAAGACATTCAAGGCGTTATGCGGGCGGTGCGCCGCCAGCCTCTGCTGGTTGAAAACAGCCTGGCGGAGGTCGAACGAAAATTGTCAGCCCATCAGGAGCCAGTATGATCGATCTGCAGATTCATGAGCCGACCCTGCAAAAAGCGATTCAGCGCGCGCGTGAGCGCCATCTCATCATTCCGACGTTCGAACAACTCATGCACCCGGAAAAAATTCCTGCCGCCATCACCGAGCAACTGCGTCAGGTGGGCTTGTGGGAGGTGAATCCGCTCAATCTCTTTCGCATCACGTGGAAGAACGAACCGCGGGAGAGCGGCGGCCTGTTCGGCGGCGTGAATTTTCTCGAAATCCCGCCGCGCCTGAGCGGCGTGGCCGCGCGCCTTCTCGCGCTGGTCGGCAAATGGTTTCCCACCGGCGCGCACAAAGTGGGCGCCACCTTTGGCTGCCTGGTGCCGCGTCTGGTCACCGGCCAGTTCGATCCCACCAGCCAAAAGGCAGTGTGGCCCTCCACCGGCAATTTCTGCCGCGGCGGGGCCTACAATTCCGCCCTGCTGGGTTGTGACTCGATCGCCATTCTGCCGGAGGGCATGAGCCGCGAACGTTTCGACTGGCTGAAGGCCATTGCCGGGGAAGTCATCGCCACGCCCGGCTCGGAATCCAACGTCAAGGAGATTTATGACAAATGCTGGGAATTGCGGTGCACACGCCGCGACATCATGATCTTCAACCAGTTCGAAGAGTTCGGCAACTACCTCTGGCACTTTCATGTCACCGGCCGCGCCGTGGAGGAAGTTTTCGCCACGGTGCACCAGCCCCGCCAGCGGCTGGCAGGCTTCGTTTCCGCCACCGGCTCCGCCGGCACCCTGGCGTGCGGCGATTACGTGAAACAGAAATTTCCGCAGGCCAAAATCGTGGCCGCGGAGGCCTTGCAATGTCCGACACTGCTCGCCAACGGCTATGGCAGCCACCGCATCGAGGGCATCGGTGACAAGCACGTGCCGTGGATTCACAACGTGCGCAACACCGACGTGGTGGTGGCCGTCGATGACGAAGCGTGCCTGCGCCTGATCCGCCTGTTCAACGAACCGGCCGGCCGGGACTATCTGGCGGCCGAGGGCGTGCCCGAGGCCTTCCTGCAGCAACTGCCGCTCATCGGCATCTCCGGGATTGCCAATCTCATCGCAGCCATCAAATTCGCCCGTGCGTTCGAGTTGAATGAACGCGACGTGATCTTCACGGTGTTCACCGACTCGATGGCACTCTACACCAGCCGCCTGGCGGAAATGCGCAACGCCGAAGGACCTTACACGCGGGAGCACGCCCTCCGCGATTTTCACCGCCATTTACAGGGCCTGAGCACGGATTATCTGCTCGAGCTGACGCACGCCGAGCGCAAGCGGATTCACCAGCTCAAGTACTACACCTGGATCGAACAGCAGGGCCGCCGGCTCGAGGAGCTGCAGGCGCAGTGGTACGATTATCCCGACTACTGGCTGGCGATCCAGAATCAAATCAGCGAGATCGATCGACATATTGCAGCATTCAACGCCCGGGTGGCCGGGCGGCAGGCTTCATGACTTTTTGAAAGGAGAACACGGTGAACGACATTTTGCGACGTGCCCAGGAATTGCAGGGAGAGCTTACCGCCTTCCTGTGCGACCTGGTGGCCATCCCCTCGACCAGCGGCAAGGAAGAGCCGGCAATTGCGCGCATCGAGCAGGAGATGAAAAAACTCGGCTATCATGAAATTCGCCGCGACGGCCTCGGCAACCTCATGGGGCGCATTGGCAGCGGGCGGCGCGTGCTGGCGATCGACGGTCACTGCGACGTGGTGGATGTCGGCAATCCCGCGTTGTGGGAAACACCGGCATTTGAACCGGTGGTGAAAGACGGCAAGATTTACGGCCGCGGTTCCTGTGATCAAAAAGGCGGCTTGGCGAGTGCGGTTTATGCGGGCAAAATTCTCGCGGAAGCCGGCGTCCCGCAGGACGTGTCCGTGTGGGTGACCGCCACCGTTTTGGAGGAGGATATTGAAGGGCTGTGCTGGAAATATCTGGTGGAGCAGAATCATTTTCGACCCGATGCGGTTCTGCTCACCGAGCCGACCAATCTCAACATCTATCGCGGCCATCGCGGCCGGCTGGAGATCAAGGTAAAAACCGAGGGCCTCTCCTGCCATGGGTCGGCACCCGAGCGCGGGGTCAACGCCATTTATCACATGGCGCCCATCATTCGCGAAATCGAGGAGCTGCACGGCCGGCTGCGCCATGATGATTTCCTCGGCAAGGGCAGCGTCACGATCTCCGACATTCGCTCGACCTCGCCCTCGCTCTGCGCCGTCGCCGATTCCTGCACCATTCATCTCGACCGGCGCCTGACCGCCGGCGAAACCATCGAAAGCAGCCTGGCGGAAATCCGCAATCTGCCCGCCTTTCAGCAGGCCAATGCGCAGGTGTGGGTGCCGGAATATCGCGCCGCCAGTTACACCGGCACCGTCTTCCCCATGCCGTCCTACATGCCCACCTGGGTCTTGCCGGAGAACCATCCCCTGCTGGCGCTGGCGCGCAAAAGCTACCGCACGCTGTTTCAGGCGGAGCCGAAAGTCGACAAGTGGACTTTTTCCACCAACGGCGTGGGCAGCATGGGCATGTTCAACATTCCAACGCTGGGATTCGGGCCCGGCAATGAAGTGCTGGCGCATGCCCCCAATGAGTACATTCCGATCGACCATCTCGTCAAAGCCACGGCGTTTTATGCCGAATTCGCGCGCGGCTTTTGAGCCGACCCGGGCTGCCCGGGTTTGACAAATGGGTGCCCGATCACTCTGCTTTGTCGGAAGAGTGTCCGCTCCCCAACAACCACCGGGGGTGCCGGGGTTTTCCGAACATTCGAAATTGCCCGACAATGTTTCTCCCGGCTGAGCCGAGGTTTCCGAACCCCGGCGCTCCGGGCAAACGTGAAAGGATTTCCACGCAACAGCCCGGCCGTTGCAGGAACTTTTTCTCGAAGTTTGCGATTTGACCGGAGCCCTTCGCCCTGAGTAATTGCCTTTTTCCTTTTTCACCCCGTCCCTTTTCAGGAGCAAACATGATTGGATCGTTGAAAGGCAAAGACTACATCTCGACGCAGGATTGGAGCCTCGAGGAGCTCGAGCTGGCGCTGGAGACCGCGGCCGAGCTGAAATTCATGTTCAAAAACGGCATTCCGCACCGTTTCCTGCCGGACAAGACCATCTTTCTGCTGTTTTTCGACAAATCCACCCGCACGCGCAATTCCTTTGAGGCCGGCATCACCCAGCTCGGCGGCCATGCGCACTTCATCGATTCCTCCAGTTCGCAAATTTCCCACGGCGAGAGTGCCAAGGACACCGCGCTGATTCTGTCCTCGTATGGCCACGCCATCGCGGTGCGCCACGATCTCGTGCCCGGCGAGGGCAACACCTACATGCGCGAGATCGCGCGCTGGGCCGACAAACCGGTGATCAACATGCAGTGCGATGTGGATCATCCCTGCCAGACGCTCGCCGATCTGATGACGATGCGCGAGGTTTTCGGCAAGGATTTGCGCGGCAAAAAAATCGCGATATCCTGGGCCTATGCCCCCTCCTATGCCAAGCCGCTGTCGGTGCCGCAGGGCCTGTGCCTGCTGCTGCCGCGTTTCGGCCTGGATGTCGTGCTGGCGCATCCGCCGGAGTACGATTTGATGAAACCGGTGATGGAAGCGGCGCGTGCCAATGCCCGCGCCGCCGGCACCAAATTCGAAATCGTGCACGACATGGATGCCGCCTGCGAGCAGGCGGACATCATCTATGCCAAAAGCTGGGGCATCGAGTCGCTCTTTCACGAGCCGCAGCGTGCCCTGGAAATCTCCAAAAAGTACCGCGACTGGATTTGCGATGAGCGCCGCATGAAACTCGCCAAACCCAACGCGATCTACATGCACTGCCTGCCCGCTGATCGCGGCAATGAAGTCACCGATGCCGTGCTCGACGGGCCGCAGTCGGTGATCTATCAGGAGGCGGAAAACCGCCTGCACACCGCCAAGGCGATCATGGCACTGACCATGTAATCCACCACCGGACGGCCAATGCACAACCTGGTCGAACTGGTGCGCAAGGCCGGCGTCGTGGGCGCGGGCGGCGCCGGCTTTCCCACCTATAAAAAAATCGACACGCGCGCCGATACGGTCATCGCCAACGGCGCGGAATGCGAGCCGCTGCTTTACAAGGACAAGGCATTGCTGGAGCATTACGCCGGTGAAATGGTGGCGGGGCTGCGGCTGGTGATGCAGCATGTCGGCGCGCAACGCGGCATTGTCGCCGTCAAGCACAAGAACCGCAAATCGATTCAGGCCCTCACTCCCCATCTCGAGCCGGACATTTCGATCTTCGAGATGGAAGATGTTTATCCGGCCGGCGATGAATTCGAAGTCGTGTATCACAGCACCGGCCGCCGCATTCCCGCCGGCGGCCTGCCGGTGCAGGTCGGCGTGGTCGTGCAAAACGTTGAGACGCTGTTCAATGTCTGGCGTGCGGCACAGGGCCATGGTGTCACGCATTCCCTCGTGACGCTGCACGGCCATGTCAAAAATCCGGTCACCGCATGGTTGCCGGTGGGCATGAGCTATGGCGAGGCACTGGCGCTGGCCGGCGGTGCCACGCTCGCTGATTTTGTTTTGTTGGATGGCGGCCCGATGATGGGAAAAGTGGTCACCGATCTCAGTACCCCGGTGACCGCCGTGACCAGCGGCCTGATTGTGCTGGGCCGCGCGACGCGATTGGCACAGAGAAAATCGCAATCCGAACGCGACTTCAAACGCATCGGCAAATCGGCCTGTGATCAATGCAGCCTGTGCACCGAGCTTTGTCCGCGCTATTTGCTCGGCTATCCGATTCAGCCGCATTTGGTGATGCGTTCGCTGCTGACCACCGGCCCGCTGAGCGACACGCTCTGCCTGTGGGCGCAGGCTTGTTGTGAATGCAACCTCTGCACGCTGTGGGCCTGCCCGGAAGAGCTGGATCCGCGCAACATGTGTGTGGCGACCAAGCGTGATCTCAAAGCGGGCAACCGCTGGCTGCCGCCGGAGCACTTGCAAAAACTCAGCCGCGAGGTGCATCCGCTCAAGGCCTATCGCGCAGTGCCCACGCAGCGACTGATGCAACGATTGGGCTTGCACCAATTCACGCAGGAGGCACCCCTGCTCGAAGAAACCATCATCCCGGCGCGCGTGACCATTCCGCTGCAGCCGCCCACCGGCGTGGCAGCCCAGCCGTGCGTGCGGCCCGGTGATCGCGTGGAAATTGGCGACGTGCTCGCCCGGCCCGCCGCGAATCATCTGAGCGTGCCGGTGCATGCCAGCCTCACCGGCCGGGTGGTGTCGGTCGGGCAAAAGATCGTGATCGAGAGGGAGTAGCATGGAGAACGCCATCGGCTTGATCGAGTTGACCTCCATCGCGCGGGGCTACGAGGTGGCGGACGCGCTGCTGAAAACGGCCGGCGTGCAGATCGTGTTCAATCGCAGTATTTGCCCCGGCAAATTCATGGTCATGGTGGCGGGCGACACCGCGGCAGTGCGCGAGAGCATGCAGGTGGGCCTGGCGCGCGGCGGGGAGACCGTGGTGGACAGCCTGCTCATTCCCAATGTGCATCCCGAGGTTTTTCCCGCGATCAGCGGCACGCGCGTGATCACGGAAACCGGGGCGTTGGGCATCATTGAAACGTTTTCGGTGGCTTCGGTGATCGAGGCGGCCGATGCGGCGGTGAAGGCGGCCAACGTGCAGTTGGTGCAGATTCATCTCGCCATGGCGATCGGCGGCAAGGGCTACGTCACCCTTACCGGCGAGGTCGCCGCCGTCACGGCGGCGGTGGAAGCAGGCGCAGATTACATTCGCAACAAGGGATTGTTGGTGAGCAAGGTCGTCATCCCCCAACCGCGGCGGGAAATTTTGGAGGATAAGATTTGAGGGGGGACACCGTCACCCATGACGCCGGAGATTTTCGCATACGCGGGTCCGCCAAGCCCGTCACTGTCACGCTCACCACTGCATTCGATTGGCGCGGCGCATCTGAGCTGCCGGATGACGCTGCTGATTCGCATCCGTCCGAAAGGGTTGCCCCGCGGCTGAGTCGGAATTTCCACAAAGCCGGAAGTTGTGAACTCCCGGGCAGATCACGTGCCTCGGCCAGACCATTGCCGAACACGAATTCGGCGCGGCGGCAAAGCCCGGCGGGCGCGTGAAACGCCCGGCACTCAGCCGGAGCTTTCACCTGCCCGCCGGGTCTCGAATACGATTGGCAATGAAGGCAGCCTGTCGTCACCGTCATCGCGCGGCAGGAACCCTGTCCGTTTCACCTTCAGGGCTGCCGGACGTGCGAAAAAACGGTTTGGCTGCCGCTTTTCTCGAACTCGAGCAGCACCGCAATGCTGTCGCCGGCCGCAAGATCGCGCTTGAGATTCATCAGCATGATGTGATGGCCGCCGGGTGACAATTGCAGACGGCCGTGCGCGGGCACTTCGAGACCGCTCGTCACCGGCTGCATCCTCATGCGATCCCCCTGCATGATCGTCTCATGCAGCTCCGTCACCGCGCACACTTCCGAGGTGGCGCGCAACAAACGATCCGCAGCCGCCCCGCGATTTTCAATTTGCAAATAAACCACGCCATTGCTGCCGGCATGGTGCATCTGTTCCATGGCCGCCCCGGAATCCGGCTGGGCGAGGGCCACCGGCCGCGACCACACTTCGGAAATCACCAGCTCGGGAACCTGCGCCCCACGCTGACACCCCGCCAACCCCAAGATCACGAGAAAAACCAACACACCGGCAAATCGCATCGTCATCTCTTCCTCCCTTCCCAAAAACTCAAACTCTCTCACAGACCCATTTTTAAAGGGCGTCTAACAAAAATGGCCCCCTTGCCTCTTGCCCCCTGCCTTCTCTTCACTTCTTCCCGGCCAACAACAGCCGCAGATCATGCACCACCTCCGGCACCGGCGCGGCGTGATCGATCAGCAGGCGCAAATCGCCCCGGGGATCGACCACGAACATGCGGGTGGAATGATTCACCAGATAGCCGCTGGCACCGGCGGCGATGTTCACCTTCTCGGCATACACGCCGAAATCAGCATACACTTCGCGCAGGGCCTCCGGACTGCCGGTCAGGCCCGTGAAACCGGGATGGAAAATGGCAAGATGTGTTTTCAGTTTCTCCGGCGTGTCCCGCTCCGGATCGACAGTGACGTAGACGAAGCGCACCCGGGCGGTGTCGGCCTGCAGCGCATCGTGCACGCGCTTCCAGGTGGAGAGTGTCAGCGGGCAGACATCCGGGCAAAAGGTGTAGCCGAAGAAAAACACCACCACCCTGCCGCGTTGCTCACTCAGTTTGAACGGCCGGCCGTGCTGATCCTGCAGGACGAAATCACTAATGGGCGTAGCCGGCATTTCAGTGGCATGGAAAGCCTCCTGGGAGCGGCACGCGCAGGCGGCGAGGGCGAGAATCGCGGGCAACCAGAGGCGCATAGTATTATCCTGGCAAAACCGTGACAATCGCGAAGATTTTTTGAACCGCCAAGGGCGCCAAGAACACCAAGCGAATGGCATGGCTGGTTTCACACGTTGGGGGCGGCCTGCCAACAGCGTTTTGTTTGCACACCGCGCTCGCGCGGTTTGCGAGTGGATTGCGAAGTGCTGCTACCGATTCCATATGACGGCCAGCAGATTGCTGCCGGCTACTGCATTGACAGGCGCATCGAAGGTTGTATCAAAAACTGCTGCCCATACACGGGATCCAACTCCTGGCCTGCTTGAAATGACGTGAGTGCCGCCCCGGGTTCTTACTGCACTGAATGTCCAACCAATGAAAGCAGGCAGACAGCGCATGAGGAATAATCGCAACGCATGCCAGCACACAAACGCATGAAGCACACACCGACCTCCTGGCAGTGCGCAGAGGCTGGCGTCCTCAGCGGGATTGATAAAGATGGCGAACGTATTGGTAGATCGCCACGATGTCATCCTCCGGCAGCACGCCCTCCCAGCCCATCATGGCCGTGCCGGGGATGCCCTTGCGAATAATGTGCAAACGCGCCTGTTCGGAGAAAAAGGTCGCTTGCGCCGGATCCGTGAAGTTGGATGGCTGTTGCAGCAGCACACCGGGATGCTCGACCTTGCCGTCCCCGCGCGCGCCATGACAGGGGGCGCACAACTCGGCAAACAGTTCGCTGCCGCGTTTGAGCTGGGCCACCGTGGCGGGCGGGACCGGCTCGGTGTATTTTGCTCCGAGCGTCTGCCGCAGCTCGTGCCGCAAACTTTCCATGCGGGCGCGCTGATCCGGTGGCGGCGGTTGTTCCTCCCTGCCGCAGGCACTGAGGCCGAGTACCACCGCCAGCAGCCAGACGGCCGGTTTCACGCAGCAAAGTTGCGCCGGCATTGTTCCCAATTGATCACCTGCCAGAATGCCGTGATGTAATCCGCGCGCTTGTTTTGATAGCGCAGATAGTAGGCATGCTCCCACACGTCAATGCCCAGCACCGGTTTGTAACCACCCGCCAGCGGCGTGTCCTGATTCGGCGTTTGAATGATTTCGAGCCTGCCCTTGTCATTGACCACCAGCCAGGCCCAGCCGCTGCCGAACAACGAGGCCGCGGCCTTGTTGAATTTCTCTTTGAAGGCGTCGAACGAGCCGAAATCGCGGGTGAGCGCCGCGGCCAGCTCGCCGGCCGGCTCGCCGCCCTGCGGACTCATCATGTGCCAGAAGAGACAGTGATTGAAATAACCGCCGCCATGATTGCGCACTGTCGTGCGAATCGCTTCGGGCACGGCCGGCAAGTCGGCAAGCAGCTCGACGATGGTCTTTTGCTGCAGCGCGGGATGATCCTTCAGCGCGTTGTTGAGGTTGTCGGTGTAGGCTTTGTGATGCCGGCCGTGATGGATTTGCATGGTTTGTTCATCGATGGCAGCCGCCAGCGCGTTGGTCGCATAAGGCAGGTCGGGCAGGGCAAAGGGATAAGTCACCGCGGCACCGGGCGCGAGCTTTTGAAAATCGACGGTGCTCCCGGGTTTGTTTTTCTCCTTCTTGTCCGGTCGTGCGAAGGCTCTGGCGGCAACCGTCCAGGCAGCCCCGCCCAGCATCAAACCCAAAGCTTGACGCCGCGTGGGTGCAGAGTGATTCGAGTTCATGTGCATTCTCCTTGTGATGGCTGGCCATGACGCGCAGTGGCTGAGCGGGGCAGCACGCGGGTTGGCCGCGCCCTGCCCCTTGCCCTTGCAGTTTGTTGCTCCCTTTACAACTCCCACATCAGGCCGGTGCGCAGATTGATCTTTTCGTTCTGCCCGCCGTGCAGGTTTTCGATCACCGGAATTTGCACCTGACTGCGCAGGGAGGCCGCGCCCAGACGCAAGCGCAGACCCGGTGAAAAATAAACTGCCGTGCCGCCGCTGTTGGGATCGCTCTCCGCGCCGTCTTTGTCATATTCTGCCATGCGGCCGTTGACTTCCGCGATCAAATCAAAAGCACCGGCAAGTGCGGTTTGCGCAGCAACGTTGAAACGGAAAACATTGCCATAGGCAAAGTCATGAGCATTGCTGCCATTGGCCTGATAGCTCGCACTCAAGAACAGCGGCACGCGGCCGGAAGGCTGCAGCAATTGCACCCCGAAAATGCCGGCCCAGGCACCGCTGCCCGGCTGCAGATGTTGCTCCCGCCGCACGCCCGGACTCTCCTCGAGATCAGAGATTCCCAGGGGCAGGCGCGCACCAGCCAAACCTTGCAACCGCCAGGCACCCAGATTGAGCAGGTGCGCGATTGCCAGCATTTCAGGATCGCCCAGACCGCTGGCAGTTTCCGCACCCGTGTCCGTGGCAATGCGATTGAAGATATAAGGCACGGAGGCCAGCAACATCACGCGGGTGGCAAGCCCATATTTGAGATTGAACTGCACCGCATTCTGCGTCTGGGTTTCCAGGGTGGGATCCTCATGGTGGATGGTCGACGGCAGGACGGCTTTGGCCAAAGCCTGACCATGTTCGTCGTGATGAATCACACCCGCGCTTTTGCGGGTATTCAAATGATCCACGCCCAGCAACAGCCGCCCCGCGGGCAGAAGGCGGGCATTGTTCAGGAAAAAGCTGTGATCGCCGCAGCGACAGACGGAACATGCCCGCAGGTTTTCGGCGGCCGGCAGCAGGAAAGTCAGCAGCAAAACACCAAGAGTGCGCATTGTATTTCTCCCGTTGCATGATCTTCAGGTTTGAGTGCGCACCGGTTGCGAAGGCACAGACAAGCCCCTCTCTCTCACGGATCACAGAGAACATGCCCTGCGCAACCGTGCGACCAGCCAGGTAAATTTGCCGCCACGACAGCGGCAGATTTCGCGATAGGGTTCAAAGGAGAATGGCCCGCTGACGCGGAGGGTGGAAAATTTCACCAGGAGGAGAAAGGAGGGAAGGCACACCAGCATGGCCGGCCAGCAAACCGGTGATCGCCGGCCGGGTCAACTGTACTCTGCTGGCAGTGCAGAGATGCAAGGTGTCCTTTTCAGGGTTTGCTTTGACCGGCACCGTTCCCGGCTGCCCGCCCGCCTCCTGGCCAGCCTGGGCGAGGCGTTGGGCCAGATAGCATTTGCCTTCGCAATTCGCCTGGGGTCGTTCCTTGTTCTCACACAGCACGCGGGCGATGTAATGCTGGTTCAAGGCATATTCCCAATAGGGGAAAAAAGGATGCAGCAGTCCGGCGAGATAACCGCACAGAACCAGGCCACCCAGCCATGTGTGCCTCGTGCTTTGCATGGCGCGAATATAAAAGCCGGTGGTTTGAAAAGCAAGCCGCAAGTTGCCGGACATGCGGCCGCAGTTTCATCTGCGAGGCGGCGCAGGCTCGTCTGCCTGCGGATTCGTTTCTGCAAACGCGGAGCGCGGTAAAACCTGAATTTTGCATGTTGGCTTGCTGTCGTCCGGAGGAAATGGCTTGTTCACAAGACTCCGTCAGGAGTGGGCTGTGGAATTTCTTATAGTATTATCCTGGCAAAACTGTGACAACCGCAAAGATTTTTTTGAACCGCCAGGCGCACCAAGAACACCAAATGGCATCGCTGGCTGCACGCGTTGGAGTCGGCCTGCCAACAGCGTTCTGTTTGAAAACTGCGCGGTTTGCGAGTGGAGGACGAAGGATCGCCACCGACTCCATATGACGGCCAGCAGATTGCTGCCGGCTGCTGCATTGACAGGCGCATCGGAGGTTGTATCAAAAACTGCTGCCAATACACGAGGTCCAACTCCTGACGGCTTGAAATGACCCGACTGCCGCCCGGGGCTCTTACTGCACTGGAACGTCAAACCAATGAAAGCAGGCAGACAGCAAATGAGGAATCATCGCAACACATGATTGCACGCAAAAGCATGAAGCACACAAAGAAATCCTTTGCGTGCTTGGCGGCTTCGCGGTTAACAGACTGGGCTGCGGCTTGCAAACTGCGCTGCGAAGCTGCCGGAATGCTCCAACGGCTTCGAGTTTGAATAAAAGAATTCATGCCGGGACACCCCCGTGACCGCGAAATTTTTGCAGCGCAAGCCTTCTTGCTTCCCCCGGTTGGCGGGCGGGTGGCCCGCGTTACACGGAAAGACATGAAAAAAACAAAGTCTGCCTTGGCAGAACACCGGCGGGAAGAAAGGCCTTGTAATTGAGCCGACGACACGCTACCATGACCGTGATTCGTTGCATCATTGGCACACGGACTGGCGTTCGAGGAGAAAAAGCCAGCGACGGGCGTATCGCATGCCAAGCTGCCGCCGGCATGCCCCGATATTGGGGTGAATTGCCGGCAGCCAATGTTTCTACCTGCCGGCATCTCCCCGGCCGCGGCGGGTTTCTTCATGCCACTGCCAGCCCAATACCTTCGCCATTTCCCAATTTACTGTTCGCATGATGACCTCGGGAGCCGTTTATGACTTGGAATCAAATGGTTGTTGCTTGCCGCTGGTGGCTGGTTTCGTTGGCAGTTGCATTTGCGGTGGCGGGCCAGAGTCCCGCGGTGCTGGTGCGCTTCGATCTGCGCCAGCCGGAGGAAGTGAGTCGCTTGCAGGGCTTGCCGCTCAAAGTTTGCTTGCGCACGGATAACTTCGTGCTGGCAACCGTTGCGGTGACGGAGCTGCCGCACTTGCAGCGCAGCGGCATTGCCCATGAAATCGTCGATTACGAGGCCTGGTCGCAACCCTACTACCTGCTGACCCGGCATGACGAACATGCATCCCCGCCGGCGGGTGCCGGCGCCAGGGTCATTGCCGCAAATGCGGCAGAGATTGTCGTCAAAATGAGCGAGGCGGAGGTGCTGCGGGCGGCGCAGCACGGCTGGCACCCGGTGCGGCTTTCCGAACGGCCGCTGCCGTTGGTGGCGGCGGGGCCGCAATTTCACCCGCAGTGGAGAGCCGCCGGCACGGATACCATGCTGCCGCGGTTGATCGCGCAAATTTCCGACTCGACCATCGGCACTTATTTGCAGCGCCTGGAGGCTTTCCGCAGTCGTTATTCCTTCTCCGATTCGATTGTGCCGGCACGCGCATGGCTGTTCAGGAAATTCCAGGAATTCGGCTACACCGACGTCCGTTTCGACCCTTTCCCCTGGTTCAACACCACCCAAATGAATGTGGTGGCCACCAAGCCGGGGACGCACAAAACGCCGCGCCTGCTCATAGTTGGCGGCCATTACGATTCCGTGGTGTATGACGGCGGCAATGCTGCGGTGTATGCCCCGGGCACGGATGACAACGCCTCCGGCACGACGGCCACGCTGGAGATCGCCCGAGTGCTGGCGCGCGAAGAATTGGAAACCACGATCCTGTTCATTGCCTTTGGCGCAGAAGAGCAGGGGCTGGGCGGCAGCCGGCATTTCGCCGAGAATGCCCGCCGCCAGGGGATGAGCATCGATCTGGTGCTCAACATGGACATGATCGCCAATGTCGCGGATGCCCATCCCGATGTCAACATTCTGACCGACCGGCCTTCGCAGGCATTTGCGCTGCTGGTCGAGCATCTCACGCGGCAATACAGCACCCTGCTTCCGGTGATTGCGGCCAGCAGCGGCAACAGCGATCACTATCCCTTTCAACAGGCCGGCTATCACGCGCTGTTCCTGCACGAGGGGGACTTCAGCCCGAATTGGCATCGCTCCACAGATGTGATGGCCAACATCAGCATTCCCTATGCGAAAGAAGTCATCAAGGTGGTTTTGGCCGCGCTGGTGCAGGTGGCCAATTCGCCGGCTACGCCGGTGGGATTCCAGGCCGCGGAAGTGGGCGACGGCCAGTCGCAAATCCTGCGCTGGCAGGCCAATCAGGAGCCGGATCTGGCGGGCTACAAGCTTTTTCTCGGCTCTGCCAGCGGCAGCTACAACGAGATGCGCATGGTCGCAACACCCTTTGACACCCTGCGCGGCCTGACGGAAAACCAGCGCATGTATGCCGCGGTCGCGGCCATTGATCAAAGCGGCAACGAGAGTCTGTTGACACCGGAACTCGCTTTCACACCCCGCCGCACGCCGGTGGCACCCGCGGCGCTGGACGCCACTTCGCAAGCTGCAACGATCACGCTCACCTGGCAGGCCAACAACACGGAGCTGGATTTGGCCGGATACAACATCTATCGCAGCCTGGCGCCGCAGCAGGGCTTCGCTCTGGCGACATTCGTGCCGGCGCCGCAAACCACCTGGCAGGATGCCAACGTTGCGCCGCACACATTTTATTATTACCAGGTCAAAGCCGTCGATCGCACCGCGCTGGAAAGTGCGGCCTCCAATCTGGTGAAAGGCCGGCTGGCCACACATGACCGGGGCATCTTGATTGTGGACAACACGCGCGACGGTGACGGCAGCGCATTGCGTCCCACCGATGCGGAAGTGGACGATTTCTATCGCGCGCTGCTGGCGGGATACAACGTCACCAGCGAGTGGGATTTGGCGGACAGCACGGCGCAGCAGATCACCCTCAGCGATGCCGATCTGGGCGTTTATTCCACCGTGATCTGGCACGCGGAAGCGCGACAGGCCCGGCCGATGGCGTCGGACACGGTCGCTTTGCGCAAATATCTCGAACAGGGCGGCAAGCTTTGGCTGACGGGCTGGTCACTGCTGCGCGCACTGGGCACGAGCCCGGGCAACGAGGTCATCTATCCGAACGGCAGTTTTGTGCGTGACTATCTGAAAATCCGCGCCGCGCGGGTTGCGGCGGATCGCGATTTCAAAGCGGCCGAGAGCCGCCGCGCAGGCTATCCTTCGCTCGAGGTTGACAGTTTGCGCGCCGCGCTGTTCAACGGCAACTTGTTGGAGATCGACGCATTTCTGCCGCCGCTGGCAGAAGAGCCGCAGACCGAGACCATCTACAGCTATGTTTCCGCCACGGGCATTGCCGCGGTGAATCACGGCCGGCCGGTGGGCTTGCGCTTTTTGGGCAACCGCTACCGTCTGGTGGTGTTCGATTTTCCGCTCTATTTCATGGAGGCAGGAGCGGCGGCACAGGCGGCGCGCCAAGCGCTGGCGGATTTGGGCGAAACAGCGACGGGGGTTGCGGAGGGCAGCCCTTCACACGGCAGTCTGCCGCGGCAATTTGCCCTGCAACAAAACTATCCCAATCCCTTCAACCCTGCCACCACCATACGCTATCAACTGCCGCTGGCAAGCCACGTCGTGCTGGCCATATTCAACACTGCCGGCCAGGAGGTGGCACGCCTGGTTGATGGCGTGCAGCCGGCGGGAACCCACGCCGTGTCGTGGCAGGGGATAACGCCGGAGGGCAAGCCGGTGGCTTCCGGAATTTATTTCTGCAAAATGAGCACGGCGGGCTTCACACAAGTGCGGAAGATGGTGCTGGTGCGGTAGTCGCGTTGCCGTTTGCCATGACTTGCCGTCACGCGCGGAAAGCACCTCTCCGCCACCCGCGCTGTTGCCCTTCATTCGTGTGCATGCTTCGCGGGTCATTCGGAAGGAATCCTGCAAGGTGCGTGACGCGGTGCGCGAATCTTTGCCCGGAGTCTCCAGCATGACACCGGCGGCCGCGATATGCTCCCACGCAACAGACCGCTGGCATGGCACAACCAACCAGGCACAAAGACACGGCCGCTGTCTTTGTGCCTTTTCTCCGATCAATACCCTGGTTACAGGTGGTGGGGCGCAAGCACCTCGTCTGCCGACAGGAGGCCGGTGCTGCGTTTCCCCCACTCGCCGGCCGGGGCATGGCGCTCCCCGCCAAAAAGCGCTTGAAATTGAAAACGACGCTGGTTACCATGCGCTTCCCAAGCCCTGTGCGACGATACCACGCGGCCGGCATGAGTGATGACTCGCCGGAGAGTGGCGGCCAGCCCGGTTTCGTTCCCGCCGTCATCTCCTGATCCAGAGTGTTTTCGATTTGGTTGACCAGCCACCTGCCGGCAATCGCGCGCGGCAGTGCGTCAACCCGGTCCTGCCCGGTTGCTGCGGCGTGACGCCAGTCTGGCGGCAACGCAGTCACGAACATATCTCACAAGCGAACGAAAGGAGAGGCAAGATGGCATGGCAGCGGCTGTGCAGATGGGGATTGCTGTGGGCGGCACTGATCGTGCTGCCCCTGACGGCGCAGAACAAACCGCAGGAAATGGACTACCTGCGGCAGCATTACACCAAATATGAATACCGCATCCCGATGCGCGACGGCGTCCGTCTCTTCACCAGCGTCTACGTGCCCAAGGACAAATCCCGGAAGTATCCCATTCTGCTGCGCCGCACGCCCTACAGCGTTGCGCCCTACGGCCTCGATCACTATCTGGACAAGCCCGACCGCCAGCGCATGCGCTATTTCCAGGAAGGTTACATCATCGCCGCACAGGATGTGCGCGGCCGTTACCTGTCAGAGGGCGAGTTTGAAGACGTGCGGCCTTATCTGCCCAACAAAAAGAGCAACCGCGACATCGACGAAACCACGGATGCCTACGATACCGTGGACTGGCTGGTGAAGCACATTCCCAACAACAACGGCCGCGTGGGCGTCAGCGGCATTTCCTATCCGGGATTCTACAGCACCATGGCCGCCATCGACGCGCATCCGGCGGTCAAGGCCGTGTCGCCACAGGCACCGGTTTCCAAGTGGATGGCCGGCGATGATTTCTACCACAACGGCGCCTTCCTCGTCTCCCACGCCTTCGATTTCTACGTGCGCTTCGGGCAGCCGCGGCCGCAGCCGACCAGCACCCCCGTTCCCCCGTTTGATCATCAAACTCCCGACGGCTACCAGTTCTTTCTCAATCTCGGGCCGTTGTCCAATGCCAACACCCGCTACATGAAGAATCAGGTGAAATTTTGGAATGAACTGGCGCGCAACAGTGTGTGGAATGCCTTCTGGGAGGCGCGCGATGTGCTGCCGCATCTGCGCAAGATCAAGCCCGCGATGCTGGTGGTGGGGGGCTGGTACGACGCGGAGAATCTCTACGGCGCACTGCATTCCTATCAGGCCATCGAGCAGAACAATCCCGGCACGGTCAACATGCTGGTGATGGGGCCGTGGTCGCACGGGCAATGGGGCAACGACGATGGCGAAAAACTGGGAGACATCAATTTTGGCGCGAAGACCGCGGCCTACTATCTCGAACACATCGAGCTGCCATTCTTCAACCATTATCTCAAGGACCACCAGCCACCGGAGCTGGCGGAGGCCATGATGTTCGAAACCGGCGGCAATGTCTGGCGTTTCTTCAAAAACTGGCCGCCGGCAGAGGCGAACCCCGCCGCCATTTACCTGCATGGCGATGGCGGCCTGCGCTTCGAGCCGCCGTCCGCCAGCGGCGAGGTGTTTCGCCAGTACCTCAGCGACCCGGACAAACCCGTGCCCTACACCGCTGAAATCAGGCATTGGTACAATCCCGCCTTCATGCTGGAAGATCAGCGCTTCGCCGCGCGGCGGCCCGATGTGCTGGTCTATGAAAGCGCGCCGCTCACGGCCGATATATGTGCGGCCGGGCCGATCACCGCCACGTTGTTCGTCTCCACCAGCGGCACGGACTCCGACTGGATCGTCAAAGTGATCGACGTGTTTCCCGAGAACACGCCCGACCCGGATCCCAATCCGCGCAATGTGAAAATGGGCGGCTACCAGCAGCTCGTGCGCGGCGACGTCATCCGCGGCAAGTTTCGCAACAGCCTGGCCCAACCCGAGCCATTCGAGCCCGGCAAGATCACCAAAGTGGAATTCGTGCTGCAGGATGTGCTGCACCGCTTCAAACAGGGCCATCGTCTCATGGTGCAAATCCAAAGCACCTGGTTTCCGATGATCGATCGCAATCCGCAGAAATTCGTCGATATCTTCAACGCCCAACCCGGGGACTTTCAAACCGCCACACAGCGCGTCTACAGCTCGGCGGAATATCCGAGCCGGATCACGCTGCGCATTCTGCCCGGGGACGGTCGACAGTAAAATTGCCGCCGGAAAAACCTCTTGCAATTCACCAGGGGTTCTGATACATACGGGCACGCGGCGGCGGCATGCGACCCACCCCGGCAGGAGGAGGGATTCGTGGCTGTGACCGGCGGCCATGTCCGGTCCGCCGCCGGTCATCTGGCTGCGTGCGTGTGAAGCATGTGAGGAGAATTGATGAGCGATTTGACCGTTGTCCTGCCCTTGGTCGCGGCCCCCCATGAGCAAGCCCTGCTCCAGGAATTGTCCCAGTCCCCGCTGGTTCGTGAGATCGTGCTGTTGCATCACGGCCTGGAATTACCGGCGCTGGCCAAAATTTCGGGCCTGCGGGTGGAGGGGCTGCAATCCGGCCGCACGCTGAATGCAATTTGCAAGCGCATCAAAAGCACCCATGCCCTGCTCATGCCGCAGCCCGCGGCGATACAACTCGGCCAGCATGCGCTGGCGCGGCTGATGGCGGTGGCGGAAGACACGGGTGCGGGCATGGTCTATGCGGATTTTCATGCAATCAAGAACGGCACGCGCAGCGAACATCCGTTGAATGATTACCAGCCCGGCAGCCTGCGCGACAACTTCGATTTCGGCGCGCTGTGGTTGTGCAACATGAAGGCGGTGCGCGCGGCGTTGCAGCGCTACGGGGCGGTGGCCAACGTGCAGTATGCCGGCTGGTATGATTTGCGCCTGAAGCTCTCGCTGCGTGCGCCGCTGTTTCATCTGCAGGAATTTCTTTACACCAAGGTGGAGTCCGACCTGCGGCAGAGCGGCGAGAAGCTGTTCGACTATGTCGATCCGCGCAATCAGGCGGTGCAAAAGGAAATGGAGAAGGTGGTGACGCAGCATCTCAAACGCATCGGGGCCTATCTCGCACCGCGCTTCAAAAAGGTGCCGCAACCTGCCACCCGCTTTCCCGTGACGGCGAGCGTGATCATTCCGGTGCGCAACCGCGTGCGCACCATCGCCGACGCGGTGCACAGCGCACTCAGCCAGCGAACCGATTTTCCCTTCAATGTGATCGTGGTCGACAACCACTCCACCGACGGCACCACCGAGAAACTGCAGAGCCTGGCGGCACAGCATGCCGGCTTGCGGCATCTCATTCCCACCCGCCATGATCTCGGCATTGGCGGCTGCTGGAACGAGGCGGTGCAATCGGAGCACTGCGGCCGCTATGCGGTGCAACTCGATTCCGATGACCTGTACAGCGGCCCCGAAACGCTGCAGCGCATCGTGCAGGAATTCCAGCGCGGCGACTATGCCATGGTGATCGGCTCCTACCGCCTGGTCAACATGAACCTCGAGGAAATTCCACCGGGTTTGATCGACCACCGCGAGTGGACGCCGGCCAACGGCCGCAACAATGCGCTACGCATCAACGGTCTGGGCGCACCGCGCGCCTTTGACACGGCCCTGCTGCGCGCCCTGCCCCTGCCCAATGTCAGCTATGGCGAGGATTATGCCGTCGCGCTGCGCTTGTCGCGCGAATATCAAATCGGTCGCATCTACGATTGCCTTTACCTCTGCCGCCGCTGGGAGGGCAACAGCGACGCGGCCCTGCCCATCGACAAGCTCAACCGCAACGACCATTACAAGGACAGGATCCGCACCATCGAACTGCTGGCGCGGCAGCGTCGCAATCGCCGCCGCTGAAACGTCACGGCTCACGCGTTCCGTCCGCTGCGCGAGCAGCGGCCGCGCGTCGGTGCCGCTGCCGTTTCGCTGCCCAATCTAAGGAGTGAAAGCTTGCAGTCGCATCGTTTTTTTGCAAAATACGGAGCAGAACAGCATTCCCCCGCCCTGTCCCGGCTGGCGCTCGATCTTCTGGACCAGCAACAGGCCACCTGGCCGCAACTGCACGAGGGCTACCGCGGCCTGGCAAACGTGCAGTTGCGTGACTTGAACCATCACGAATATGCCGTGCGCCTGCAATTCAATCCCCGGCGCGTGGTGAGCAGCGGTGCCAAAGTCGATGCCCGTTCGATTGAGGCGCGGCCCTGTTTTCTCTGCCTGGAAAATCTGCCGCCGCAGCAGCAGGGCATTTTGTATCACGACGATTTTCTGGTGTTGTGCAATCCCGCGCCGATTTTTCCGCAGCATTACACCATTTCCCATCTCCAGCACCAGCCGCAGGCGCTCGCCGGCCGCGTGGAAACGCTGCTGCAGCTCACGCGCGATTTCAGCCCGTCTTTCACCGTGTTTTACAATGGCCCGAAATGCGGCGCTTCCGCGCCGGATCATTTGCATTTTCAGGCCTGTCCGCGACGGGTGATTCCCGTGGAAACCCAGATGTATGAACCCGCGCGCCGTTTGTTGGTGAAAAGCCTGCAGGGGGTTGCGCTGCACAAATTGCAGGGTTTTGGCCGCGAGGTGCTGCTGCTCACCGGCTTCGAGGCCGCCGCACTGGCGGCCGTGTGGCGCCGCACTTTGGCGGCGATGCAGGCCGTGCTGCCGGTCGATCATGAGCCCATGCTGAATGCCATCTGTTTTTATGAAGATGAGCTTTATCACGTTCTGCTCTTCCCCCGCCGCAAACACCGGCCGCAGGTGTTCTATCGCGAAGGCGAAGACAGAATTCTCATCAGCCCGGCAGCGGTGGATATGGGCGGGCTGATCATCACCCCCATTGAGAAAGACTTCCGGCAGGTGGAGGCGGAGCTGGTGGCGGAAATTTATCGCGAAGTTTCCATCTCCCCGGAAGTCATGCATCAAATCCTGGCGCGCATATGATTACCAGCGAACTCCGCCTCAAAGTCGGTGTGCTCGATCACCAGCAGCAGGTGCGCGGTGCTTTCAATGCCGTTTTTACCCTGCCTGATGGCCGGCCGTGTCAGGGCGCCTTCGTTGCGGTTGTGAAAAACGGTGCGGTCGTGCTCGAGAGCGGCAACGGCGAAATCCGGCTGAGCGCGCCGGTGATCCACTGCCGCAGCGCGGCCGCCGCCACCTTCACGCTGCATGATGTCATCATCGGCATCGCTTTTCACTGGGAACGCAGGGAAAACCAGACTTTCCGCGGCGATCTGCTGCTGGTGGCGCGCGGGGACGGCACACTGGCCGCGATCAACGAAATCTCTGTGGAAGACTATCTCGCCAGCGTGATTTCTTCGGAGATGAGCGCCACCGCGCCGCTGGAGTTGCTGCGGGCGCACGCCATCACTTCCCGCAGTTGGCTGGTGGCGATGCTCGAGCGCGAACAGCGGCAAAGGCGGCATGGCCGCTCATCCGCGCACACGCTGACCATGCCGGGTGAGCTGATCCGCTGGTACGATCGCGAGGATCATGACCTGTATGACGTGTGCGCCGATGATCATTGCCAGCGCTATCAGGGGGTGACCAAGATCATTACACCGGCGGCGGCCGCGGCCGTGCAGGACACCGCCGGCGTCTTTCTGGTTTATGAAAATGAAATCTGTGATGCGCGTTTTTCGAAGGCCTGCGGCGGCTTGAGCGAGAACTTCGAAAATGCCTGGGAGGACACACCGGTGCCTTATCTGCAGTGCATCGCGGATGCGCGGCAGCCCCACCCGCCATTGCGCAGTGAGGCCGAGGCGGAACAATGGATTCTCTCCCAACCAGAAGCCTTCTGCAACACCACCGACGGCAGGATTCTGCAACAAATCCTGCCGTCGTTCGATCAGGAAACCACGGATTTCTTTCGCTGGCAGGTGACATATGAGCGCGAACAGCTCGAGCAGATTCTGCAAAAGAAATCGGGCTTGCACTTCGGCGTGCTGCACGATCTCGTGCCGGTGCAGCGCGGCCTCTCCGGCCGGCTGGTGAAATTGAAAATCGTGGGCAGCGCGCAAACGCTGGTGGTGGGCAAGGAGCTGGAGATCCGCCGCTGGCTGTCGCCCAGCCATCTCTACAGCTCGGCGTTCATCGTCAGGACGGAGCGCGACCGCCGCGGCCTGCCACTGCGGTTTACGCTGCACGGCGCAGGGTGGGGACACGGTGTCGGCTTGTGCCAGATCGGCGCCGCGGTGATGGCGCTTACCGGTTATCGCGCGGAAGAAATCGTGCAGCACTATTTTCGCGGCGCAGAGCTTCGCAAACTCTACTGAAGCCCGTCGCTGGCATTCGCAAACCGTAAGGTTTCGCACCGCCGCAATTCCCCCGGCCTGCTCTTTTCCCGCCTCGAGATTCCCCGTTGCCACATTTCCCGGCGCAAAGGACTCCAATCCGCTGCAAGGTGCGAGTTGGGCCTTCTAAACCGGTGTGCAGTGCCATGAAGCTCGCCTTGCTGAAGATTGTCAGCTTTGCGGCCCGGGAATTTATTCTCAGGCGAAAGGTGACAGGAAGAGGATGCAACATTCAGGAATTGATCCCGCCAATCCTGCTCATTCTGTCAAAAGATAATTCCCCGGGCGATGGCCCTGTGTGGCCACATTTGTCCCAGATGAGAAGAGCCACCGGAACGGGACGACAATGTCGGGATCAAATGCAAAAAATTTCGCCACGAAAAAATCTCAAGAGACATTCATTTTCGCGGGAGAAAAAACGTGACGCCTTCGCCAAACGGGGAAATTTTATCCGCGTTGAGGATTGAATTTCGGAGTGCAGCGCCAACCGTGCGGGTCGGCAACCGCAGCAGCGAGGCCTGCTTCTTCCCCATCTGTGAGATGGGCAAAAACACCTTCGCGCTGTGGCATGGCATGCGCCGCAGACGCAACAGGCAGACCGGAGAGAGGCCCGCCCACAGAACAAACGTGGCACCGCAACATGGCAGAGAGTGCAGCGTGATGATTTCACAACAGTCTTGTGCGACGCACGCTGTGGTGCCGGCGGGGCTTGCATGACGTTCTCCTGCCCGCACCAGTCGCATTCATTGTGCTTCTCCGGCTCAGCGCAGCAAGAGCATCTTCATCAAATCATGCCAGACCCGGCCGCTGGCCTGAAAGCGCAGGCAGGCGAAATAAATGCCGCTCGCAACCCGGTGGCCGCTGTCGGTATCGGCATTCCACCTGACCGTATGATACCCCGCCGGCAGCGTGGCCTGCTGCAGGCGCCGAATCAACTGGCCGGTGGCGTTGTAGATGCCAAACTCAACCCAGCCTGCAACCGGCAAGGCATAGCGGATTTGGGTGGAAGGATTGAATGGATTGGGGTAGTTCGGCAGCAAACCAAAAGCGCGCGGCGAGGCGCCTTCTCGTGGTTCTGAGACGGTGGTGGGATTGGGCCGGCCGGTGGGCGAATACAAGGCTTCGATCGCACCGGCGAGATACACCAGTGGCGCGTTCCAGTTGATGGCGTTCTCATTGGTGGCATAGCTGCACACGTTGTCGAGGTACATGCGTGCGCGTTCCGGCCCAAGGTAGGCCGGACAACTCCCCCCGTCATCGTTGCGCGCATTGCCGTTGGGCCCACCCACCAGCAAACCAGGAACCGGCTCGGCAATGCCGTCCGCCTGCGACGGGCGGTGATGCGGATGCCGGGGGGATTTTTCACCCGCACCGGTCATGAAACAATAGCCGGTGGCATTGCGGCCCAGCAGGTAATCGAGATGGTGCACTGCCGCTTCCAGAAAGGAGACATCTCCGGTGAGGCGGCAGGCTTGCACCAGCGCCATGCCCTGGTTGGCGGCAATGCCGTTGCTGCCCCACACAAAGTCGCTGTTCGAAATGCCCATCGCCACGCGATATGCGGAAGCATTGGCAGCCGCGCGCAGACTGCCGGCAAGATGCAACAGAATGGCTTTGACCGCATTGGTATCCAACGCAGCACCCACCCGGGCACGATGAAACGCCAGCGAATAAATCCCCAGCGTATTGACGTTCGGCCACGCGGGCACGCCAAACGGTCCCGCCAGCGGATTGGCGGCAGCCAGAAAGCTGTCGGCTTGGGTGGTGATGAACAACTCCGCGGCGGCCCAGCGCAGCTCGTCCATGGTGCTGCCGTCGCCATATTCACCGGTGGTGATGTCGGGATCATAGGCCGCATTGAGCGCGTGCTGATCGTAGCGCACATTGGGATTGCGGCGGGCCCAGCGCCAGGCCGCCAGGCCGGCCTGCAGACAGGTTTGCGCAAAGCCGGGCATCTCGGCGCTGAAATCGGCGAAGATGCGGCTGGCCTGTGCCATCACCGCGGCAAAATCGAGCGTGGCGGCGGTGCTCTTCTGCACCACGTAGCGCCGCGCCGTGTCCTGATGCGGCATGACAAAGCCGCTGAAATTGGCGGTGGTGAGCTTGTGATAGACGCCACCATCATTGGGATCCTGCATCGTCAGCATCCAGGCGAGATTCCACAACGCTTCATCGAGAATGTCGGGCAGGCGGTTGGCACTCTCCGGGATGTTGACAGCCAGCGCGCGAAAATACGCGGGGAAATGTTCGTAGGCCGCCAGCAGCGTGTAGGTGCTGATGCCGGAGTTGACGATGTACTTGTTGTAATCGCCCGCGTCATACCAGCCCCGGGCAGAGGAAAGGATGGTGTTGACCGGCCGCGCAGCGCTGGCTGCTGAAGGATGCACCCACACCTGCGTATCGGGATGGCCGGCCGGCCGTCGCCATTTTCCGGCAAAGGGTTCGAGTAGGGGCGTCGAGGCGCGTTGAAAATAGTAGGACTTCAACGCCATCACCGTCACGGTTTGATGAACATGGTTGCCGATGGTGAAAGGGGGCGAGCTTCCCAAACCCGGCACCACGATGAGGTATTCGCCCGGCTGTTGCAAAGAGGTGAAATCGATCAACTGGACGGATTCGCCGGAATGCGGCCACAGGCGCGGCGTCCCCAGCGTGCCGGCGAGCAGCGTGTCACCCTGATCACGCGTGAGGACGTAAAACCTCCCGCCCGCTGCCCCCACAGCAACGGCGAATTTCGGGCCGGTGGGATAAAAGCCGATTTGATTCAAGCGAATGGCATCCTGTCCGGCAGCAATGCCGATGACAAGCAGAACGGGTGCGAGCGTCAGATGGGCACACAGCATTTTGTTAAACATGATTGCATCTCCTGCAGGAAGGGAAAATGCCAGGGACGCCTCCAGTGGCGGGTGAAATTCATGCCGGCGGCGGCATCGTCTTGTTGAGGCCGGAGCCACCATCCTCTCCGGGTCAAACAGCGAGGCCAATGCCTGCAACCGCCCGCCGCTCCGGCTGCACAGACCGCCTGTCTGCCAAGCAAGGCCGGCAGGGGGTTGCCCTCCTCCCTCCCTTGCAGCGGGATTCCCTCAATCACACAATCCATTGCGCTGAATGACACCGGCATACCATTTCGCCGAGGCTTTGGGCAGGCGGCGGCCGGTGGCATAATCGACGTAATGCAGCCCAAAACGCCTGGCATAGCCTTCCGTCCATTCGAAATTATCCATGAACGACCAGACAAAATAGCCGCGCAGATCGACCTGCGCGCGCAGGGCTTCGTGTGCCGCCGTGAGATAGGCGTCGAGAAATTCGATGCGGCCGCGATCGTGCACTTCGCCGTCAACCAAAACATCCGCCAGGGCGCAGCCGTTCTCGGTGACGTAGATGGCCGGCGAGGCATAGCGGTCCCGGATCCACAGCAACAGCTTGTGGAAGCCCTCCGGCACAATGTTCCACTGCATGTCCGTTTTTTGCCAGGCGGGGTCCGAGCTGAGCACCACGGCCTGATCCTCCAGCAGGCTGTTGTAGTCGTGTGTGCTGCGCGCCGCAGCGGAGGAAGCGTCGGCGGCATACATGGTGGAGTAGTGATTCAAGCCAAAAAAATCTGCCGAACCTTTGAGCAGCGCCTTTTCTTCGTCGGTGAAATGCGGCAGCCGGTCGCCCAGGCGCCGGCGCATCACCTGCGGGTAATCACCCCAAAAAACGGGATCCGCAAACCAGCCCAGGAAGAACTCGACGGCGCGTTGGGCCGCCTGTCGATCCGCTTCGCTGTCGGTCAGCGGCTCGCGCCAGTCGCAGTTGTTGGTGAGGGCGATCATCCCTTTCTGCGCGGGCTGAAACTCGTTGCGATATCGTGCCACGGCCAGGGCATGTGCGCGCAAAAGGTTGTGACCGGCGCGATAAGGTTCATCGCGGGAGAGGCGGCCCGGCGCATGCACGCCCAGGCCATAACCGAGCCACGCGCTGCACCACGGCTCATTGAGCGTGAGCCAGTGTTTGACACGGTCGCCAAATGCCGCAAAACAAATCGCGGCGTAGTCGGCGAAGAACTCCGCCATGCGGGGATTGAGCCAGCCGTCATGCTCGATCTGCAGCGCCAGGGGCAGATCCCAGTGATACAGCGTGACCCACGGCGTGATGTTGTGGGCGAGCAGCGTGTCAATCAGTTCGGAATAGAAACAGATGCCGTCGGTATTGGGCCGGCCGGTGCCGGCGGGTTGAATGCGCGGCCAGGACAGCGAGAAGCGGTAGGCCGGCAGTCCCATGTCGGCCATCAGTTTGACATCGTCCTTGAAGCGATGATAATGATCACAGGCAAGATCGCCGGTTTCATTGCAGTGAATTTTGCCGGGCGTATGGCAGAAGGCATCCCAAATCGAGAGGCCTTTTCCATCCGCAAGCCAGGCGCCTTCGATCTGATAACTCGAAGTGGCGGCGCCCCATACAAAATCAGACGGGAATGTTTTCATGGTTTTCATGAAAGAGGCTTTCTGATTGCACAGCCGCTGACAGAGTGGCAGCGCGACTGCGACACAGGCATGATCACGCTGCCGCCGGTCGCATTCCGCGCCCTTAGAATTCAATCGACCGGGAGGGCACTATTACCCCGGGAAGCGCAGCGCAGATCTCGGGTCCAATGTCACTAATTTTTCAAACATAGCAAAGAACTCTCCCGCAAAGAGTTTTCTGCAACAATGGCCAAACAACGAGCCTCAGCACCACAGAAATCACATAGGCCACCAGGTTTTCCCTCATGCTCTTGGCGGGTTGTGTGATCCAAAAATCTTCGCGGTGACAGTTCCCTCCTTTTTGATCTGCCACGGCTTGGCGGTGGCATTCCTGCAGAGAGCCTCCGCAGGAGCGTAAGATAAAGGCCACAGTCAAACCGTGGCGGAAGGGTTACTTTTTGTGAAGCCCCTGCGGCTTCGCGTCCTTGCGGGTTTTGGCTTTTGGATTTGATCGCTTGGAAAAAGTTGGCGGCATTGAACCTCCCGTCTGCAATGCAGGCGGGATGCCCAGGCCAGGGTGTTTCGTGATAAAATAGACCGGAAATTTCTTTTCTGCAACGATTTGCTCTTTTAACCGTATCCCCTCGGTGAACCACATCTTTCCTCTGGGTGAATCGCTGCGTATCTTTGCGCAAAATTCACCAGGAGGAGTCCCATGTGGCCTCGCAGACGGCGGGTGCGTCCCGCGGCGCGTCTTGCCCT
>JAPDPX010000010.1 GCA_034506255.1 candidate division KSB1 bacterium | reverse complement strand
GAGGGCAAGACGCGCCGCGGGACGCACCCGCCGTCTGCGAGGCCACATGGGACTCCTCCTGGTGAATTTTGCGCAAAGATACGCAGCGATTCACCCAGAGGAAAGATGTGGTTCACCGAGGGGATACGAAGATAGTTGCTGGTTGAATTTCGCCCAACGGTCAGGTTCAGCCGCGTTGCGGAGCGCAGCGGAGCAACGTCGGCTGGAACCCGTTGTTAGCCAGCACCGAGGGCGGAAGAGGGGCTAACGTGCACGCACATATCGGCAGACCAACGCGCCCGTGCTTGCTTTAGTCATCGATACCAGTTCGAACGGCATTGCTTTCCCGTTTGCGGGAAAGATTGTCTTACCCCCGCCGAGAATCACTGGCCCGATCGTCAGCAATAACTCATCGACAAGGTCAGCAGCGAGCAACGACCGAACCATCGCTGCGCTGCCGTACACGTAAATGTATCCCCCTGGCTGCGCCCGTAGGTCGGAGACTTTTTGCAAGAAATCGTCGCCACGAATGATCGTCGTCGGATGCCACGTGATGTCCTTCTCGCTGAGCGTGTTGGAGACCACGTACTTCTGCACCTTGTTGATCCAGTCTGAGAACGGGTCTCCCGAGCGGCTTGGCCAAGCAGCGGCGGACGTTTGATAGGTGCGGCGTCCTTGCAAGAGCGCGTCACTCTGCTTGGCGAGGTCGTCAAACGTGCCGCCGATCACTTCGGGGTCAAAGTACTTTAAGAACCATCCACCATGAGCAAAACCGCCGTCGGTGTCTTCCGTCGCCCCGCCTGGGGCCTGAACAACACCGTCGAGGCTCATAAATTCAGTGATAAGTATCTTCATAAGCTCTCCTGTTAACACGGCCAGGCTGTTGCTGGCTAACATCTTATTCAGCGGCTGGACTCGGCTGTTTTCGATGTTTGTACCAGTAACCATTTGTTTCCAGTAGTAGAAACTTTTCTTCGCAATGTTTCTACAATTAGAAACATTTCTGCGTGAGCAAAATGTCTAAAGTTGGACATTTTTCATGCACCGGGTTTGTCTCTACTATTGGACATTTTTTGCCCCCCGACTGGCGGCTGAAGCACCGTGCTGATCATGCAAGTCCAAAAACGCCGTCAGCGCAGCTTGCAGGTCCCCTTTGAAACCGTTTGCCACCACCTCGCGAAAGCGTTTTTCCAGCGGCGGCGGTAATTCGGCCAGAGCGATATTCGGCTTGACGAAGCCATTTTTCCCAAACATGTCCGCCGGGCTGCGCACGCTCTGTAAGCGCTTGGCCAGCACGTGGGTGTAAATCTCGGTGGTTTCAACATCGTCATGGCCGAGCAACTCCTGGACAAGCCTTATATCGTAACCTGCCTCGAGCAAATGCGTCGCAAACGAATGACGAAACGTATGGCAACTTGCGTGTTTGTGAATGCCGGCTTTGCGTATGGCGTCGTGCACTGCTTTCTGTATCGCACTTGCATCTAGATGATGTCGCTGGGTCACACCGGAGCGCGGGTCTTTAGAGAGCTTCGACGCCGGAAACACGTATTGCCAGGCCCATTCCTTGTTGTTATGCGGGTACTTCCGCGCCAGCGCGTACGGCAGGTACACCGTCCCAAACCCGGCTTGCAAATCCGCCTCGTGCTGCTTCTTCACCTCCGGCAGATGTCTCTGCAACGGTGCAATGAGGCATTCGGGAAGCAGGGTAACGCGGTCTTTCTCGCCCTTGCCGTCACGTACCGTGATTTTTTTATAGCCAAAGTCGATGTCCTTAACGCGCAGACGCAGGCCTTCGATCTCACGCACGCCGGATCCATACATCAGCATGCCGATCATCCAATACTTGCCCGTCAGCCGGTCGAGCACCGCCATCGCTTCCTCCGGCGTGAAAACCTCCGGCATGCGCTTGGGCCTTTGCGCCCAGACCACCTCGACTTGCTTGATCTCCTTCTTCAAAATCTTGCGGTAGAAATACAGCAGTGCGCACAAGGCCTGGTTTTGCGTCGAGGCCGCCACGTGGCGCTCCACCGCCAAATAGGTGAGAAAGCGCTTGATTTCTTCCGGCCCCATTTCCACGGGGTGACGCTTGTTGTGAAACATGATGTACCGGTAGGCCCAATCGACATAGGCTTGCTCGGTACTCCGGGCATAATGCTCGGTGCGCAACTCGTAGCGCAGTCGGTCCAGTAGCTTGGGCGGCTGGGCGCCCGCCGGCGCCGGAAGTGACTGGCTCATGACTACCCCCACCAGCGTTGCTACGTTTCACACTTTCTCAATTCACCCCTGCCCGTTCCCTACTGGCGATGGTGAATTGTCACTGCTGCGATGATTCGACGATGCGGTTGCTCAATCCCAGTTGCAGCGCTTTGTCATATGGCAACTCCCAATACTGCTTCTCCCGGTTCCATTTGCCGCCGGCGGCTCTGACCTGGCGGCCGAGGGCGACTTCGCCGTACTTGACCCGCAGTTGCACGATGCGATCGGACGCGATTTTGGCAGGCGGAGGCTCCCACGGCCCCTGCGCGATGACCAATTCGACCGTTTTCAGCCGCCGTTTGTTGGCGCGGTCATAGCGATACCGCACGCAAACGAGCCGTTCGCCGTATTCCGCCAGAATTTTTCGCGTGCCCGGCTGCCCGGGCAGCAGTTTTCGCAGTGTCCTCATGGGAAAGGCCGCAGGGGAACGGTGAACGGCACATGGAAAACGGCAAATGGTAACTTTTGACTGCGCAATGGTGAATGGCAAGCTGCCGAGAAAGGAGCGTGGCCCTGGCTGAAAGAAGCAGACGTGAAGCGGCCCAGCAGTGGCACGCGATAGGAAAAACTTTGACCCAAAGGCAACGATGGAGCATTCATGGCGGGACTCCTCGTTACTGCCAGCGTCCCGGGTGGTTGCGTGGAGCAGCCGCCCCAATTGGTTGTCGCAATTATGCCAATTGACCACCACAATTTCAAGTGAAATTTCTGGAAACCGAGTTTTTTATGCACGGTTTTCTGATAGCGAGCGGGCCGCGAGGCATGGGCCATGTTCATGTCGAGGTTACGGCATTTTCTGGCCGCAGGAAGTGAACCCCGCTTTCCGTTATTCGTCTTCCCAGGCCCAGGGCTTCCTCTGCAATTGCGGGGTCATTCCAGTGCCTGGGGAAGAGGCCGGCAGCATGACAGGGCCGGGCAACAACTCTTCCTCCAAACATAGCATAGAATACGAATGCTTCAAAAAGATTTTGGCAGAATGAAATTTCCCATTGATGGCTGCCTTCATGTCGTTTTCGCATATGCCAAACAGGCGCAGAGGCCGTCCCTTTCCAATGGCAGTTCGTTGATCGCCACACTCTGGCTCAGCAAATCCAATTCGCAGGCAAATTTCCCCGGCGCCGCCAAGGCGCAACCCCAAAAGATCAACAGGAGAAAACAGAGCAAACAGAGAGTGTGGCGTTTGGAAAATTTTTTGGCGCCACAAGCTCTGCTTTCTCTGTTTTTTCCTGGGTTGAAGGTTTTTGTTTTTTTGCAGCGATTGAACTTTCTGGGGTGCCCCCTCCATTCCTACAGCGAAACTCCGCTTTTCATTTTGAAAAGCCGCTCTTGCAAAAATGACAATTTGCCGCTTCCCCAAGAGATGCAAGCCCAGGCTGGATCCTGTGGATACAATTGTTTGATTTCATAACAGTTGAAGCGCAGAAAGCCGGCCGGACTTCCTCGCGCTCCGCGGCTGGCATGTGGTTTGAAAATAACAGCGGCGAGCTATATAGCCAAAGCCAATTAATTCAGATTCTTGCCATTTCTCCAAGGAGTTTTTGCAATGCAGCGAAGATTTCTCTCAGCGATTCTCTTGCTCGCGGCCCTTTCCGTTTTCCTGGTTGCCTGCGGCGGAGATGATAACCCCGTTACTCCCACCCAGCAATATGGTTCGGTTGCCGGCACCGTGACTTTTGTGGGCAACTGGCCGGCGCGCGGAGAGATCCAGGTTTCGATTTGGGCCTCCTGGCCGCCGGCAGGGCCGCCTTCTGCCGCGACGCTGCCCATCTCCCAGACGACAACCTACAACTACAAGATCGAAGGCCTGAATCGTGGCACGTACAAGGCAATCACCGTGGGCTGGCGTGATCCGGCCAACCCTGCGGGCGCGCGGGTGCTCGGCATCTACATCAATGATCCCAACAACAGCGGGGTGGCCATTGACGCCACCACCGGCCGGCCGACCTATGCGACGCCCACTGCGATCGAGATTTCCGATGCCAAGATGGATCACACCGGCTTGAACATCAAGGCGGATCTGGCGTTCGCGCCATGAGTCCGGCCGGTTGCCAAAGCGCAGCGGCAACCCCGCAGGCGACGTGGCAACGACGGGGAACCCGAGCAATGCAAATCGACGCAAACTGACGAAAGTGATGGCCATGTCAAGAAGCAACAAAATCCTGGTCGCGATCAGTGGCGTGCTTTTTTTAAGCGGCCTGTGCGCTGCGTTGTGGGCACAGCCCGCCGGCAACGGCACGGCCGGCCGTGCAGGCGAAATTCACGGTCGCGTGCTCGATGCCCAAACGCAAGTGCCCCTGGCGTGGGTGAGCGTGGTGGTGGAGGGCACGGCGCTGGGTGCCGCCACTGGGACGGATGGCAGTTTCGTCATCCGCGGCGTGCCCGAGGGCGAACACCGGCTGCAGTTGTCGCGCCTGGGTTATGAGGCTTTGAGCGTGCCCAATGTGAGACTGGCGGCCGGGCAGCGGCTGGTGCGCGAGTTTTATCTGCGGGAGAGTTATCTGGAAGGTGAGGAGATAACGGTGACCGCGGCGCGCAAGGAGCAGACGGCGCACATGGCGCCGGCGAGCGTGGCCACGCTGGATGCACTTGCCATCCGCCAGCGCAACGTGACGACGTTTGATCAGGCGCTGGCCGCGACGCAGGGCATCTCGGTGTTTCGCTCGGCGGGCACCACCGTGCAGGCGGTGTCGATTCGCGGTTCCTCGGACGTGGCCGGCGGCGGCGTGGGCAACCGCGTGTTGTTGTTGATCGACGGCCGGCCGGCGCTCACTTCGGACTCCGGGGGCGCGTTGTGGAGCCTGGTGCCATTGCATTTCATCGACCGCATTGAGATCGTGAAGGGCGCATTTTCCTCGCTTTATGGCAGCACGGCCATGGGCGGGGTGGTCAACGTGATCACGCGGCGGCCCAACTACGCCCGCAAGACGCACGTGGAGGCGAGCTACGGCTTTTATGAATTGCCGCCGGCTGGGCTGCGCCACACCGACACCCCCGGCAGGATCAGCACCCTGGCCTTCAATCACAGCGGCCGCTACCGGCGCGTGTCGTATCTGCTCAATCTCAGCCGCAAACAATCCGACGGCTTTCGTGAGCGCAGCGCCTACGAATTCTATGATCTCTACAGCAAACTGCTGGTGGATTTCCGGCAGAACCGCAACTTCGAGGTGAGCGTGGGCGGCACGTTTGCGGAGAACGATTATCCCCACACCTGGCTGAGCAACCTGCAGCCGTATCGGGTGGCGCCGCATTATCGCGATGACCGGCAGGTCAAGCGCGCGCTTGGCGCCGATTTTTACTACTGGGCGGTGCCCAATGCCCGGGTGAAATACGGCTCACGGTTTTACTTCTATCGCAACGCGGCGCGCAGTTATTTCAACGAAGGGGATCCGCTGCGGCAGATCCCCAACAACGAGCCCTACGGTTTGCGCACGATCGTGGATGCCGACAAGTTCGGCAACCTCACCCAGGTGGATTGGCAGGTGAACGAAAACCATGATCTCATCCTCGGCCTGGATGCTCAAATCGATCACGTGGTCAGCTCGCCGGACAGCATCATGTACGGCAACCGGCAGGTCAACAATCTCGCGGTGTATGTGCAGGATGAAGTGAGCCTGACGCCGCGCTTCACGCTCACCACCGGCGCGCGGCTGGATTACAATATTTTAGTGGGCGGCAGGCGCCAGAGCCAGGTGAGTCCAAAGATCGGCTTGGTATGTCATCTCACCGAGCACACCTCGCTGCGCGGCCTCGCGGGCCAGGCGTTTCGCGCACCTTCGATCGCCGAGCGTTTCTTCCGCAAGGAAATCAGCGGCGGCACTTCGTTCGTGCCCAACCCCAATCTGCAGGCCGAGCGTGTCAGTTCCTTTGAAATCGGCGGGCGCAGCCAGTTCGGCACCTGGCTGGAGGTCGATCTCGCGCTGTTTCACTACCGCTATCGCGACATGATCTACTGGGTGTCGCTGCCGCAGCAGCCCGGCCAGTTCGAGCCGATGTTCCAAGTGCGCAATCTCAACCGCGCACTGATACAGGGCGTGGAAGTGGGCGCCAATTTCTATCTGCAGCGCCGGCTGCGGCTGCGCGCCGGTTACACCTATCTCGATGCCGTGGACCGTTCCGCGGGCCGCAGCGACGATTTGCTGGCCTATCGCGTCCGCCACGCGCTCAACTTCGGCGGCACGTTCAATTGGAAAAAGTACGAGCTCAATCTCGACGGCCGCTACAACAGCCGTGTCGAGGAGGTCTTCCTTTATCCCAACGATGAGCCCCGGGCCTACTGGCTGTTGAACAGCAAGCTGGTGGCGGGCCTGATGAAAGGCGCGTCGGTTTCGCTGAGCTGCAACAATCTGCTAAACACACAATACGAAGAACTCGCGCGCTATCGCATGCCGGGCCGCCATTGGATTGCCGGCCTGAGCTATGAGTTTTAGCGCGCTTCTGGAATTACAAACCCCCTCTGTTTAAAACGCTCAGGCCGCGGGCATCATCCCGGACGGCGGCGACCGGCATCGCCGGAGGCCGGTGTGCTGTGCCGGGAAGATCTCAACGACATTCGCGACCGCAAGCCCAGCGCGGCGACAGCCGCAATCAAATGTGTTGACCACCGGGGATGCAAAGCACGCCACATATTTTCTTCAAGACCTGCCGGCCGTGCGTGCCATCGTGCGCCGCAGGCCATTGACCATTTGCAACATCCCTGCCTTGCATTTTTCCGGTTGATTCCAGTCTATTCCGAGGCGAGACAAGCATTGTTTTTCTCATTGCTTTCGCCCGCATCTTTGTGGTTCAAAAAATCCCGGCGGTCATGATCATTCTCTCAGAGTCATAAAATTCTACACCTCATCGCGGCATGCACTCCCCCATCCTTTATCTCCCCATTTTCACCACCCTCATCGCACTGGCGTTTTCCCGGAGCGTTTGGCAGCGTTACCGCCAAAAGGGGAAAGGCGCCCACTTGCTGTGGTGGGCGGCCGGCATTCTGCTCTACGGCGTGGGAACATTCACGGAAGGCTTCACGACGTTGTTTGGCTGGCACGAGGGCATATTTCGCATGTGGTATATTTCCGGCGCCCTGCTGGGCGGCGCGCCGCTGGCGCAGGGCACGGTTTATTTGCTGTTGCGCCGAGAAACTGCGAACCGACTGACGCTGGTACTGGTACCGCTGTTGATGCTGGCGGCCGCGTGCGTGCTCGCCGCGCCGGTGAATCCTGCCCTGGTGGAGCCGCAACGCCTGTCCGGCAAAGTGCTGGAGTGGCAGTGGGTGCGGCTGTTCAGTCCCGTGATCAACAGCTATGCCTTCATCTTTTTGGTGGGCGGTGCGTTGCTGTCGGCCTACCGTTTCCGCAAGAGCCGGCAGACCTATCACCGCTTCATCGGTAACATCTGGATTGCGGTCGGGGCGTTGCTGCCCGGGATTGGCGGCGCCTTCACACGCTTCGGCCACACCGAGGTGTTGTACGTCACCGAGTTGATCGGTATCATTCTCATCTTTATCGGCTATCGCTACAACGTCAGCGGCAGAGATCCGCAGCCGGCACTCCGCGCGGCCGCTGTCCCGCCTGCGTGCCAGCAATGAAACAGCATCTGCAGGGAACCCCCGGCTGTCAGGGTGCCGGGTCCCGGTCTTGAAGAGTTGCTGGATGAGAGAGGCCGTTCACCTCCAGCGCTTATGTTTCAGACGCAGCAGCCCCGTTTTCTCCCACGAAATTGAAGATCCCACGAAAACAGCCCCAACCATTTTCGTGGGATTTCCTTTTCGGAGAGCAGTACAAGCATCCTGCTTGCAGACAAGATGTCGGCGCTACGTTCCCCGCCAATAGCTGAGGCATTACTGTTGCGGAGAAAAACTTCAGTCAAGGAAGAGGGGCGCGGTATCTCCCACGAAATTGAAGCTCCCACGAAAACAGCTCCAAACCATTTCCGTGGGACTTCCTTTTCGGAGAGCAGTACAAGCATCCTGCTTGCAGACAAGATGTCGGCGCTACGTTCCCCGCCAATAGCCGAGGCATTACTGTTTCGGGGAAAAATTTCAGTCACGGAAGAAGGGTCGCATTTTCTCCCACGAAACTGAAGCTCCCACGAAAACAGCTCCAAACCATTTCCGTGGGATTTCCTTTTCGTGGGCGGAGAGTTTTCAAAAGAGCAGACAGGGTGACAGCAAGGCCGGGCATGTGGCGCCACCAGGACAGCTTCACCGCAGCAGCAGCAGCTTCTTGGTGAGCACGACGTGGCGCGCTGCAGAAACGGCTTCCAGACGATAGAAATAAACCCCGCCGGGCAGAGGCTGGCCGCGGTTGTCTCTGCCATTCCAGCGGAATTCATGCACCCCAGCAGGCTTCATCACCGCCCAAGTTTTGACTTCGGCTCCCAGGATATCGAAGAGACGAAGCTGCACCTGCGCGGCCTCGGGCAGCGCAAAGCGGATTGCGGTGAAATGGCCAGTAGCATTTTGCGAGAGAACAAAGGGATTGGGATAGTTCTGTTCGAGTGCAAACGCCGTTGGCGGCGCGCCGGGTTGGTTGCGGTCTGCAACCCGCACCACAGGCTCATCCGGCGGCACGAAACCGTATTGCGAAGTATGCCAGCGGTCATGGCCGTACATCGGCCAGGGGAAACGCTCGTGGACATAGGGCACGCCGGGGATTTGCCAGACGGTGAGCCAGGTTTCTTTGGGTCCGTTGATTTCCTTTCTGCCGACCGAGACGGCAGCCAATTCCACCGAGCCATCGCAATTCAAATCTCCCATCGCCACAGCTCTTGAAGTCGCAGATTGTTTCGGGCGAAGTGGCGACCATGGTAATTGTGTTCCCTTATCATTGAAAACATAAATACGGCCAAACCAGCCACTATTTATCAAATCGGTCTGATTATTGCTCACAAAAATGTCTAAATGTCCGTCACCGTCCACATCTCCAACCCCGGGGCTGATGTATGTGCTCCGAGCGATCAAGGTGGGGTCAATTTCACCGAGAATGATCGGCCAGCCTTCAACCACACTGCCATCGCCTTTCCAGGCGACAATGTGATCAAACAAGTCCCCAAAGATCAATTCCGGTGCACCATCCCGATCAATATCTGCCGCTGCCGCGCCGGCCTGAAAACCCACCAGCGAGTCTCCGTCCGCCAGGTATTGCGGCCAGCCCGGCATCATGCTGCCGTCGTAGCGATATAACGCCGCGAATCCCGTTGCGGCAACCGGATTGAAAGTTCCAATGGCAACTTCCAGCAAGCCGTCGCCATTCACATCCGCCAGGGTGGGATCGCAACCACCAGCAAAGGTGTAACCTGAAGGCAGCGTAACCGGCCAGCCAGGCAAATACTCACCGCGGGCGTTCCAGACATACAAACGCCCCTGATAATCTTCGAAGCGATCGGCGGCGTATTGCCCGGGCAGTACAATTTCCGCTTCGCCATCGCCATTGAGATCTCCAACAGCAGCTTTTGCGATGGGAGCAAATGGTGAGATATCTTTGGGCCAGCCCGGGGCAATAGTGCCATCGTGCTGAAAGACAAACACTTTGGCCTCGAGGCCACAAATGATTTCCACTGTCGAATTTTGGTCCAAATCATAAAGTGTTACGGAAACAACGCCGGCTTCCGGCAACAATACAGGAAACCCTGCCAATAACTCACCATAATTGTTCCAGGCGTAAAGGAAACCCCTGCCCGTTGGAGCGTCCAAATCAATTGTAACGATCTCCAATTTGCCATCACCATTGAGATCTCCTGAAGCTGGCGATTCTCTGGTTTCATACATGGTCGCTTGTGGCCATCCCGCCAGCGCTCGGCCATCACTATTGAAAACGTAGACCATTTTCCCACTTGCGGTAACTATATCCCAATCGCCATCTCCGTCAATATCAGCCAAGTTTGGCCCGCCACGACTGCTTAAATACTTTTCTGTTGCCAACGGCTGTGGAAAATTTTGTGCGATTTTCGGTGGCGCCTGCCCCAAAGCGGTAACAATACTGAATGATAACATGAAAAAAGAAAAAGAACCAGACTGTAATTGGTTATACCAGTTCGCGGAACTCATCGAGGTTTGCTCCTGTACGAATAAAGGCTGCAGGCAATTTCTGCCTGCAGCCCATACGGCTTGACAGGCAAAGCTTATTCGAACATGGCGACACACGAAATACTGTCTCAGTATGCAGTATCCAGGACTACATCTACATAAGTATCCGTTCCTTGAGCATGATAGACGTTGACTTGACCCAGCAGGCTGCCATCGTCGGCGACAAGGGTATAGGTGCCTGAAGGAAAGTCTGAATTCTCGCCCCAAATGTTATAACTGCCCCTGGTGTCCCATACCTCACCGTCAGCTATTTTGACTGAACCCAACCATGCATCGACTGATGTGCCTACACGTGCGGGTTCGTTATTCCGGTAAGTTGCTTTGCCGTGAAATTGCCTGTTTGGGACGGGATGAGATTGTGATTGCTCAACCAGGATTCCCACCAGCAGCACGGTCGTCATGGCAGCGGCAAGCAAGATCATGAAACGCTTCATCTGAAAACTCCTTTCTCGCGCAAGCATTCACCTCTGCGCTCCGGCAGCCGTCGCAAAAACCCCTTGCTTCTCGAAACACCGATGCTTATCATCTCGCGCGTTTTGGTTGAGAAGCTTTGGTGGTCTCCCGGCAGACTGCCAAAGCTTTTCTTTTTTTGGAGAAAGAAAAACGCCGGAAGGCAAGGCTCAGCAAAACGTGCAGCGGCCGGGGAAACGGTGTTTCTTCATGGCAAGACCCGCCCCAAATGATACTCGTTCTCTCAACGCACAGCAGGCGGGGAAAACGCGAAGGCAGGAGATCCGGGGGTGGCGCAAGGCAAAAGCGGCTGTTTCCCCATTCCCACCATGCCGTTGACGTGACGGCGCCAGAGTAAGCAAAAAAAAAATTTTGTCAAAGGGAAATTTGCTTTCGTGGGAAAAGAGCCATCAAGAGAATGGTCACACACGAGTCGCGGTATCTCCCACGAAACGGAAGCTCCCACGAAAACAGCCCCAAACCATTTTCGTGGGATTTCCTTTTCGGAGAGCAGCACAAGCATCCTGCTTGCAGACAAGATGTCGGCGCTACGTTCCCCGCCAATAGCCGAGGCATTACTGTTTCGGGGAAAAATTTCAGTCACGGAAGAAGGGTCGCATTTTCTCCCACGAAACTGAAGCTCCCACGAAAACAGCTCCAAACCATTTCCGTGGGATTTCCTTTTCGTGGGCGAAAGGTTTTCAAAAAAATGTTGGCGCGATGGCGGGGGCGTGGGTTGAGCAGCACAAGTTCCATCCTGGATGGCGGGCCTGTACGCGTTTCAGCGCCCGCGTGATTGAGCTCGCTGGTTTGCACGGTGTTTGAGCTGGGGCCCTTCCTACTTTTCCGATTTCACGCTTGATATTATCGGAAAAAGTTGGTTTTTTAGCCGGTCGGTCAGTGACAACGGGTGGGATGCCGCTGCCGACAGATGCCCAAAACCGCAGTGTCGGACACGAAATGCCACTTACCTGCTTGCGGAAGGATCACTTGATGATGTGCAAGAACGCATTGGCGGTGTTCCTGTTGATTTTCTTCTTCCCGCCGTGGGCGGCACCGGCACAAAATCTTTCAGGCGTGAGCATTTGCATTGACCCGGGACATGGCCCCGGCAACAGCAATGCCGGGCCGACCGGTCTGCGCGAGGCGGACATTAATTTTCGCGTGGCCACTTTTCTCAAAAACTATCTCATGGCTGCCGGCGCGGACACGGTATTGCTCACCCATCAAAACAACACCACCGACATCAGCCTGAGCCAGCGCGAACAAATCGCCAACAACTTCGGGGTGGACTGGTTTCACTCGGTGCATCACAATGCCACCGGCACCACCAACACCTCCACGCGCTACACCCTGGTGCTGCTCGAAGAAAAGCGCGATCCGGCGCGGCCCTGCCCCAATGGCAGCAGCTCCGGCACCGGCCGCGCCGAATGGCCGGGCCAGTCCGACGTGATGAGCAATCTCATGGCCGAGAGAATTTTCCAGGCCTATCGTACTTCTTCATTCTTGACGCGCCTGGACTGGACCTTCTACGGCGGCTGCAATGGCGGCTTCAGCCTGGGGGTGTTGAACGATTTGCAAATGCCGGGCGAGCTCTCCGAAGGCACGTTTCACGACCATCCCGGAGAAGAAGCCAAGATGCGCAATCCTGATTTCCTGCGCATGGAAGCGCGCGCCCTGGCGATGAGCTTTTTTGAATACTACAACGCCGGCAAAATGTCCACCGGCGCGCTGGTGGGCCTCGTCAGCGACGCGGAAAACGGCGCACCGCTCAACGGCATCACGGTCATGCTGCAGCCGGGCAACCGCACTTACACCACCGACAACAACCGCAACGGCGTTTATGTTTTCGACGATCTTCCGCCGGGCACCTACACGGTGACGATCGCCGCGCCGGAGTACCTGCCGCTGACCGCGACGGTGACGGTTGCCGCGCATGCGTTCCGCGCCGCCGACGCCCGCCTGATCCCCGCAGCCCTGCCGCAAGTGAGCCAGGTCAGCCCGGAACCGGATGGTCAAAACGTCTACGTCTATGCGCCGATCCGCATCTCGTTCTCGCGCAATATGAATACCGCCTCGGTGCAAGCGGCGTTTCGCCTGCAGCCGGCAGTGGCCGGCGTGCTCAGCACCGTCGCCAACAATCCCAGAGAGTTTCTCTTCACCCCGGATTTTCGCTTTGAGTTTGGCACGCGCTACACGGTGACGATCGACAGCACGGCGATGGATCAGTTCGGCCATCGTTTGCAGGGCGGCACAGTGCAGTGGAGCTTTGCAACCATGCCGCGCAACGCGGCAACGCCGGCGGTGGTGGACTTCGCGCCGGCCAACAAGCAGACACAGGTTTTCGTACGCGACGTTATCGAAGTGCGCTTTAATCGCGAAATGGCAATGGCCTCACTCCTGCCGCCGGCTCTGCAAGTCTTTGCGATTCCAGGCAGTCCCGCCGGCATGCGGGTTTTCCTTTCCCGTGAAAGCGATTTGTACAAGTACAGCCTGGTGCCCGTCGGCAACCTGTTGGGGAACCGGGTTTACACCGTGCAGCTTTCCGATCAGGTGCGCGATGCCCAGGGCAACCGCCTGCCCCAGGCACTGGAATGGAAATTCAAGACCGCCCTCGCGCCGGAGGTGCTGGAGCTGCGCAGCACGTTTTCCCTCACGGATAATATCCTGGGCGATCCGCGGCTGCATGCCGGCAGCAACAACTTCGTGGCGGATTCCACCGACTTTGCACTCGTCCCGTTCTTTGTCGTGAGTGATTCCACGGCCGGCCGGCTGCGTTATGCCTTCGTGTCCAACCGCAACGGAGCCGTGTTCATGAGCCTGACTGCAGCGCTGGTCCTGGGCAAAAATGATCTCGCCAGCCTGCTGGTGTTTGGCGACGCCAGCGGGAACACGCTGCGCTGGCATGTGCGCGGCAGTGACGGCCAGCTTTATGTTTGGGAAAAACGCCTGGATTGGACCGGCTGGCGCAATCTCAAATTCGAAGTGCAGAAAGACAGCGTGAATCTGGCGGGTCAGAGTTTTGCCGCAGCCGCGCTCGCGCCCCTGCGCTGGGAGGATTTATCCGTGTCGAATACCGGCGCGGCCGCGGGCGAAATTTATTTTGAAGATTTGTCTTATGGCCATCCGAGCAGTGTGAAGGTGGATGAATCTGCGGCCGCTGGGCCGGCGGGCTTCGTTCTGCGGCAGAATTATCCCAATCCCTTCAATCCCACCACTGAGATCGAATTCGAAATGGCGAATACCGCAGCGGTGGAGCTGGCGATCTTCGATCCCGCCGGTCGCCGTGTGCGCGTTTTGCTGGAAGGTGTGGCCGCCGCGGGCCGGCATCGCGTGCGCTGGCACGGCGACGAGGAGGGTGGCCGGGCCGTGGCTTCCGGCCTGTATTTGGTGAAAATGACCAGCGGAAGTTTTACCGCCGTGCGCAAGCTGGTGCTCGTGCGCTGAGTGATTCATACTCCGCCGTCAGGCGCTCGAAGGTAGAACCTGAATTGTGCATCGAATTCGTGAGATGCCCCCGTTACCGCGGCCAACAACGGCCAGTCAAATCACCCATTGGGTACTGGGTCAAACCGCCGGCCGAATGGACCACGGAGCCACGGAGAATACGGAGTCAACACGGAGTCAGCTTATTCACGCATCCGATGTCCTTGCTCTGAAAGATGATCGTCATCGCAATTTCCGGCCTTTCTCCGTGCAGCTCCGCGATCTCCGCAACTCCGTGGTCAGAAACGGTGTTCCGGCTCATCGCGCATTTCCGCCTGGTGCTTGCAGCGATTGTGGTGAATCCATGCAAAATCCAGGTAGAAGGGAATTCTGAAAGTTCATGGCAGAATCATTTTTCGGCAGAATGACTTTGAAACATTTCGGCTGATGAATCATCCTGCCAAAGTCAGTTGCGGCGATGCTCGGTGACTTCGGTGCGTTTCGTTGGAAAGGCTTTATCGCCGATGTTGACCGAAGACACTGAATTTCGCCGAACAGTTATTTCCTGAATTTTGCACCAAAGCTGGCTAAAACCGCAATTCAAGCGGTTCAAACAATTGTTTTGATTCATCCATTGGGTGGTGCAAGAAATTTTTGCACGGCTGGCATTGCTTTGAACTCCGCTAGGAGTGGGATGATTATAGCAGTGCGCCGCTCAAGTTTTGAAAACTCCGTAGGAGTGAAATGTGCTTCTCGTCAAATAATCGAGGCTTGTATCAATGAAATGCGACATGTCACTCCTACGGAGTTTGAGAATGGTGGTAGCTTGGAATCTACTATAAACATTTCACCCCTAGCGGGGTTAGTGAGAGTGCACAACCGATCACAATTGACAGTGCCCTTTGGTGCAAAATTCAGGTATTTACTGCATCGCATAAGCTTTGATTTGCAGCTTGTCTGCAAATCAGGATGGAACGTGAAATCGAATTCAATTACATGGACAACCAGCCCCAAGCGGGCGAAATGTAACAGCGAAGGGCAACGCCCCGGGAATCGGTCAATCGAAACATTTGGAAGCTCGAACAGAGCGTTATTGGGCCACGTCATGAATGCCGCCCCGGCAGAGCTTGGTAAGATGGATTTCATTGGTTCCCTGGGCCTTGCCCGTGGGCTGTTATCTGCGACCCCGTCGGGGTCGATTAAGCCTTTCGTGAAAAAGCGGCGTGGATTTAGCGTTGCGGTTTTAAAGAAAGCGAGTCCCATGAGAAAAAGACTGTTGCTCCTGATGTTGCTGGCTGCGGCTGCCGCATTCGCCCAGGTGGCGGAGGGGCCGCAACCGCAACAATTGACCGCCGCCGGCCGGGAGTTCATGCAACCGGTATGGTCGCCAACCGGCGAATGGATTGCGCTCACCGGGCCGAATTATGACGGCATCTGGCTCATCCGGCCGGATGGCAGCGGCCTCGAGCAATTGACCGGCGAGGTGGGGGTGGGTTACAAAATGAGCTGGTCGAGTGACGGCCGCTTCCTTGCAGGCCGGGTGACGCGCCGGCACAATCAGCGGCGACAACACGCGCTGCAAGTCTATGACGTCGCGACCAAAACCGGCACGGTGATTTCCGCTGAACGCAAACGCATGCCGGGTGTGCCGCAATGGGTGCCTGGGCAGGGCCGGCTCGCGCTGTGGACCGGCGGCCGGGTGGAGTATTTTGAAGTCGCTTCGGCCCCTCAGCCGGAACCTCCGACTGCCGCGCCGCGGCCTCTGGTTTTTGCGACGCCGCAGGGTGTGCTGGTAACGGGAGCCGGGGTGACGCCGCGGGTGGTGCAGCCGATGGCGGGTGAAATCATCAACGCCGAGCTTGCGCCGGACGGCACGCGCCTCGTTGCGGAAGCCCTGGGCAGCCGGCTGTTTGTCTGCTCACTGACCGGCAGCGACCTGGTGGAGCTCGGGCGGGGCGAACGGCCGCATTGGTCGCCGGACGGGCAAAAGATCGGGTTCATGGTCAGCGAGGATGACGGACATCGCCTGCAGCAGGCGGATATTTACACCGTCAACCCGGACGGCAGCGGCCGGGTGAATGTGACGGCGACCGCCACACAACTGGAGATGAACTGCAGTTGGTCGCCCGACAGCCGGCAGTTGGTTTATGATGAACGCCGCAGCGGTGCCATTTGGGTGATGAGGTGGAACCGGGTGCGGGAATGAGGCCGGTATGTGCCGCGCAGACGTGGTGTGGCAGGTTTCAAGAAACCGGAGGCAGAAAAATGTATCGTCGCAGTTTGGCTTTGCTCCTGCTGGCTGGTGTGGCAGTCCTGGCATTGGCCTCGTGCACCAGGGACTATGTCACCGGCAAATCGACTTTCAATCTCATGAGTGAATCCAGCGAGATTGCGCTGGGTCGGGAGGCGGATCCACAGATCGTCGCTGAATATGGCCTGTACCAGGATGCGAATCTGACCGCCTATGTAGACGGCATCGGTCAAAGCATTGCCCGTGTGTCGCAGCGGCCGAATTTGCAGTACACCTTTCGCGTGGTGGACAGTCCGATCGTGAATGCGTTTGCACTGCCGGGCGGTTATGTTTATTTCACCCGCGGCATCCTGGCACATTTCAATTCCGAGGCGGAGCTGGCCGGGGTGATGGGTCACGAAGTTGGTCACATCGTGGCGCGGCACGGTGCCGAACAGCAGTCCAAAGCACAACTCGCGCAGCTTGGCCTGGGCTTGGGCAGCGTCCTGTCCGAGGATTTTCGCCGCCTGGGCGGCGTGGCAGAATTGGGTCTGAGTCTGATCTTTCTGAAATTCAGCCGCAGCCAGGAATCGGAATCCGATCTGCTGGGGGTGGAGTATTCCACCCGGCTGGGCTACGATGCCCGGGAAATGGCCGGCTTTTTTCGCACCATCGCACGGCTGAGTGATACGGGCGGCGGCCGCATGCCGGTGTTCCTGTCCACGCATCCGGATCCCGGCCAGCGCGAGGTGCGCGTTGCCCAGCTTGCCGCCGAGTGGCAGGCCAAGATTCCCTACACGCCCAAAAAGCTGGATCGCAAGGATTATTTGCGCATGATCGATGGCATCGTCTATGGCGAGGACCCGCGCCAGGGCTTTGTGGAAAACAACGTCTTTTATCATCCCGAACTGCGCTTCCAATTTCCCGTGCCGGCCAAGTGGGCGTTGCTGAACTCGCCGAGCGTGGTACAGATGATGAACGCCGAGAAGAACGCCATGATCGAGTTCAGCCTGGGCCGCGGTGACAGCCCCAGGGCGGCGGCGGGCAGTTTTGTGCAAAATGCACAGGCCCGGGTCATTCGTGAACAAGCCACGCGCGTGCACGAGCTGCCGGCGTACGAAGTCGAGTCCCAGGTGCAGACGCAGAACAATCTGTTGCATCTGCTCTCCTACTTCATCCAGAAGGGCGAGGCGATTTACGTGTTTCACGGCTACACCACCAACGCGCTTTATGCCACGCATGCCGCGACCTTCAAAAGCGTGATGACCGGCTTCGAGGAATTGCGCAATCAGGCGGCGCTGCAGAAGCAGCCCTTGCGCGTGCGCATCGAGCGGGTGGAAAAGGCCGGCGATTTGGCGGGCGTCCTGCGCGGCTACCGCATGGAAGAGAAGCAGCTCAACGAGCTGGCCATTCTCAACGGCATGAACCTGCAGGACCAGGTCAAACGCGGCGACTACATCAAAGTGATAAGATAGAGCGCGCTTGCCGTCCCCGTCTGGCGCGGGCGTGAGTCTGCTCGCGCGACGGGATTTACAGGATGAAAGAAGTTGGGTTTTGTGTGCCGCGTCAGGGAAAACAGGCCGCACCGATGGCGCCGGGAGAAGCGCATAACTGCTGTGCCATAAACCGGGCCTCGCGGAGGGAACTGATTGACGTTCTTCTCTTTCAGCGCGCGGCGAAAACGGCTTCCGGAGCGCACGGTTTATAACTCCCTCTCGCCCACAAACTGCAGGCTCGAGAAGAGCGGCCCGGGGCCGCCTCCCGTCGGCAGATTGCGCTGATGACGGCGATGACAGGCATGCCTGTTTGGGTTTTTTGAGACCGCGTGCGATGCCCAAGCATCGCTGCCAAGCTGAAGTAATCCCCGGCCACGTGTGGCGTGGCGCACGCCTCGCTGTCTGCAGACAGGAGCTTTGCGCAGCGTCGCCACACGCAACTGAGGCATTACCTTGCAAACTGAAACGCGAATTCGAACCCTGGACAGGAAAATTGTCACGATCCGGGAAATTTTACAGCACAGACAGCAAAGAGAGGCAAACGAAAGTGACGCCGGAGCAGCTTTTTACGGAATGGGGCGGGGTGTTGGAGGATGGCTTCACGGTGATGCATGCGCCGGTGCGGCATTCGCCGGCCGGCACGCCCTATTTGACACAGCCGGGCGTGGTGCTGGTGTCCCGGCCGCAGGTCAAACTGGCGGGTTTGCGGGCCTTCCTGGCGGGCTTTGATGCCAACCTGCAATTTGACCAGTATCTCGACGACCCCGAGCCGCTGGCGCCTGGCGCGCAATTGTGCAAAATCGCCGGACAAACCTGTTACGCCAGTTTCGGACCGAAGCGCACACGCAACGAGCAGGCGGCCCGCTATTTTGAAAACCTGCTGAGCAGCGGGCACGGCTCAGTGCTGGAGCACGCCACTTATTCCTTTCTGCTCTACGGCATTTCCCGCAGCCTGACGCATGAGCTGATCCGCCATCGTGCCGGCTTTGGTTACTCACAGTTGTCGCAGCGCTACGTCTCGGGGCGGGTGTTGCGCTTTGTCGAGCGGCCGGAGTTTCAGGATGGCGGCGCGTTGCACCAGCAGTTCCTGCAGCGCATCGATCGCAGCCATGCCGAATATCATGCCCTGGCCGCGCGCCTGCTCGCCGCGCAGCAGGCGGGCACGGCCCTGCTCTCCGCCGAGGCGGCGACCGATTTGCGCAAAAAAGTCAATCAATCCGCGCGGGCATTGCTGCCCAACGAAACCGAGACCATCGTGGTGGTGACCGGCAATGTGCGTGCCTGGCGGCATTTCATCGAGATGCGCGCCAGTGCCCATTCGGAGCTGGAGATTCGCGGCCTGGCGCTGCGCCTCTTTCTCTGCCTGCACCGCCTGGAGCCACTGCTGTTCGGTGATTATCAACTGGCCCCCCTGCCCGATGCCACCCTCACGGTGAGCACGGCTTATCGCAAAGTTTGAGGCGCGGCAGGCAGCCGTGCGCGGGCCGGCTTCAGTTGCCCGCACAGAAAACAAAGCTGTTTCGGTGCGCGTTTCCCTTTCCCGGGCGCGCACATGAACGTTCTGCCGAATTCGCTGCGCGGTGGACACAGCAGGAGCGCTGGCCGCCGCGCCCGGCAGGCGATGCTTTCCGCCTTTGTCCTTGCAAATAAAGCGCAAATTTGTTACCCTGCAGCCATTTGTCATCCGCTTGACATGATGATTGCCGCGGACCAACCCGCGCAGGAGGACATGGAACAGGACGCCTTGCTTCACAAAATCTGGCGGGAAAACGAGCTGCCGCTGCTGGCGCGTTCGCACCGCTTGTATGAAGAGGTTGCCGAGGCAGCGCAACACGGCCGCGCAGAAGCGGTGTTCACACAACTCTGCCGCTGTTTGCGCCTGCCTGCGACGCAGTGGGCCGTTGCGGCGCAGCGCGTGTGGGAGGGCCTGCCGGAGAAACCATCATCTTCCGAGGCCGCTGAATTCAAAGCCCTGCTGGCAGCCGCCCAAGCCCGCCATGACAACGCCGCCCAGCGCGAGCAACTGCGGTTGTGGCTCTGGCGCCGCGTGGTGCGCTCCGGCAAGGCCGAATTGATTGCCAGCCGTTTTTTTGCGGACGCGCATCTCTTCTATCGCACGCTGCGCGACGACAAGCTGATTGCCTGGTATGGCACCCGGCAGGTGGAATGGCCGGTGCAGCTTCTGCTCGGCCTGTTTCTCGGTGGCGGCGAGGAAACGGAACGGTTGCGGCTGAAACTCTACTGGCCCACGGCGCGGCTGCCGGAGGATTTCCAGCCCTCGCGCCGTGAGAACCGCGCGCTGCGGCGGCTGTGGGAAGCCCGCATTCTGGTGCGCTTCGGCAGGTGGACGCATCTGCATCCCGAGATCATGCTGTTGTTGCCGGAAATCTCCTCGTTCACCGCGCCGGTGTTCGAGTGGGACGGCGACACGCTGGTGGCCCACATGCCGGACGGCCGGCGCTGGCCGGTGACGCCCTTTGCCCTGGCTGCTTTGATCTTTGACGAAACCCTGGCCTTGTTTGGCCGCGATCGCCAGGGCTGGTGGCGCAATTTTGCAGGCTATGCCGCGGCCTATCTTGCCCGTCCCGAGGACGTGGCCTCGCATTTCATCCTCAAGGCGTGTGATGATCTCGGGCTGCATCTCATGCGCGAGGCCGGCAGTCCGTTTTTGCACGAATTGGCCGGGGCGATTCAATATCTGGAAGCGCTGCGCGCGGCGCTGTGAAGCAGGAGGGCGAAGCGGCGCCCGGAGGGGCGTGGCAAGGTTTCAGGAAAAAATCTTCTCTCACTCCAAGCGTCTCTGATCGGCGCGTGTGAAAATCATGAAACTGAATTTGCGAATTTTGCTGGCGGCTGCCGTGCTGACCGGCGGGCTGCCGTCGGCCGTTGCCGCGACCGGGGAAACCACCCTGCCTTTCGAGGTGGATTTTGCGCGCTTCCGCATGAATGATCACGTCGCCCTGGTGGAGGTGTACATTGCCGTGGCGCGCAACCGCCTGCAGTTTGTTGCCGCGGACGAAAAATTGCTCGCCTCCTTCGAGTCGCGCGTCACCGTCGCCGTGGGCGACAGCGAGGTCATCGATTACCGCTGGGTCGAACACACCATCGCCGCGGATTCCGCCGAGATCAGGCCCTCACAGGTGTTGTGCACCCAGGCCGGCTTCCAATTGCCGGTCAACAGCTACAATGTCACGGTCAGCGTCAGCGACCCGCGCTCCGGGCGTTCCGGCACGCGGTCGTTCCGGCTGGTGGTGGAGCCTTACGCCGCCGGCCAGCTCGCGCTCAGCGATCTGGAGGTCGCCTCCCGCATCATGCGTGACACCACGCGCTCGCGTTTCTACAAGAACAACCACACCGTCATTCCGAATCCCGGCCGCACCTATGGCGCGGCCATGGCGATGCTTTATACTTATGCCGAAATCTACAACCTGACCTTCCCCAGCGACAGCACTTACTCCGTGCGCTATCGCGTGCTGGATGATCAGGGCCGCGAGATCAAGACGCTGCCGGTCCGCCACCGGCCGGTGAATGGCAGACAGTTGGTGGAGGTGGGTGGCTTCAACGTGATGGCCTTGAGTGCGGGCGCCTATGTGCTGGAGGTGGAGGTCACGGATCACGCCAGCCGGCAAAAGGCCACCGGCCGCCAGAGGTTTTACGTTTACCGGGAGGAGGTTCGGCCGCAGCCGCAAATATCGGCGCAAGCCGCCGGCTACGATTACCTGCTGAATCTCTACCGCGAAGTTCCCGAAAGCGAGCTGGATGAAGAATTCAAGACCATGCGCTACCTCGCCTCCACGGATGACGTGAAAATTTTCTCCGCGCTCGATGTGGCTGGCAAGCGGGCCTTCATCGCCAAATTCTGGCAAACTCGCGACCAGACACCGGAAACCCCGCAGAACGAATTCCGCGAGGACTATCTCCGGCGCGTGCGCTTCGCCAATGAGAGCTTTTCAGGTTTGCGCAAGGGCTGGCAGACCGACATGGGGCGCGTGTTGCTGCTCTATGGCCAGCCGGATGAAGTCGAGCGCTTCCCCAGCAGCAGCGAGAACCGGCCATATCAGATCTGGCACTACTTCGAGATTCAGGGCGGGGTGGTGTTCATCTTTGTGGATGTCAGCAACTGGGGGGAATTTCGCCTGGTGCATTCCACTGCGCGCGGCGAGCTGTCCGATGATGACTGGCAGCGCTGGATCAATCCCGGCCGCTGAGTCACGCTTGGCAGCAGCGGCCGGGCCGGGCGGGAGGTCGCCGTTTGATCAAGGCGCATCCAGACGTCTCACTCCCGCGGCGGGGTGTGTTTGTTTGCCTGCCGTTTTTGTTCGTGCTGGTGGCAAAATCTCTCCAATATAGTGGCCAGCACGTCGCGGGTGGCGCGTCCGGGCGTGAGGGCGATGCGCACGACCTGGCCGCCGGCGGCCTGCACCAGCTCATGGCCGACGATTTCGTGGATTTGATAATCGGCCCCTTTCACCAGCACCTCGGGGCGCAGGCGGTGAATCAGCTCGGCGGGGGTGTCCTGCTCGAAATAAACCACGTAATCCACACATGCCAGTGCGGCAAGAATCGTGGCGCGATCCTCCTGCGGCACGATCGGCCGCCCCTCGCCTTTCAATCTCCTCACCGACTCGTCGGAGTTGAGTCCCACGACCAGGAAATCCCCCAGCCTAGCGGCCTGCTGCAAATACTCCACATGTCCGCGATGCAGCAGGTCAAAGCAGCCGTTGGTGAACACCATGCGCTTGCCGTCGCGACGCCAGGCCGCGCGCAATTCCAGAAGTTCCTCCAGAGCGATCAGTCTTCCCATTGCAGATGCTCGGCAATTGTGGCGAGGAGCTTTTTCTTGTCGATGGGCACGGCCCCGACTTCCGCGACCACCACGCCGGCGGCGTAATTGGCGAGGGTGGCCGCCTCCAGAACATCGGCACCCGCGGCCAGGGCGAGCGTGAGCGTGGCAATCACGGTGTCGCCGGCGCCGGAGACATCATGCACCTTGCGGGCGCGCGTCGGGATGCGCAGCATGTCACCCGGACCGCGAAACAACGCCATGCCTTCGGCGCCCAGGGTAATGAGCACGTAACGGCAGGCCAGGCGGTGCAGCAGCAATTCCCCGGCGCGCCGCAGTTCCTCTTCGGAATGCAATTTGGTGCCCAGCACTTCCTCCGTCTCTTTGCGGTTGGGCTTGAACAGCGTCACGCCGCGATAGTCGAAGAAGTGGTTGAATTTGGGATCGACGGTGATGAGGCAATTCCGCTCGCGGGCGAGCGCGATCAAACGGGAAAGCAGGGGCTGGACGATCACACCCTTGTTGTAATCTTCGATCACCAGGCCGTCCAGTTGTGGCATCAAATCACACAGGTGCGCGAACAGCTTGTCCTGCATGCTCTCGCCAAGCGGGGCACGGGATTCGCGGTCGATGCGCACAACGTGCTGGTTGTGCGCAATGATGCGGGTCTTCAGGGTGGTGGGCCGGCTGCCGTCGGTGAGCATGCCGGCGACCGGGAAGCCGGCTTCCTGCATCAGGTTGAGCAGGCGGCTGCCGGCGCTGTCGTCACCCACCACGCCGATGGGATGGGGAATGGCGCCGAGTGAGGCGAGATTGTTGGCAACATTGGCCGCGCCGCCCAGTTGCTCGGTTTCGCCGGAGATATCGACGATCGGGACCGGTGCTTCCGGTGAGATGCGCGACACTTCGCCCCAGAGGTAGCGGTCGAGCATGAAATCGCCGAAAACAGCAATCCGCCGTCCCGCCATGGCCGCCAGGCATGCCTGCACTTGTGAAGGTTTGAGATCGAGCATGTTTTTTGCTTTTGCAGGGCGCAATATAGCCAGCGCCGCGCTCGTGAGCAACAGGAAAAACGCTGCGCTCCACGCCGGCGCTGTCGCACCTTCGTGGCAGGCGCCGAAATGAGGCTTGACTCTGAGCGGGGATTTGGTTACTTTGCCGCAACAATTTTGCCGAACAGCCCTTGCCGGCCTCCACGTCCGTTTCAACAGGCAACTCGCGGTGAAGCTTAGGGGAATGCGACCACGTCGTTTTGCCCCTAATTTTTTTTGCGCCCGGCCGGGCAAGACAGTCTTCCGACAGAAAAAATCGCGACGCGGAGAATCGCTGGATGGTGCTTTTGCCAAAGCCGCGCAAACCACGTGTTTTCGCATACCAGCCTCGTTTTCTGCAATCACGCTCGGTTGAGCTTGAACCCCCAGTCAGCGCCCCACGGGCAGGGCCACGCCGGTTTTCAGCGCCGGCTGCCCGTCGCCTCCCGGTGTGGCGGTCTGTCATCCTGCTGCTGGCGCTGAGCGGGTTGTTTTGGTATCTGCGCACGCAGGTGCCGCCGCTGCCCAAAGCGGAGATCACCGTCGAAGATCTCGCGCCGTGACCGGCAGAGGAGGCCAATCGGCTGCTGACGGCCGGCGCGTAAGGAGAGTTTGGGTTGCCAGCGCTCAAGAAACCGCAAAACTGGTGGCAGCGCCTTGTTGCCGGCGTGCTGGAGTTCTTCAGCGGGCTTGAGATCAAATACAAGCTCAGCATCAACATCGCCATCATCGTCGTGATGGTGATCGTGTTCTTCAGTGCGCTCATCCTGCCGATCCAGCGTCGCGTGCTGGACAACGCGACCATGGAGACGTGCACCTACCTGCTCAAAAAACTCAGCCAAAGCATCTACAGCAGCCTGTTGCTCAACAACCGCACCGAAGTGCAGCTCGAAGTGACCCGGACGCGCCAGATGGGCGTCAAGGGTCTGCAATACATCCTGATTTTCGACCGCACCGGCGCCCTGATTGCGACTTCGGATTCCATCAAGACCGGTCTGGTTCTGCCGCCGGCCACGCTCGAGGCCCTGGCGCGGCAGGAAACGGTGACGGTGCGCGAGGATGCTTCCTACTACGAATTCTACTATCCCATCACGGCGCGCATGGATGCCGGCGCCGCACGCAAGCCGCTGCTGGGGGTGGGCTGTGTCGGCTTTGCCAGGCAGGTGCTGACCGAGCCGATCATTCACACCCAGCGCCGCATTCTGGCGATGGCGGCGCTGGTGATCGTGATGTCGGTGTGGGTGATCTATTTCTTCGCGCAGAAGATGGTGGACGAGATCCACGCGCTCTCACGCGCCGCGCGCGAGGTCGGCAATGGCAACCTGGAGGTCAGCCTGCAGCCGCGCAGCAATGACGAGCTGGGCCAGCTCGCGCGCGAATTCAACAACATGATCATCCATCTGCGCGAAAAACTGCAGATGCAGAAATTCCTGTCCAAACTCACCGTGCAGATGATCCACCAGCGCGGCGGTCACCGGGTTGAGCCCTATGAGGGCGAGCGCCGCAATGTCACCATCCTGTTTTCCGATATTCGCAACTTTTCCGCCATCGCGGAGGATTCCGAGCCCGAGCAAATCGTCAAACTCATCAACATCTATTTTGATCTGCAGACCCGCATCATCGAGGCGAATGGCGGAGTGGTGGACAAATTCATGGGCGATCAGATCATGGCGGTGTTTCAGGGGCCGCGCATGATCGAAGAGGCGGTGCGGGCCGCCACCGAAATCCAGCGGGCCGTCAAGGAGCTCAACCGCCAGCGCCGCGCCGCCGGCGAGGTGACGTTCGAGCTGGGAATCGGCATCAATCAGGGCCTGGCGGTGATGGGCAACATGGGCTCGAAGAACCGCATGGACTATACTGTCATCGGCGACGTGGTCAACATTGCCAACCGCCTGTGCAATCTCGCCCGCAGCGGCCAGATCATCGCCGAGTACAACATCGCCCACAGCTTGAATGGCGCCTACATCATCAACCGCCTGGACTCGATCGTGGTCAAGGGGCGCAGCAAACCAGTGGAAATCGGCGAAATCGGTTACGAAAGGGATGACGAGCTGTGAGAGTGTGCTTCCCCAAAGACCGCCGCCGGCGGCAGGCCGTGCGCAACGGCGTTGTCAAGGTCGTGGGGGTGCTGGCCTTCCTGCTGACGGGCACTACCCTGCCGGCGCAAGCTCTGTTTGACAATGACGGCCGTGCGGCACGCATGATCGGTCTGGGTGGCGCACACCTCGTTGCCGCACCCGACCCCCTGGCAGCGGCATGGAATCCCGCTCTGCTGTCCGCGCTGCGCGAGGCGCAATTTGCCTTGAGCCTCGAGCAAGCCTTCACCCTTTCCAGCGCGGGCGCCGCCGGATTTTGGCCGGCGCTCGGCGGCTTCGGTCTCACCGTGATGAAGCTGTCCGATGGCCGCCGCGAACTCGAACGCTTGAGCCTGGGCTGGGGCAAGACCTGGACGCCTTTCTTCTCGTTCGGACTGTCTTTGCACGGCAACCGCAGCGGCCCGCAGACCAGGGCGGAAACTTTCACCACCGCCACCGTTGGTTTCATTCTGCATCCTTTTAGCGGCCGTTTGCCGGTCTCCGAGGAGCTGGGCAGTCCCGTCGCCTTCAATTCGCCACTACCGCCCTATCGCTTTGCGCTGTCGCTGCAGGCCAGCGATATTGCCCTGGGGGAGCGACGCCTGCGAACCTATTACAAAAGCAGCATGGCGCTGCGCCCCGCGAAACGCGCGCCGGCCCTGTTTGCCTCCCTGGAATGGCAGGAGGCAGAGCCCTTCGCGCGGCTGGGCTTGGCGGTGCCTGTCCTTCCCAATTTTGCGCTCTATTCCTCCCTGGTCGATTTCAAGAGCCGGCGCAGCGCCGTGGGGCTGGCGCTGCTCAGCGAGCGCTCTGCCTTTGACCTGACCTACTCTTTCGCGGATGCGCACGTGCGCGGCGGCATGAGCATGCGGCTGGGGCCCAATCCGGTGAGCCGGGCGCAGCAGCATTACGAGGCCGGCACCAGGCTGGCGGAGGCGCAAAACTATCGCGCCGCACTGCGCCAGATGCGGCACTATCACGTCTATGAGCCGGAGGATGCCAGGCTGCAGCAGCTGCTGCGCGCCCTGCAAATCAAAGTCGAATCCGAAGACCGGCAAATTCGCACGCTGCTCGACGAGGCACGCGCCTATGAGCACAAGCACTGGTACATCAGTGCCGCGCTTAATTATCTGCAGGTGCTGAAAATGGACCGCCGCCACCCGCACGCGCGCAACCGGCTGGCCGTGCTGCAGCCGCGGCTCGACATTTATCTCAACCAGCTCTACACCCGCGGCGTGCAGGCCTTCGAAGCCGGCAATTACGAAGTCGCGCACAAGGCCTTCGACAACATTTTGCTCGTCCGCCCCAACTACCCGCGCGTGGAACACTATCTGGCGCAGCTCCGGGAAATACGCGCCAAACAGGCGGAGGAGATTTTCCTGCGCGGATTGGGCTACTACAGCCAGAAGAACTACCGCAAAGCCATCGCGGCGTTCGAAGAGGCACTCAGCCTGGCGCCGCAACACGAGGAGGCGCTCGCCACCATGGAAAAGGCGCGCGCCGGTCTGGCGCAGCAGAAAAAGCAGAATGACCAACTGTTCGCGCAGGCACAGCGCTGGCAGCAGCGCCGGCAATATCTCACCGCCTACAATCTCTACCGCCAGATTCTCAACAATGACCCGGACTACGATGCCGCCCGCCACGAGATTCAGGCGCTGCAGGGCCGCATCGATGAATTCATCGCGGCACGCATGCAGGCCGGCGAGCGGGCCTTTCAGCAGGGCGACCTCGCCGCCGCCGCCGAGCATTTCGATGCCATTCTCGACATGTCGCCCGGCCATCGCGAAGCCGCGGCCTACCGCCAGCGCCTCGCCGAGGCCAGGCGCACCCGCATCGAGGGTTTGATGCGGAACGCCATGTCTCTCTTCGATGCGCGTTTGTGGCAGCGCGCCGTGGAGGCCTTCGAACGCGTGCTCGACCTCGATCCCGCCAACAAATTCGCCATCAGCAAGCGCAATGAAGCCCTGTCAATGATCAACCTCAAGGATTTGTATGAGCAGGGTGAGCGCTACTACAACCGCGGCCAGTTTTTGCAGGCGATGGAGCTGTTCGACCGCGTGCTCGCCCGCGATCCCAATCATGCCGAGGCCAAGCGCTATCTCGACAACGCACAGCGCCAGCTCAATCTCGTCATCGAACAACACTTCAACCGCGGCCTGAGCCATTATGCCAATGAAGACTACGACAACGCCATCAAAGAGTGGGATCGCGTGCTCGCCCTCAACCCCGATCACGCGCAATCGCGGCAGTATCGGGAGCAGGCGCGCCAAAAGCTCGAAGCGCTGCAAAAACTCATGAACCCCTGACGCCGCGGCAAGATTGCGGCGGCGGACCGCAATCTTGGTTTGACAAGGACGGCGGATTTTGTATCTTGCGCTGCCCAGCCGGCCTGCGGCGGGAGTGGCATCCGGAGATACACCATGGAAATCAGCATACGCGCGGCGGCCAGCAGTGACATCCCCGCCCTGCAAGCTCTCATCCCGCTGTCGGCACGCGCCCTTAGTCAGGGTTGGTATACGCCGCAACAGATCGAAAGCGCGATCCGATACGTCTTCGGGGTGGACAGCCGGTTGATTGCCGACGGCACCTACTATGTCGCGCTCGGCAACGGTGATTTGGTTGGTTGTGGCGGCTGGAGCAGGAGGAAGACGCTGTTTGGTGGTGATCAAATGAAGGCGGACGAGGATCCGCTGCTTGATCCCGCGCACGAGGCCGCGCGCATCAGGGCTTTTTTCGTGCATCCGCAATATGCACGACGGGGCATCGGCCGGCTCCTGATCCAAACGTGTGAAGAGGCCGCCCGCGCCGCCGGTTTTTCACGCATGGAACTGGCAGCCACGCTGCCGGGGGAGCCGCTTTACGCGGCCATGGGATATGTCGCCGTGGCACGCTTCGCTCATCTCACACCCGATGGCACCTCGCTGCCGCTGGTGCACATGGCCAAGTCACTTGTGCCGGCGGTCACACCGCCATGACCGTCTGGCTGCCGGAGAATGTTGTTGCAACCCTTTTGCCGCCGCGGAACCGGAGCCGGCCGGCTCTCCATTGAGGGCGACTGCTGCAACACTCCCCGCGGTCGCAACTGAACGCGGCGATTGCAGGCAGGGCTGTGGACACAGGCGCGCGGCATTCCTGTTTGACAATGTTGCCTTTCGATGACAAACTGCTGGCACAACTCGACCGGACCGCACGCGTGGCTGTTTTGACCGGCGCCGGCATCTCGGCGGAAAGCGGTTTGCCGACCTTTCGCGGCCCGGGCGGCTGGTGGCGCAATCATCGCGCCGAGGAATTGGCCACCCCCGCAGCCTTCCAGCGTGATCCCCGGCTCGTGTGGGAATGGTACCGTCACCGCCGGGAGCAGGTGGCGCAGCATCACCCCAATGCCGGACATGCCGCGCTGGTGGCATTGGCCGGGCAGGTGCAGCAATTCACTCTGATCACCCAATGCGTTGACCGCTATCATCAACAGGCGGGGTCACGGGAGGTGATCGAGCTGCACGGCAATCTGCGGGAGAGCCGCTGCCTGCAATGCGGTGTGCAGGCGGAGGGCGCGACCGAGATTTGGCGCGAGGGGCTGCCCTATTGCGGCTGTGGCGGTTTGCGCCGGCCGGCGGTGGTGTGGTTTGGGGAGGAATTGCCGGCCGCCGTATTGCAGCGGGCCTTTCATGCCGCGGAGGCGTGCACGATCTTTTTCGCGATCGGCACTTCCGCCGTGGTCTACCCAGCGGCACAATTGCCCCATGTCGCGCGGGCGGCGGGCGCCACCTTAGTGGAGATCAATCCCGAGAGAACACCGTTGACGCCGCAAGCGCATTGGTTTTTGCAGGGACCAGCGGGTGAAATCCTGCCGGCACTGCTTGCCGCCCTCTCCGGCGCAGGCGCTGGCAGCACCGCGTCGGTGTGAACAACTTCGCCAGGAAAATCTGTCGCCGATATTCAACACAATGAAGATTCGCTTTTTGCCGGCCGCCGTGGTTGCCCTGTGCCATCTTGCAGGATGCGCCTATTTCAACACCTACTACAACACCCAACGGCTTTACAAGGAAGCCCTGGAAGAGCACAAACGCCGGCCGGCCACGGTGGACAAGCCCACTGCGGCCGAAATTCAAAAGTTCGACAAGACGATCGAGAAAGGCTCGAAGATTCTGCAGGTCTATCCCAACTCCAAATACGTGGACGACACCCTGCTGATGCTGGGCGAGTGTTTCTTCCACAAGCAGGAGTATCCCCAGGCGTTGCGCAAGTTCAACGAGCTGATCACGCTCTTTCCCCAAAGCGAGCTGGTAGCGCCCGCCCTTTTGTGGAAAGCGCGCACCTACATCGAGCAGGAGGACTTCACCAACGCCGAAGCCGTGCTCAAGGAACTGCAAAACGACCGCAAAAAGGGCGACATTCTCCATCGCGCGCAATACCATCTCGGGGAGATTTACTATCGCCAGGAGCAGTATGAGCCCGCCGCACGGCTGTTCGAGCCGGCGGCCAAGCGCCTCTCCGACAAGAAGTTGCGCGTCGCGGCCTACCTGCGCTGGGGCGAATGCCGTTTCAAGCTCAAGCACTATCACGAGGCCGCCAAGGCCTACTATCAAGCCGGCAAGCAGGATGTTGATCTGGACGTCAAATTCAACGCCGGTCTTGCCTTCGCACGTGCGCTCAAAGCCGACGGCAGCTACGACAAGGCGCTGCTCAAATTGAACAGCATGCAAAAGGAATTCAGCACGCACAAAAACCTGGCGTGGGTGCGTTTCGAAATCGCGGAGTGCAAGCTGCGCCAGGGCCGGGTGGAAGAAGCGGAGGAGCTGTTCGCGCTGATCACCGCCAATGACAAGCGCACCGAGGCCTCGGCGGCCGCCTATTTCGTGCTGGGTGATTTGTATCAGCGCCAGCGCCATGATTATGCCAGGGCCAAAGAATTCTTCGACAAGGTGCGCAGCGAGAACAGCCGCTCGGAATATGCCACGGCCGCACAACAGCGCTCCAAAGCCATCGATGATTTGCTGAAATTGAACAGTGCGCTCAGCCTGCTGCGGTTGCAGCAGCAATCCCCCGCCAGCCCGGCCGGCCAGCCGCAAGCAGAGCGCACCCGGGAAAGTCACCAAAGCTCCCGCGCGTCGATCCGGCGCCTGCCCACCAGAAAGCTCGCGCGCTCCAGCGATCCCGCCAAACTGCGCGCCGAAATGGCCAACAACCAAATCAATCTCGCGGAGCTGTATTACTACCAGTTCGAGATGCCGGACTCGGCTTTCCATATCTATGAAACGGTGGCGCGTGATTACCACGACACCGAGGCTGCGGCCGCCGCGCTTTATGCACTTGCATTGCTCAAGGCCGCGCAGGATTCCACTGGACTGGCGCTGCGCGACAGTCTGCTGCACGTGCTGGCGGAAAAATATCCCCACACCCGGCACGGTCGCGAGGCACGCCGGCGGCTGGGCGTGCGCGCTGCCGCGGAACAAACCACCTCTTCGGCGCGGGAGAAATTCCAGCAGGCCGAATCGCTCTGGCTCTCCGGCGGCGATCCGCAAACCGCCATTCGGCTCTTGCAGGATCTCGTGGAACAACAGGAAGACGAGGAGATCAGATCGAAATCCCTGTTTGCCATCGGCTGGCTTTATGAGAACAAGCTCACTGACAACGCCCAGGCCTATGCCGCCTACAAGCAATTACTCGAAAAATTTCCCAGCTCCTCCTATTCCAACAAGGTGCGCAAGAAAGTCACCGCTTTCGAAAAACAGATGACCGGCGCGGAAACCACCCCGGCACCGGCGGCGGGCAATCCTGCCGCCAGCGACAGTTTGCGTGCCCGCATCGAGCAGGATCGCCAGGCAGGGCCTCCTCCGCAACCACCAACTCTGGAACGCAAGCAGCAGCGCAGGCCACCACCGGAGGTGCCACCGCCACAACAACAGGAGGAGGAGGAAGAAGAGGAGGAAGAGGAACAGAACATGGATGATGTTCCTCCCCGCTGGTGAAATTCGCAGGAAAGGACGGAAGCACGAACGGCCGGTGATGATGGCTACCCCGCACCCAGGCATTTATGATTGCCCCGTGATTGCCAACCACGAAGTGGCACGGGGCATTTTTTTGATGCGCCTGCACGCACCCGCGATCGCGGCCGTGGTGCAACCCGGCCAGTTTGTCAACATTCAAACGCAGACCCGGCCGGTGGAGCAGCTCATCCCGTTGTTGCGCCGGCCGTTCAGCGTATGCCAGGTCGATCGCCAGCAGGGCCACTTCACCATTTTGTGGAAAGCGATTGGTCCCGGCACGCGCCTGCTCGCCAGCCATCGCGCCGGCACGGTGTTGAGCGTGCTGGGTCCACTGGGCCGGGGATTTCGCCTCCCGGAGCACGCCAGCAGCATCGCTTTGGTTGCCGGCGGCCTGGGCATCGCGCCCATGCCGATGCTGGCGGCGGCATTGCAACAGCGCGGTTTCTCTTTCGAGGCGTTGATCGGCTGCCGTACGGCAGCGGAGCTGTGGGGTGCGGAGGAATTGCAGCGCCTGGGCGGCCGCGTGGCCGTTGCCACGGACGACGGCAGCGCCGGCCATCACGGCTTTGTCACCGCTTTGTTGCAGCACTGGCTGGCGCAGCCGGCCACCGCGACCGGCCGCCAGGTGTATGCCTGCGGCCCCATGGCCATGCTCGCTGCCGTGGCGGAACGGTGCCGCGCGGCCAATCTCGTGGCGCAAGTCGCAGTGGAGACCATCATGGGGTGCGGCTTCGGCATTTGCATGGGCTGCAATCTGGAGCCGGCGCAGGGCGTGCAACAGTTCGGCAGATATTGGCTCGCCTGTCTGGACGGGCCGGTTTTCGACTCGGATCGCATACGCTATTCATGAACCCCCTGCAGATTCACATCGGCCGGGTGGAGTTTGCCACGCCGGTGTTCGTGGCGTCTGGCACCTTTGGCTACGGCCAGGAAGCGGCAGAGCTGGTGGATTTGCGCACCATCGGCGCGATCGTGACCAAGTCAATCGGTGCCACACCGCGTGCGGGGAATCCCCCGCCGCGGTTGTGTGAAACGCCCGCCGGCCTGCTCAATTCCATCGGCTTGCAAAATGTCGGCGTGCACAGCTTTGTCACGGAAAAACTTCCCTTTCTCCGGGCCCATGCCGGCGTGATCATCGTCAATGTCGCCGGCCGCACGCTGGAGGAATACCAGGAAGTCGTGACCGTGCTCGAAGAACAGGAGGGTATTGCCGGCTACGAATTGAATTTCTCCTGCCCCAACGTGAAGGAGGGCGGCCTGGAATTCAGCCAGAAACCGGCGGTCACCGCGGCCGCCACGGCCGCCATTCGCCGCCTCACGCAGCGGCTGGTGATTCCCAAGCTCACGCCCAATGTCACACGCGTGAGCGAGATTGCGCAGGCGGCCGAGGCGGCAGGTGCCGATGCCGTATCCCTGATCAACACCGTCACCGGCATGGCGGTTGACATCGAAACCTGGCGGCCGCGCCTGAACACGGTTGTCGGTGGCTATTCCGGGCCGGCGATCAAACCGATCGCGCTTGCCAAAGTGTATGAAGCGGCCAATGCGGTGCGCATTCCGGTGATCGGCATGGGCGGCATTCGCACCTGGCAGGATGCGGTGGAGTTCTTTCTGGTGGGTGCCACTGCGGTGCAAATCGGCACGGCGAATTTTGTCGATCCGCGCAGCGCCGTGCAAGTGGCGGAGGGATTGCGCGCTTATCTGGCGGCCAAAGGCCTGGGCAGCATTGCGGCGTTGCGCGGCCGGCTGCAGCGGTGAAGCGGCGGCGGGCCATACTCGTTGCGGGTTGCAACTTGACGGTCAACGTGCAAAGCTCATGTTTTGCACGCCAGCCATCCAAACAACCCCGGGCAGGTGTCCCCTCTGTTTCAAAACGGCTTCGTTCTTTGTGAAAATGTGCGGAAGGGAGGCAGGAAATTGGATTGGCACAATTTGGGACAGCGCGTGGTGGTCGGCCTGATTTGCATTCCGCTGATCGTGTCGGCGATTTGGGTGGGTCGGCAGTTCTTTCTGTTGTTCATCGCCCTGGTGGTTGGGCTGGGCTTGTACGAATTTTATGACCTGGCCCGGCACAAGCAGGCACGGCCGCAGCGCTGGCTCGGCATGGCGGGCGGCGTGGCCCTGCCGGTGGCCATCTACTTCGGCTACGGCGACCTGCTGTGGCTGTGGTTCACAGCGGTGGTGGTGGCGCTGCTGGTCGTGGAGCTGTTCTCCCGGCCCACCGGCGAGAGCGGCCCGCTGCACAATCTTGCGATCACAGTTTTCGGCATGGTTTATGTGGCCGGCCTGCTGTCGTTTCTCGTGGCGATTCGGGAACTGCCCCGCCTGACCGGCAGCGACTACCATGCGGCCGGCACCTGGGTCATCATGATCTTTGCAGTGATTTGGATTTGCGACACCGCCGCCTATTTCGTGGGCCTGTATTTCGGCAAACGCAAACTGTTCGCGCGTGTCAGTCCGAAAAAAACCGTGGCGGGAGCAGTGGGCGGCTTTGTTTTTGCGATTCTGTCGGCGCTCGCCTGTCAGCGGACCTTCGTAAAGGAGCTGACCGTGCCGGATGCCGTGGTCATCGGTGTGATCATCGGCGTGTTCGGACAAATGAGTGACCTGGTGGAATCACTGTTCAAACGCGACGCCGGCTTGAAGGATTCCTCCAATCTCATTCCGGGCCACGGCGGCATCCTCGACCGCTTCGACAGTGAGATGCTGGTGGCGCCGCTGGTTTATTTTTACCTCCTGGCCAGAAACACCTGAGGGACATCTGCAGGCCGGGAAGACACGGCCGGCAAGCCGCAGCCGGGCGAAGAAATATTTCCCGCCCCGGCCTCCCGGCATGGCTGTTCAGCAACAATATGAGGTCGAACATTTTCACGGAGCCTGCCATGAGCAAACTGTCAATTCTCGCCGAGTTTTGGGAGTTCATGCGGGTGCGCAAGAAATGGTGGCTGGCGCCCATTGTGGTCGTGCTGCTGGCGCTCAGTCTGCTGATCGTGCTCACCGAAGGGTCGGCGCTGGCGCCGTTCATTTACACTCTGTTTTAACATGGCCCGGCTGTTTGCACAGCCTCTGCCATCACCTCGCCGGCAGGCACCGGGGCAGTCGCCCGTGCGCGTGTGCAGGCTGGCGTCTTGATTTCAGGCAGCGGAATTTTTCGATGAATGCAAAACTTGTTCTGGCAGATGGCAGTGTCTTTACCGGCACGGCCTTCGGTGCCAAGGCTTCGGTCGCCGGCGAAGTCGTTTTCAATACCGGCATGGTCGGTTACCCCGAATGTTTCACCGATCCCTCCTATCGAGGGCAAATTCTTACACTCACCTACCCGCTCATCGGCAATTACGGCGTGCCCGCCAGCGTGGCGGCCGCCGGCCTCGATTCCCCTTTTGAATCGGCGCGCATCCAAATCGCCGGCTTGCTGGTGGCGGAGCATTCGCTCGAATTCAGCCACTGGAGCGCCCGCCAGTCGCTCGATGCCTGGCTGAAGGCGAACGGCGTGCCCGCACTGGCCGGCCTCGACACGCGCGCGCTCACACAAAAGTTGCGCACGCACGGCAGCATGCTGGGCAAGCTCATCCATGAGGAGGAAATAGAAGCGTTTCACGATCCCAACCGCGACAACCTGGTGGCGCAGGTGAGTGTGACCAAACCACAACGCTACGGCAGCGGCGCGCGCCACGTGGTGGTGATCGATTGCGGCTGCAAGAACAACATCATTCGCTGCCTGCTCCACCGCGGGTTGACTGTCACCCTCGTGCCATGGGACTGGCCGGTGGAGCGCGAGCGCTGCGACGGGGTGGTGATTTCGAACGGCCCCGGCGACCCCAAGATGTGCAGTGCCACGATTGCCACTGTGCGGAAGCTGCTGGAGCAGGACCGGCCGCTCTTCGGCATCTGTCTGGGCAGCCAGATTCTCGGCCTGGCAGCGGGCGCGGACACGTTCAAACTGAAATACGGCCATCGCAGCCAGAATCAACCATGCGTGCTGGTGGGCAGCAAGCGTTGTTTCATCACCTCGCAGAATCACGGTTATGCCGTGGATGAAAACACCCTGCCGTCCGATTGGGAGCCCTGGTTCTTCAACGCCAATGACGGCACGAATGAAGGCATTCGCCACCGGCGCAAACCGTTCTGCGGGGTGCAATTCCATCCCGAGGCCTCGCCCGGACCGGTGGACACGAGATTTCTGTTCGATGAGTTTGTGGCGCGCTTGTGAAATGTCCGTGGCAGGATTTGAGGGGCGCAGGCCTGGCGGTGGGGGGAGGCCGCAAAGATGGGCGGGATACGGTCCCGGCTGGAAAACTTGAAGCCCGGGTGGGGTGACTTCCTCTTTTTCCGCTAGCCACGCGGGGCGACAACATACCGAAGATCATGCCCGGGCCGTTTTGTGAGACGACATCGCCAATCATGATCCTGTACTCGCGGTGTCCACCCGTGATTCGTACCGGCCTCATTGCCCGCCACAGCCACGCTCCTGGGAACCTTCCAGACATGCCACACCGCGCGGCGCGGCGGTGAGCGCCGATGGTCTTCACACCACGGCAACCATGCCAGACCGCGAACAAAACCATCCCGCTGCAATGCACCCGCTGATCTCCGTGGTGCACAGACCTTTCGTCTACCCGATAAGACCGACAGGTTGTTTTTCACGCAATATCTTTGCAGTCGTGAAAGTTTCTCCGCGGTAATTTATAAGCACACTTACCCGGACCCTCCCGCCTGCCTCTCAACCACACTCCCAAACGAAAATGCGTTAATCCCGCCAATTCTGGAAATCCTGTCTGCCATACTTTTCCAACGTGCCTGGCAAACACGCCGGTGCGTCGCGATTCATCATTTTAGATTTGGGGCGCAGAAGGGGGAACAGAATTTGAGATTTCCAGCGCATTGTACCCGTCGTAATCTTGACGACGCCTCTGTCAACCAGGCGGGTCAAATCCCTGCACCCCAAAATCCTTGCGTCAACGATAGTTTCGCCCCAATAAATGGCAAACATCCAAAGCGTTCGGGCGGGAGTAGCCGGGCCGCACGTTTTGTCCCGTGTTGCGATTCGGGGCACGCATGCCGCAGCAACAGGGGATTGGTGACGACAGAACATCTGAAAACAGGGAACACCTTTTTCAACGGAGAGGCCGCACAGGACGAATGAAAATCCGCCCATTTCTGACCCGTTGCGGCACGCGCAATTTTTCAACCGTTGCAACGGCACCAGGAATCGACGGGTGATGCGCAAACACCCTCACCGGGCTTGCCACAGTGCAATTTTAGAAAACCCGAAATTCCCTCAAGCGCCAAAGCTCAGGACGCCATCCAGTTTTTCCGCAAAACCCAAAGGTGCCTCTATTTATAGACCGTGATTGAAGAATCTGCGCATGCCGTCTCGCTTGCAGGGCTGTTGGACTGAGCATTATAACGACTGGCGCTGGTCGAATGAGGTAATAAAAAAATGATGCTTCTCAAGCTGCTCCTGGAGGAACTTAAAGAATGCTGGATTTTGATCAAACCTGCCCCGCAAAAGCGTCGAAGATCAGGGCGCCATACCACATCAAGATGGGAAGACCATGAGGTCACCTCGGACACACTAAAAAAGAATCAACCGCACTTGCGTGACGATGAAAACAGGGATCAATTGCGTGCTCAGCGCTTGACGACTGGTCATGCCAATTCAGGATCGGACGTTCAAGAACACGCGCAAAAAAATATTCACAATGATCATCAAGGAAGGCGGAGCCAATCCATTCACTCCCCGGTTCACTCCCGAACAAACATCGAGGTTCAGCCCCGTTTTCCTCCGGCTCATCAGACAAGTGATGAGGACCAAGGGACTTCCACTCCTGAAAAGACGAAACCGGCAGAAATCAATAGCTATCAACGTTCTTCATCCGACAGGCACGGGGATAATCTTGTTGGTGTGGCTGATTCGAAAGCCGCGACGACAACTCTTGCCACGGGTGATTTTCACAGCACGCGCGCAAACAAGCTGGATGAAACGGGAAAAACCGGGGAACACCCGGCTGTCCTCCAAAACCGCACGGCGGAATGCAGGGAAGCGCTCGAGCACTTACTGGGAGAGCGGGAGGAAATTACAGAAGCCATGCTGGTCACCAGCACTGGCGAGGTACTGGTGAATCAAGGGGCCCATCGTGAACAAGTCATAAGGGCCGTGACCCCGGTTCTGACACTGCTCGAACTCGCAAGACGGGCGGACGACACACTGGACTTGGGGGGCCTCGAAGCCTTGCAATTGCGTGGCGCAGTGCATGTAATCATGCTTTCTCTGGCCGAACATGCAGCGACGCTGGCCCTCTGGGTGGATCGCCAGGCGCCCCAGGGGGTCATCAACTTCGAAGCGCGCAAAGTGGCAGAAAGAATCGGGGCACTTCTCGCAAAATAGAGGGGAGAGCATCATCTCACTATACCCAATTATCTGAATTTTGCATGCTAGCTTGCTGCTCCCTGGAATAAATGGCGTGTCACAAAGCGCCGTGAGTTATTCCGCCCAAAGTCAAGCAAGACCTTTTTCGAATGTGGAGAAGCCCTGATTGCGAAATTCGCCCGTTTGCCGAAGGCGTCACGGCTTCTCTCCCACAAAAATGGACGCCCACGAAATGACTTTTTCCGTGGGCTTACTGCTTTCGTGGGCGGATGGTTTGTGTTGGATCCTGACACTGAGGGTGGAAGCACTGTTGTGCTGCCTGCATTTTGTATTCAGATTTGCTGTTGTCCGGAAGAAATGGCGTGTGTGAAGTGCACCCCTGCCGGAGTTGACCGCACGCTTGCCTGCAAAATTTTTTATGCCCCCGGGGAGTTGAGCGTCGCGATCCAAGCGGCGTTCCCCACGGGGGATCAATCTGATTGCAAAATCCAGGTATTACCTATACAGGAGAAAGAGCGTGAGTCAGGTATGGGCGCAAAAATTGATTGATGACACCCTTGAAAAATTGTGTGAGGATGGTTTCGGCATTGAAGGGCTCGGGGTGTTTTCCAAACAAGGACGACTGGTGGCTCACAACTTTGGCGATCCGAAAGTTACCGACGAACAGGCGGAAGTGATTGCAGCATTACTGCTGTTCGCAAAGCATGCCAAAGAGGCCCTGCGAATCGGCACGCTGGAAGAGCTGCATATAGAAGGGAAAAAACGCTCGCTCCTCCTTTATGACATGCAAAATGGCGTGTTGGCGGTGATGGTTGGCAGGGAGGCCAATATCGGTCTGGTGAACCTCGAGACCCGGCAGGCGATCAAACAAATCGACGAATGGCTCAGCCTCCCGGCTTGAAAGAATGCCACCAACTATCCCCAGGAAATCATGACGACCATCCAGCCTCCCGGCGCCTCGCTTGCGGCCCATTTCAACGAGGCGGAGTTTAACCGTGCGCTCAAAATCGTGGTGACCGGCCCGTTTGGCAGCGGCAAAACCCGGTTCATCGGCACGGTCAGCGACATAAAAACTTTGCAGACCGAAGTGCCATGCACCGCGGCGAAGGAATCTGACAAGCTCATGACGACGGTGGCACTGGATTTCGGCATGGTCAGGCTGAATCCCGGCGCGACGGCATATCTTTTCGGCACACCGGGACAGGCACGCTTCGAATTCATGTGGGAAATTTTGGCCACGGGCATGCAGGGCCTCATCTTTTTGGTGGATAGCACGGATGCCGATAGTTTCGAGGAGGCGCGTGTTATGCTCGATTACTTTTGCAACTGTCATCCCGTGCCGCTCGTGGTGGGCGCGAACAAACAGGATTTGATGCGGGCGCAGCCTCCGGAGACAATACGCTCGGCTTTGGCATTGCCGCCAGAGGTGCCCATCCTTCCAATCAATGCAGTTCAAAAAGAAAGTGCCATGCAAGCCGTGCGGGCTGTCGCGGCAATGTTGCACAGGCAAAGGTGATTGCTTCACCTCGAACCATCCATTCAGGAGACTGAACGATGAAAGAAACGCTGCAACAGGCTGTAACTTTGACGGGCTTCTCAGAACAAGACATGCAAATACTGAAAAAGTCCGCTTCCAAAACACAAAAGTGGGCCGACTTTATTGTCAAGGAATTTTATGACACCCTGTTCGCCTATGGCCCGACCGCCGGCGTTTTCAAGGAGGGTGAGCGTCCTGACCGCGAAACCACCTTGCGCAACTGGTATCTGGAAGTGACGAGCGGCAACATCGATGACAAGTTCTGGCGACACCAGTGGTTTGTCGGCTTGATCCACATCAAACGCCGGGTTTCAAATAATTTCATGCTGGGAATGACGAGTCGGGTTCAACAACTGTTCCTGACGAAATGCATGGAAGACTTCACGCCCAAGGAAGCGATCATCGTTTTTGGCGCCTTCAAACGCGTGACCGACGTGGTGGCAACACTCATTGCCGACGGCTACTTCATCAATTATGTCGAATCATTGGAAAACGTCCTGGGTTTCAAGCGAGCGCTGGTCGAAGTCCTGCTGGATATGGAAATCGACAAACGGATCGCCGAAAGCCGGCCCCAGAAATAGTTTGCAGCGTGTTGTCCCGAGAAAACGGGAAGAGCGCTCGTCCTGCGGCACCTGTTTTCTCGGGACAACCGGGTCCTTTCTTGCAACAAGCCGAATATGGTTGAGAATACGAAAGCAGAGCTGACTCTCATCCTCAAGGACTTGCGGAACAACAATGCTGGCATCGAAGGAGCGGCATTGATTGCTCCTGATGGCAGGTTGATCGCAGACGACTTTCCCGCTGACGCCCCGCGCGAAAAAGTGGCAACGGTCTGCGGCGCGCTTTTGGAACTTGGGGCAAAGACCACCACGGCTCTGGAGCATGGCGCATTCCGGGAGTTGCATTTAAAGGGCGCAGCGCATGCCACGGTGTTGTACAACTTGAAAACGGCGGTCCTGGCGCTCCGGCTTGCGGCCGAAACCAATTTGGGCATGATCAACCTGTCTGCTCAGGAGGCCACCGAAGCAATTCGTCTTTTGCTGGCAGGTGAGCAGACCGCGAGCTGATGGCACACGTAATTGCTGGAATGATACCACCTATGAAAGACCAGTTGTGGCCATACGCAAGCGATTAAAACTGGATCGAATTATTCAGGGGCTGCGCCGCGATGATCCGGAGGTGCTCAACGCTGTTTTGGCCACACCTGACGGGTTGGTCATCGCGCATACCCTCGCCTCTGTGGAGGCTGCCAGGCAACTGGCGGCCTCGGCTGCGGCGTTGCTGGCTCTGGTCAGTAGAGCCAATCACAAGCTTGGTCACGGTGCACCGCGGGAAATATTCGTGGAAAACACCGGCAATATCCTGTACTTCTTTTGCACCGGCAGCAGCATCCTTGCCGTCACGCTCAGGCCGCATACGGAACTTGAACGATTCCTGGAATACGGCCGCGCTGCCGTGAAAGAAATCAGCTCGATTTTGGAACATGCCATTTCGCATTGAGAGCGCATGCTTGAACTGAGCGAAAAAATTTGTCAACTCAACGGCGTTCTGGGCACCGCCATCCTCGATCAGCTAGCCAACATTCATGCAATCACCTGCCTGACCGAAACAGCCGATGCCATCCTGCAGGAAATGGCACCGGCCATGCACCGGGCGCTGCAAAGCTGCAGCATGCACGAACAAGATCTGCACTCCCTGAGCCTCAAATTTCAAGACTTCACGGTTTTTGCAAAAATTTTCGAAACGTGGCTCGTGGCGGTGGTCTGCCGGAATGAGCAGATTTTTTACCTGCTGGATTCCTCCATCACGGCACTGGCCACAGAGTATTTCGCCAAGCTGCAGGAGGGGGAAAATCAGGCAAAATCGGTGTCACTGCGTGCCCGCAAAAAAACAGCGGAGGAATTTTCCACTCCCCGCATGAATGCCTTGTGCGGGGAAATCTTGAAGCTGGTCGAGCCGAGTTTTGCGCAGCCGGAGACTGCGACCAGGTTCATTCTGCGCCAACTCAGCGAACACTTGAAAATTTCGCCGGAAGAGTTGCAGCATTCGCACTTGCCCGACCTTGCCGATTGGGTTTCGGTTTCTGCGCGCCTGTTTATCGACCATGCCGATGCCGCCGAGCTCGGCAACAAGATCCGCCGGATGTGTTAGCGTTTCGGTAATGCCTTTACTTTCTGTTGAGCTGGACCTCGTCCCGTAGAGACTTTCCCTCTACCAGAAAACTCCGAGCATTACCTGCCGCAGCGGGCGGGCTGGACACTTTGCCACAATGTCATCTTCCAAAAACATTGCTTTCCGGGTGAAAGTGTTCCCAGTCAAAACGCCGTTTTGAATTTTAGTGCACTAGGGAAGGAAATCACAACCATGCAGGGACTCCTGGCCAAAATTGTGCTTGCCGTCCTGATTTTGGGCGCCCTGATGACTGCCATGACCATCATGTGGACGGATCGCCTGCAAGATGAACTGGTCAGTGAGCAAGCGAGAAAGGTGGCGGAAACCATCAGCAGCCAGGTGCTCGCTGAACAGCTCGTTTATGCCGAGAAAGTCGTGCAAAAATTGGAGCAAGACGGCACCGGGGCCGCTCCAGATGCGCAACTGAAATTGGGCTTCGTGCATCTGCCGGAACAATTCATGCGGGAGGTCGGATCACGTGCCACCTCTTCTTTCCTCAGGGGCACCCCTTATCAATATCGATTGTTGAGTGAATGGAACCACAGCCCCGAAACCGGCATCATCGATGCGTTCGAAAAATGGGCGTGGGGGCGGCTCAAAGAGCAGGAAAATGCATTCAGAAGCAACGGGACAGTGCCAGATCACAGACTCGGCTACCCCTGGCAGCCCGTCTATCGTCTGGAAAAGAGCGATACGGGCAAAGTATTGCGCTTCATGAGCGCAGTGCCGGCGAATGCGGCCTGTTTGAACTGTCATAATACCCTGGCGCAAAGCACAACGGGCCGGCAGTGGCAAAGTCATGAGCTCCTGGGCGCGCTGGCGATTTCAGTTCCGATGCGGGAACTCGACCGTCTGGCGGCACGGGCCCGAATTTTTCTTCTGGCCGGCATTGGCGGGATTTTTCTGCTGGTGGCCGTCATCGTGACGCTGATCGTTTCCCGTGCCGGCATTGGGCCAATCATGACGACCGTAAACCTGCTGCGGGAGCATGCCACCCAGCTCGAGCAAGCCGCCGGCAGCCTTGTCAACGTCAATCGGGATATTGCGTTCGAATCGGAGCAGCAATTCCAAGCGCTGCGAAAGCTGGACTTCATCAAAGACCTGTATGGTCATGACCGCCAGTTGCAAGGAATGCTCGAATCGGCCGCGAACAGCCTCGACAAAACCCGGCACTCGGCAGAGCAAGTGGCCGCCGCCCTGGAACGCTCGACCATGGTGTGCAGCAAAATCGAAAAGAGCTGCCTGGAGATCAAAAAGATCTGTGATCAGACGCAGGGAAAGACAGGGCAAAAAAAGTCAACAGGGAAATGAAGCGAGATCATCTCGCCTGCTCGGGAGCGTGTCGATCCCAAGATAATACCAGAAAATGAGGGCGCAGGGATCGGGGTTGGCATTGCTCACACCACTGTTCATTGTCTTGCAGGAAAAAGTCCTGAATATTTTCCGGCGGTGAAAGTGGCAGTTCGCGCAGGATCGACAGGCCGCCGCTGCCGGCATTGAAATTTCTTCGCGGCAACACCAAGCCCGGGCATGCAAACCAAAGACCCGGCAAGGCCGATGCAGGTGAGGTCTGACTGTTGCTGACGACAATGACGCAACAGCAGCATTTGAGGCGGAATGACATGACAAGACCCCACTTCGTAGTCGGATTGAAACCAGGCTTTACTTTGATTGAACAATGTCTCTGCTAAACCTCATGAACTGGCAAACACCTTGTCTTTTTGTCGTGGCGATCGGCGCGCTCACCACGTCAGCGCCGGTGTTGGCTCAGGAAACGAGCGGGGAGGACACCACCTTCGCGGCAACGCCTGCCGTGCTCAACGACTCCAATCTTGTTCACCTTGCGCGGGCAGTGCGTTTTATGGAAAAGGGATGTCTTCGTCTCAGCGGTGCGGACGGCCGCCTGGTATCCCATCTTGGTGCTGAAAATGAGGTGTCCTCTACTCGTGGCCGGTTGACTTTGTATGAGGGGGCTCATCCTCGAGTTCATTTGGGAATCGACGCCAGCGGCGGCGGCCAGTTTCATCTCAAAGATCGCAGCGGAGCCGACAAGATCGAGCTGGGCGTCGAGCTCGATGCCGGCGCATTGCAGCTCCGGGGCAGCAACAATACTCCCCTGCTCCGCCTTGGTGCTTCCGGGAGCGGGGTTCGCAATCAAGGTCAAATTCAGGTCTATGGCTACCGCAATAATGGCATTGATTTGTTTGTCACGCCGGAGGGCGATGGCAGAATCGAATTGCGGGGGGGCTCACTGGAGCCACCCGCAAAAAGCCAGTTGCGGGCAGCCATTGGCGCGGCGACGGTAACCGGAGAGTTCCCGGCTGGTCAAAAGCGCGTCTCCAAATCCGGTTACGTTGCAACCTACGGCAGCCAGGAGAACATGACGGCGCTGCTCGGCCCAAGAATGCTCTCCAGTGCCGATCCGCAGGGTGCCGGCAACTTGACACTGTTCAATCGCGAGGGCGAGACGACGATTCAGCTCAATGGACAAACCGGGGAAATCATCGGGCGGACAAAATCGTTCGCGATGGTGCATCCCGGGAATGAGAATGTGCGAATTGTGTATGCGGCTTTGGAAGGCCCCGAGGCGGCGGCCTACGCCCGCGGCACCGCTATTTTGGAAAACGGCCGTGCGGTGATCAGTCTGCCAGAACACTTTCAACTCGTGGCGAGCGCGGAAAACATGACCGTCCATCTCACACCGCGCTCAACGGCCTCGCGAGGTTTGGCCGTGGTATCCAGCTCACCCGCACAAATCGTCGTGGAAGAATTGGGCGGCGGGCGCGGCAGCTACAAGTTCGACTATTGGGTTTGCGCCACCCGCAAAGGATACGAAAACTTTCAAGTCATTCGGGATCGGTGAAGCAAATGATAGCGCACGGCATGGCCGTTTTGTGATGAAAACAAATGCGTGGGGCGGAGAGCTGTTCAACTCACTACTATTTCCACGTTTTGGGGTCGCCATACTGTGATCAACACGCGCCGGCGATTCCCCCCAAACACAATCCCACAGGAGTTCAACATGGCAACCAAATCCGAAAGATTACAGGAAGTGCTGACGGACTTGCGTCAGGAAACCGGCGACATTGAGGCCTCTGCCGTGGTCAGTGTGGACGGCCTGATGATCGCCTCCGACTTGCCGCGCGACGTGGGCAAGGAAACCGTGGCGGCGATGAGCGCGGCAATGCTGTCCATCGGCAAACGCGCCGCACAGGAGTTGTCACGCGGCCGGCTCAACCAGGTTTTTATCGACGGTTCCGAGGGCTCGAAAATCATCATGACCGCCGGCGACAGAGCCTTGTTGGCCGCCCTAGCGCGCCCGAATGCCAATCTCGGCCTGGTGTTCCTGGAGATGAAGCGGGCCGCTGACAATATCGCCGGCATCGTGTAAGACCCACTGCTTTTGCTGGGGGATGCAATCATCTGCTGGGATTGCATCCTCCGCTTGTACTACAACCGGAAGGTAGTGATTCAGGAGGCGCCATGAACACACTTGCACAAAAACAAAAGGCTTTTCTCGCCTGCCTGGAGAACCTCGATCGTCAACGAGCGGAAGAGATGACCCGGCAGGCCTTGAGTGCCGGCGACGATCCCGAGCAACTGCTAACCCAGATGATTCTGCCGGCGATGGACAGCATCGCCCAAAAGCAGCGCAACAAGGAAATCGTTGTCGCCCAGATCTTCGTGATGGCCAAAATCATCGAAACCTGCATCAACATGATTCTCATCGAATTGCCGATCAAACCGCGCAAACTCGGCACGGTCGTGATCGGCACCCCGATGGGCGACTATCATGGCCTGGGCAAGAAACTGGTTGCCACCTTTCTGCGCTTGGCGGATTTTGAAGTGATGGATCTCGGTTTGAGCGTCAACCGATACGACTTTGTCAACATGGCGATCGCCTTCAACGCCAAAGTCATTTGTGTGTCCGCGCTCTTGCTGCATACCGCGCTCGGAATCCGGCAAATTCGCGAAGAGCTGGACAGCCGCCAGCATCGCGACATCAAGCTTGTGGTCGGCGGTGCCTTGTTCAATTTCAATCCCAAACTCAAAGACAAATACGGCGCGGATGCCATGGCCTCCAATGCCATGGATGCCGTGCGTGTTGTCAAGCACCTGATGGGGGTGAAATAATGCCGACACCACTGGAAAGATTACTCGCCGCGATCAGCCACAAGGAATCCGATCGCATCCCGATTCTCCCCATTCTCCTGCAGCAGGGCGCCAAAGAGCTCGGCATGCCGTTGCAGGAGTATTTCACCAATGGCGAAAAGCTGGCGGAAGGTCAGGAACGTTTGCTGGAAAAATATGGGCACGACGGCGTCATTGGGGTGCCGCATGTGGTTGAAGATCTGCTCGCCTTTGGCCAAAAGCTGGTCTATTTTCCCAATGGCGCACCGGTGCTGGGCAGCATGGCGATCACGCGCTTTCATGAAATCGATTCCCTGCGGCCCCACGATCCCACCGAGGTGCCGGAGCTGCGCCAAACGCTGCTCGCCATCGAGTTGCTGGCCCGGCGGTTCAAGGGCAAAGTGCCGATCTTCGGCGCCGGCATTGCGCCGTTCTCCTTGCCGAGCATGTTCATCGGCACGGAAAAATGGCTGCAATTGCTGTTTGACGACGAGCAAATGCGGCTGCAGTACCTGGATAAATTTCTCGCGGTGTCGATGGAGTTCTGTGTCAACTGGATGAATCGCCAGCTCGCGGCCGGTGCCGATGCCGTGATCATTGCCGACGGCATGGCTTCTGCAACCATCCTGCTGCGCAAACAATTTCAGGACTGGGCCGTGCCCGTCATCAAGCAAACCATCAGCAGGATCAACGGCCCGGTGGTCTACGAAGGGGTGGGCTCGCTCGGCCAGTTTGCCGAGCTGTTGCCGGAATTGGGTGCGGTGGCCGTGGTACTCGATCGCACGGACGACCTGGCCGCCTGCAAGAAAGTCCTGCAGGGCAAAGTGGCGATGGTCGGCAATTTGAACAACATCGCCATGATCGACTGGACGCCGGAGGAAATCGAGCAGCAGGTGAAAACAGCTTGTCTGGCTGCCAAAGCCGGCGGCGGTTTTATACTGGCCAACCAGGGCCCCGAAATGCCCTATGATGTTCCGGACGCCAACATTCAAGCCTTTGTGGAGGCGGGGAAAAGATGGGGCAAGCAATGAGCCGTAATCCGGAGCCCTTCATCGGAGGGCACCGGCAATAATTTTGTTGCGCCTGTGCCCTCATGGCCGGCCATGTTCCACCGCTTGCTCGTGAAAAACATCTGACACAGCAGCCTGTTTTCCGAAACATGAAACCTGATTTGGTGAGAGCGGAACCCTCGCGCCATCTCGTCATCACCTGTGGGGTGCTCGAGAAAGAACTGCTGGCCTGGCCGAAACGCGAACACTTCCATCTCGATTTCGTTTTTCTGCCTTCCAGCCTGGATCTGGATTATGACCGCCTGGAAGCCGCCATTACGAAATCTCTCCGGCGCGCGGCATCCCTGCAATACGACAAGCGTTTCGTGCTTTACGGTCAGTGTCATCCCCTGATTACGGAATTCGTTGCGCGCAATGGCGGCATACTCCTGCCGTTGGGCAATTGCTTCGAATTGCTGCTGGGCAAAGAAGCGTATCAGGAGGAATTGGCCAAGGGGACCTACTTCCTTTTGCCACAATGGGCGGGACAATGGAACAGGATTTTCACCCGAAAACTCGGCTTCACCTCCGACACGGCCTGCCTGTTCTTCCCGGAAATGCACGTCAAGGCGCTTTACCTGGACACCGGTTTTGCATACCAGCCGGCCTTTCAAGCGCAACCGTTCACCGCCTTTACCAGACTGCCGGTCGAATTTCGCAAAGTGGATCTCAGGGGCATGCATGAACGGTTGCACACGGCTTTTACAATGCTTCTAGGGTCAGAAGAACTGGATGCCATGTCTCAAGATTGATTCGCCGCTGCGATCCGTATTTCCCACCTTTACAGGACGGCGTCGGGCGCCCTTGCCCTCACGCCAGGCGAGATATTGTCATGTGGCGGCGCGGCGGACTCACCCGCTCCCCCTCACGCCTGCTGTTCGCTCACCACTTTGGAGCGCCTGCCGTTTTCGCCCGCGTTGTACACCGCTTCCATTGCCTCCTGGCCGCGCTTGAACTGGGTTTCAAACAGAAAAGCGTAAAAACCGCCGCGTGCCAGCAATTCCTCGTGACGGCCCTGCTCAATGATGCGACCCTTGTCGAACACCAAAATCCAGTCCGCCTCGATGACGGTCGACAGGCGGTGTGCAATCACCACCGAAGTGCGATTCTGTTTGAAACGATGCAGGGCCTCCTGAATCAGCGCCTCGGAGGCGGAGTCGAGCGAGCTGGTGGCTTCATCAAGAATGAGGATGGGCGGATTGCGCAGAATCTCGCGCGCAATGGCCAGACGCTGCTTCTGCCCGACCGAGATGCGCACGCCGCGCTCGCCGATGCGCGTGTCATAGCCCCTGGGGAAACTGAGAATGAACTCATGGGCATTGGCGGCACGCGCGGCCTCCTCGATGGCATGGTGATCGGTGATGCCGGTGCCGTAGGCGATATTCTCCCGAATGGTGCGGTCGAACAGAAAAACGTCCTGCGGCACGATGCCGATCAGGCGGCGCAGACTGTAAAGGTTGATTTCCCTGAGATCGACGCCGTTCATAAGAATGCGGCCATGGGTGGGATCATAGAAGCGCGGAATCAAACTGGCGAAGGTGGATTTGCCGGTGCCGCTCGGGCCCACCAGCGCGACCTGTGCGCCGTCGGGGATCTTCGCGTTGATCTGGCGCAGGACCAGCGTGTCCGGCGTGTAGCCGAAGCTCACATTGTCGAACACGATTTCGCAGCTCGCCGGTTTGAGTTTCGGGAAAGACTTGCTCGCCGGCTCCTGCGGGGTGTCGAGCACCTCGTAGATGCGCTGCAGGGCGTTCATGGCGCGCTGCAATTGCTGGTTGGCCTTCATCAGGCTGGTGAGCGAAGTGAAGAGCGTGGTGAGCGCCATGAAAAAGGCCATCAGGTCGCCGAAAGTGGTGGCGCCCACGATGATGCGGTAGGCGCCGATCAAGACGATGGTATAGAGGCCGAGCTTGGCGAACAACTCGATGGTTTCGGTGGCCAAGACTTCGAGCAGGTCCCGGCGGAAGGAGGCGCGGGTATGCTCGTTGAGCAGATGGGTGTAATGCCGGGTCTCGGTTTTTTCGCGCGCGGTGGCCTTGATCAGGCTGATGCCGATGATGGCTTCGTGCAGCGAGGTCGAGGTGCGGGCGATCGCCTCCTGCACAATTTGATTGCGGCGGCGCAGTGGTTTGGAATAACTCTGATTGACCGCGACGAAGAGCAGCACCAGGCCGAGGCCGGTGAGGGCGAGGACGAAATCGAGATAGAACAGCAGGCCGATGAACACCAGTGCGCGCACAGCGCTGATGCCGGCGCGCAGCACGGTGTCCGCCATCACGCCGCTGAGATGGCGCAAGTCATCGCGCTGCCGGCTCATCAAGTAACCGGTGCTGTGCCGGGTGAAGAAGCTCATGGGCAGGCGAATCATGTGCGCGAACAGGTCGAGGCGCATCCGGTTGAGCACCTTGAGTTCGACACGCTTGCTCAACACCGCCTGCCAGCAGGCCAGGCCCTGATCGAGCAGGGCGAGGGCAATGAGCACGCCGCCGATGAGGAACATTTCGGCGAGATCACGGCTCGGCACCACCTTGTTGATGAGATATTTGACGATCAGCGGCGCCACCGCACTGAGCGGCAGGGCCAGCACCATCAACACGGCAATCAGCACAATGGTTTTTTGGTGGGGCCTGACAAAAGGCAGGAAGCGTTTGATGACCGGCCAGGTTTCATGTTTCGGCATGACGCCGTCGGAACCATCGTCGTAAAATTTCGGCATGGTGTCAGGTCAGAGGGATTGGAACAGCGTGAATCGTGTATCGGGTTGACGAACATGGCGGCGTACCGGTGACGCCTGCCCCGGTGGCCGCAGCGCGCCTGCACCCGCCGGCTGGTCAAACCGTGGAGCGGACATTCTCATGCAACTGCCGGCGCTGTGTCACGGCTTTCACCCAGTTGCTGATGGTGTCGACCAGCATCTTTTGATGATGCAGCAGGGTGAAGCCGTGATCGGAATCGAGCAGGAACTCCAGCCGCAGATGCGGTGAATCCTGCAGGCGGCTGAGCAGCTTTTTAAGATTGGTGAGGTAGTTGAAATATGCCGGGCTGCCGCCGGAATACACGAAGAGCAAATCGGTGCCGCGCTGCAGCAGGTCATGCAACGTGGCAGCGAGCTCGGCCTGGCTGGGCATGTGCCAGTCGGGGGTGAGGCGCTCGCTTTGCTCCACCGGGCGGTCGCGCATTTGGCTGGCGCGGCTCTTGCGAACTTTGGCGAGCAGATCACTTTTGCCGGCCAGCAGGTTGACCCAACTGCGCACATTGAGCAGCCGTTTGCGATAGGAATACCAAAAGTATTGCGGTGTCGGAAAGGCATAGCTGTCGATCAACGCGGCGCCTGCCACACGCGCATCCTCATGCGCCACGCGCACCGCGTTGTCGGCACCCGAGCAGATCCCCATGAGGATGAATTGCTGCAGGCCGCGTGTTTGGGCAAGCAAATCCATGGCCTCCTGGGTTTCCACAATGGCACTGCGGACGAAGGCCAAACCGTCCTTGCGCGGCAGGCTGTCGCCGATTCCGGAGAAGTCGAAGCGCATGGCGGTGAAACCGGCGGCTGCCAGGCGCCGGGCGATCTTGACATGCAGCCGGTTGGGCCCGATTTTGGGCAGCAAACCGGAATTGAGGATGATCACGCCGGGCAGGCTCGCGACGGAATCCGCCTGCTCCGGCTCAGTGAGGACACCAACCAGGGATCGTGTTTTTCCAAACAGCAGGGCTTTTTCTTTCATGAGTCGAGTCGCGAAAGCCACGCTACCAACGTGTGCAGGATTTGCGCCGGCACCATGCCTTTGTCGGCGCCGGCCTGTTTGGCCCATACTTTGAGGCCGCTGATCTGCTGATAATCAATGGCGCTGGCGAATTGCGCCAGGTGGTTGCGCAGTTCGAGATCGCCGGGCTTTTCCTCGTTGACCACCAGGAAGATGCGCTTCGCCAAGAGTGACGAGAGGGCCAGCAAATTCAAGCGCGTCAGGCTGTGTCGCAGGCTGGCGGGCAGGGGAAAGCCCAGCACCTCCAGGTTGCCGTTGGCGGGCTTGCTTTTCAAACCGGCGTCAATACCCCATTGCTCGTGATCCTTCAGCAGGCGCTGCAGGTACTGCGCACCGCTGACCACCGGCTCCCACAGGATGAGACTGGTGACGTCTTCGCGCTGACTGCCGGCGAGCAGGGAGAGCGAGGCGCCCAGCCGCAGACCCAGCAGCGCAACCTGGTTCACCCGCGCGTGTTTTTTGAGCTCCGTCACGGCGTGCGCCACATCCTCCCGCCATTGTTCGAGCGTGCCTTCCTCACTTTCACCGGCGGAATCGCCACAGCCATAATAGTCGAAACGCAGCACATGAAAGCCGGCCTGATTCAGGCGGGTGGCCAGCAGGCGCAGCGCGCGGTGGGCGCGGATGTGCTCCTGGCCGATGGGATTGCAGATCACCACGCCGAGCTTGCGATGCAAGTTTTGCGGCGAGGGGTGGAAAACTCCGAACAACGGTTTTTCAGGTGTGCCAAAGTAGAATGGTTTCATAATTGTATTTCAGGCCGGCGACCGAAACGGTTGCTGCCAGCCAATCTATCGCGCGAACTGTATGCTTGGGACCGCCCGGGCGCCGGGATCATCGCACAGGCAAAGCTTCCGAACTCAGGATGTGCTTGAATCAGGCTGCTGCCGCGCCGGTTTCGCGGCGTTTTTCTGGTCGTCCCGCCCGCGAATCCGGCCTTTGCGCAGTTGAAAGCGAGGCGGAGTCCAGGTCTAATGAGTGACGGGCAAGCGGGCCAGCCCGGCCCATTCGCCTTTAAACCGAGGCCGCAGCCGCGCCCTTGCTGGCTGGGGCAGCCTGGCGGGCTTCCAAGATGGTCGCAAGCTGTTCCACGGTTTGTAAAATCATGTCACGCGGATGCAGACGGCGGCCGGTGGCTTTCTCCAAGCGCGCAATCACCTGCATCGACAGCAGCGAATGTCCGCCAAGGTCGAAAAAATTGTCGTGCACACCGACGTGTTCGATTTTCAACGCCTCGCGCCAGACTTGCGCAATCAGCTTTTCCATCGGGGTGCGCGGCGCAACGTAAGTGGTGGGCACTTCATCAGCAACCCGGCCCTCCGGGGGTGGCAGGCGGCGGCGATCAACCTTGCCGTTGGGCGTCAGGGGAAACGCCGGCAGCGTCACATAGGCGGAGGGCAACATGTAATCCGGTAGCTTCAGACGCAGAAAAGTGCGTAATTCGCTGCCGCCGGCCGCTTGCGGGCCGCGGCTGATGAGATAAGCCACCAGGCGCTGATCACCGGGCACATCTTCGCGCGCCACGACCACTGCCGCCTGCACCGCGGGATGTTGATTGAGCACGGCTTCGATCTCCTCCAGCTCGATGCGAAAGCCGCGCACTTTCACCTGGTGATCGCTGCGGCCGAGAAAATCGATGGTGCCATCCGCGAGATAGCGCGCGAGATCGCCGGTCTTGTAGAGACGCTCACCCGGTGTGCGTGCAAAAGGATGGGGGATGAATTTTTCCGCGGTCAGTTCCGGTCTGCGCCAATAACCGCGTGCCAGACCGTCGCCGCCGAGATAAAGGTCACCCATCACACCAATCGGCACCGGCTGCAAGTGGGCATCGAGGATGTAAACCTGCGTGTTGGCGATCGGCCGGCCGATGACGATCGCGGCATTGCCCGGTTCCACCTGATGCAGGGTGGACCAAATGGTGGTTTCGGTCGGGCCATACATGTTCCACAAGGAGCTGCTGCGCTCGCGAAGCTGCAGCGCCAGTTCACGCGGCAGCGCTTCCCCCCCGCACAGCACCTTCAGGCTGCTGCCATGCTCCCAGCCGGCCGCCAGCAACAACCGCCAGGTGGCAGGGGTGGCTTGCATCACGGTGGCTTGCGAACGGGTGAGCAGGTCCAGCAGGGCATTGCCGTCGCCCGCCACCTCCCGGCTGGCAATCACGACACGGCCGCCCACCAGCAGGGGCAGATACAGCTCCAGGCCCGCAATGTCGAACGAGAGGGTTGTCACGGCCAGCAACACATCTGTGGCGGTCAGACCGGGCCGCTGCCGCATTGCGTGTAGAAAATTCACAACCGCCTTGTGCGAAATTTGCACACCCTTGGGCGTGCCGGTGGAGCCGGAGGTGTAGATCACATAAGCGAGATGTGCGGGGGTGTTCACATTCGCAGGATTCGCGCGGCTGCGGCCTTCGATGAAATCCCAATCGGTATCCAGACACACCAGCTCGGCATTGTGCTCCGGCAGGCTTTCCAACAAGGTGGATTGGGTGACGAGAAAGCGCAGGCCGGCGTCTGTCACCATGAAAGCCAGGCGGTCGGGCGGGAAGGAGGGATCGAGCGGCACATAGGCGCCGCCAGCCTTGAGAATGCCCAGCAGAGCGACGAGCATGTCGAGTGAGCGCTCCACGCAGATGCCGACCAGTTCTTCCGGCTGCAGGCCGAGGCCGCGGAGATGATGCGCCAGTTGATTGGCGCGGGCGTTGAGTTCAGCATAGGTCAGTTCCTGCTGTTCGAACACGGCCGCGACGGCCGCGGGAGTGGCGGCGGCTTGTGCAGCCAGCAGCTCGTGCAAACACACCTCGGGATAGGGGGAGTCGGTCGCGTTCCAGGCGACCAGCAATTGTTCGCGCTCCGCCGCAGGCAGCACGGGCAGGCGTGACACACGCTGGTTGGGATCAGTGACGATGCCGGCCAGCAGCGTTTGCCAGCGCGCCAGCCAGCGTGTGATGGTGGCAGGTTCAAACAAATCGGTGTTGTATTCGAGAAAGCCGGTGAGGCCGCCGTTTTCCGCTTCGGTGAGCGAGAGCGTCATGTCGAACATCGCCGTGCCGCCTTCACTTTCCAGCACACTCACGGCCAGGCCCAACTGATCTTCGGCCGGCGGTTTGGGTGTGTTCTGCAGAATGAACATCACCTGAAACAGCGGGCTGCGGCTCAAGTCGCGCTCGGGCTGCAGCTCTTCCACCAGGCGCTCGAAGGGCAGATCTTGATGGGCATAGGCGCCGAGTGCAGTTTCGCGCACGCGCTGCAGCAGCTCACGAAAAGTGGGATCACCGGAAAAATCGGTGCGCATGACCAGGGTGTTGGCAAAAAAGCCGATCAGCCCCTCGGTTTCCCGGCGGGTGCGATTGGCGATGGGCGTGCCCACGGCAATGTCGGTTTGCCGCGCATGGCGGTGCAGCAAGGTTTGAAAGGCGGCCAGCAGCGTCATGAACAGAGTGACGGCTTCACGCTGGGAAAGGGCCTGCAGCTTTTGCGTGAGGTCCGGCGTGAGGTGAAAAGGCATGCGGGCGCCGCGATAGGTTTGCACCGGCGGCCGCGGCCGGTCGAGGGGAAGCTGCAGCGTGCCCAGTCCGGCGAGCTGTTTTTTCCAGTAGGCAAGCTGCCTGTCCAGCACCTCACCCTGCAGCCAGTTGCGCTGCCATTGCGCGAAATCGACGTATTGGATGGGCAGCTCGGGCAGGGCCGCCGTGCTGCCGGAGCTGAAGGCACGATACAATGCCGCCATTTCATTGACGAAGACATTGCGTGACCAGCCGTCGGAAATGATGTGATGCATGCACACGAACACCACATGCTCGTCCGCCGCCAAACGGTAGAGCTTGATGCGCCACAGCGGCCCGGTGGCGAGGTTGAAGGGCTTGAGTGCCTGCTCCCGCACACGCCGCCGCACTTCTGCGTCCCGTGCTTCGGGGGCGACTGACTGCAAGGACTCCATTTCGAGCTTGAAGGGAGCGGGCGGCGCAATGCGCTGCCTGGGCTCGCCCTCCACGAGTTCAAAGGTCGTGCGCAGGCTTTCGTGACGCGCAAGGATTTGTACACAGGCCTCTTCGAGCGCGGCCACATTCAACGGCCCCTTCAAGCGAACGGCCAGGGGCAGATGATAGGCCGCACTGCCGGGCTCGAGCTGATCAAGGTACCACAGCCGTTGTTGTGCGAAGGACAGGGGAAAACAGGACGAAGGTGTGGCCCCTTTTTGTTTCAGCAATTGCGCGAGCAAAGCCCGCTTGGCTTCGACAGAAAGGTCAGTGGCCCGTTGCGGGTCAAAACTCATTGAACAGCTCCATCAAGCACTTGGGAAGAAGCGACTCCCGCCCATTTCACGGGCAGGCACATTATCGGGTTTTGGCTCTTCACGGGGTTCTCCGTGACGCTGCTCTTCAGCCCGACCACCGGGCAGGGTGGCAACGCCGGGGAATTTTCGCGATCGCAATCGTTTTTTGTGTTAATTTGCCATGCCGTGCGCGGCCCCCATCAGAAGGAAAACGTCGCGCAAAACCTCTTGTCTGCCGGCAGGCTGAAGGCCTGCGCGGCGTCATTTTCGTGGTAATCTGCGTCAGGGAGACTTTGTCGGCAGCCCGAAGGTTGAATCAACACAGAGTGATCGACCGAACGAGGCGCGACTCTCAAAAACCGAAGCAATCAAACAATTTGTACCCACCAAGCCGCCGCTCTGCGGGCACGGGAAGCCGCGGCCAACGCCGGAACCCGCGAGCCGGCCCGTTGCGGCGAAGGGGAAAAATGCTCTGCAATCCTGAAATTGCGCTTACAGGAATGAAACGCGGAAGCCCGACTTTGCAGCTATTTTCTCTCCGGGAGAGATCATTCCGCCCGCCCAAGCGGCAACGCTGCAGGGTGTGACGCACGCGGTTCGAAATTTGCCGGTTTGTTATGCCATGCACTCACGCAACGACAGGCGCCGGTGCGCGAGTCCGCGTGCTGGCCTTGCCTTTGCATGTCTTCCTGTTGTCGCCTGGCGACGCCGGTGCAGCCGCGCAAGCCGCGAGACTGCCCGGTTAAACGTGCAAAGTGTCGGAGCTCTTCCTCCCGACTGCCTGGGCAGACATCCCCGCTGAAAGAACGCGTGAGCTTGCCATCACCCGGCAGTGACAAGGGGGGGCATCCTGTTTTGCCGGAGCGGGCCAGCAAAACAGTACACCCGACAGGTACATTTTCAATTTCAGGAGCATTCTTCATGTGGAAAGGTATTCTTCTCAGCATGGCGTTTGGGTGCTTCACCCTGGCACCGGCCATGGCCGGCGTGCAGGAGCGTGAAATCGCACCGCGTGCCACGGACAATCAAATCGACAAATGGAACAGCAATCACATCGTTTGTTTCGATCCGGCGGTCACGCCGCGCAACCTTTTGTTCGTCTTCCTGCCGGGTTCGCATCTCAACGCGGGCGATTACCAACTCATCACCCGCGTGGCGGCCGAGGCGGGCCTGCACGCCATCAGCCTGAACTACCCCAACTCCTGGACGGTGAACTTTGACCTGTGCGACAACACCAACGATGCGAATTGCTATGAGGCCTGCCGCCTGGAAATCATTGATGGCACGGACCGCACGCCGCGCGTGGACGTCAACCGGCCGAATTCCATCGAAAACCGTCTGATCAAGCTGTTGCTTTACCTCGACAAGAACTTTCCGCAGGAGGGTTGGGGGCAGTATTTTAGAGGCGGCGACAGTCTGGTTTGGGAAAAGATGATCGTCGGCGGACATTCCCAGGGTGCCGGCCACACCGGCGTGATTGCCCACTATCACCGCCTGGAACGCGCGCTGTTTTTAGCCGGTGGGGAGGATGGCAGCGCGACCACCGGACTGGCGCCGTGGATCAGCGCCAACAATGCCACCCCCGCCGCGGGCTACTACGGCTTCACGCATGCGGAAGACAATCTCTTCGGCCGGCAACAAGTCTGGAATATTTGGGGCATGTTTGCCTTCGGCACGCTCGTCACCGTGGACAACACGCCGGCGCCGTTTCAAGGGTCGCACACGCTGGTCACCCGCCTGAAAGTCAGCGACGCGCATCAAAGCGTGGCCGTTGACAGCAAGACGCCCAAGGTCAACAACGAACCCGCTTATGCTGAAGTCTGGCGCTACATGATGGTGGGCGGAAAGATTTCTACCGGCGTTGCGCAGGAGGCCGGGACACTGCCCGCCTCGTTCTGGCTCGCACAAAACCATCCCAACCCGTTCAATCCCGCCACGACCATCCGCTTTGCGGTTCCGTCCGAGCAGTTCGTCACGCTGAAAGTCTACGACAATCTCGGCAAGCTCGTCGCCACCCTGGTCGATGGCGCGGTGGCCGCCGGCACCCACAGCGTGGAGTTCGAGGCGGCTGGTCTGGCCAGCGGTTTGTACTGGTACCGCCTGGAAACCGCGCAGGGATTACTGCAGAAAGCAATGCAACTGGTGAAATGATATGCCGTTGATCCCCCTTGCTTTCTACGCGACGCTCAGCCACGGCTCCGGCCGTGGCTTTTTTGTGTCTGTTCGAAAATGTTCCGACCCTGACCGAGTCGAGGTGGCAAAAACTTCGAGCGCCGCGAAAACTTTGCAATCTGCAATGCAACGGCCAAGCCGTTGCGGAACACTTGTGTTAGTGTCTGTTCGAGGATGTTCCAGCCTCGGCTGGGAGGAGGTTGCCGAATCTTCAGCTCCTGTGGCAGTCCAGAAACCTTCAATGCAACGGCCAAGCCGTTGTGGAACACTTTTGTTCTCAGCAACGACTCATGGCGTGGGTTCGGCCATCATCTGTTGCAGCAAAGCTTCCACTTCTTCGTCGGACAGTTTGTCGACATCCGGCACCATGGAACGCGGGATCGGTTGAATCTGCTCCGCTGGTGGGACGGCATTGCCATTGTCATGTTGGGCAAGGTACGCCGCCAGGCCCGCGATGGTCGGGTCTTCGAAAACACGGCGCAGCGGCACCGGCACGCCAAAGACCTGCCGCAGTCGCGTGACGAGCTGGGTGGCCAGCAGCGAATGCCCGCCGAGATGAAAAAAGTTGTCGAACACGCCAATGCGTTCGTGCGCCAGCAGCTCGCGCCAGAGCGCGGCAATCTTCTCCTCGCGGGCATCGCGCGGCGCAACGTATTCGGTTTCCCGCCCGCGGTCTGACAGCTCCGGCCGCGGCAGCGCCCGGCGGTTGACCTTGCCGTTGGGCGTGAGCGGAAAACTTTCCAAAAAGACGAAAGCAGCGGGCAGCATGTAGTCCGGCAGGCTCTGCCGCAGCCACTGCCGCAATTCAGTCACGCCGGGCGCTGCGGTTTTGTCCGTCACCAAATAAGCCACCAGGCGTTTGTCGCCCGGAACATCCTCGCGTGCAATCACCACCGCCTGTTTGATCTGCGGGTGGCGGGTCAGCACGCTTTCGATCTCACCCAGTTCGATCCGAAAGCCGCGAATCTTCACTTGATGATCAATGCGACCGATGAATTCGATCGTCCCGTCGGGCAGATAGCGCGCGAGATCGCCGGTGCGATACAGGCGTTCGCCGAGCTGCGTGGCCAGCGGGTGCGGCACGAATTTCTCCGCGGTCAAGGCGGGCCGGTTCAAATACCCGCGCGCCAATCCCTCCCCGCCGATGTACAATTCGCCGGCAATGCCGACGGGAGTGGGATTGTATGCCGCGTCCAGGATGTAAATCTGCGTGTTGGCGATCGGCCGGCCGATGGCAATGAAACCGCCGGTGACGTGCTCGACTTTTTGCAGGGTGGACCAGATGGTGGTCTCCGTCGGACCGTAAAGATTCCACAGTTCGGCGCAGCGCGGCAGCAGCGCCTGCGCCAGCTCCGCCGGCATGGCCTCACCGCCACAGAGAATTTTTAAATTCGGGCTTCCCTGCCACCCGGCAGCCAGCAACATCCGCCAGGTGGCCGGCGTCGCCTGCATGATTGTTGCCCGCGATTCCGTGAGCAACTGCAGGAGGGCGGTCCCGTCGCTGGCAGTCTCGCGGCTGGCGATGACAACGCGGCCGCCCACCAGCAGGGGCAGGAACAACTCCAGACCGGCGATGTCGAACGAAAGCGTGGTGACGGCCAGCAGCACGTCCCCGGCGTGCATGCCCGGAGCCTCGCGCATCGACTCCAGAAAATTCACCACCGCGCCCTGCTGCACTTGCACACCTTTCGGCTTGCCGGTAGAGCCGGAAGTGTAAATCACATAAGCGAGATTCTGGGGGGTGGCGAGGCGTCCGGGATTGTCTGCGGGCCGGCCGGCGATCGCCCGGGCCTGCGCTTCCAAACACAGCACCGCGGCCTGCTGGTGCGGCAGCGTCTCGAGCAAAGATTGTTGCGTGAGCAGAACCGCCGCCTGCGAATCCTCCAGCATGTAGGCCAGCCGGTCCGCCGGAAAGGCGGGATCCAGCGGCACATAGGCACCGCCGGCTTTGTGCACTGCCAGCAGGGCAATCAACATCTCCAGCGAACGCTCCAGACAAACCGCCACCAGCGTCTCGGGTCCGACCCCCAGGGCGCGCAGATGGTGAGCGAGCTGGTTGGCACGGCGGTTCAGTTCCCCATAGCTGATCGCCTGCTGTCCGAACACCGCGGCGGTACGATCAGGTGCCGTCGCGGCCTGCGCTTCGAACAATTCGTGCACGCAGCGGTCGCGGGAATACGCACGCCCGGTGGCGTTCCACTCCACCAGCAGCTTGCGGCGCTCGGAGGCGGTGAGCAGCGGCAGTTCGGAGAGTCGCTGGTCGGGGTCCCCGGCGAGGCTGCGCAGCAGGGTGAGAAAATGATGCAGCATGCGCTCGATGGTTTCCGCCTTGAAGAGGTCGGAGTTGTATTCCAGGCTGCCGCGCAGCCGTTCCTGGCCGTCGAACAGGGTGAGGGTCAAATCGAATTTCGCGGTGCCGGCTTGAAAATCGACCGGGCTCACCTGCAGGCCGGCCAGCGAGGTGGCGGGCACCGGCGTGTTTTGAAAAATGAACATCACCTGAAACAGCGGCGAGTGGCTGAGATCGCGCTCCGGCTGCAGCATTTCCACCAGGCGCTCGAACGGCACGTCTTGATGGGAATAGGCGTTGAGCGCCACTTCCTTCACGCGCCGCACCAGCTCGCGAAAAGTGGGGTCCCCGGAAAGGTCGCTGCGATAGACCAGCGTGTTGACGAAAAAACCAATGAGCGGCTCGATCTCGACACGGCTGCGGTTGGCAATTGGCGCGCCCACGGCGAGATCGGTTTGTCCGGTGTAGCGATGCAGCAGGGTTTGGAAGGCCGCCAGTAAAACCATGAACAGGGTCACGTTTTCTTCCAGGCACAGAACGGACAGGCCTTCCGTGAGGCTGTGCGGCAGCTCGAATGGGCGGCGGCGACCGTTGAAAGTTTGCACCGCCGGCCGGGGAAAATCGCCGGGCAATTCCAGCACCGGGACGCCGGCAAGTTGTTTGCGCCAAAATGCCGCCTGCGTCTCGAGCACTTCGCCCTGCAGCCATTGCCGCTGCCAATGCGCGAAGTCGGCGTATTGGATGCGGAGTTCGGGCAGGGGCGAGGGCCGGCCGCTGGCAAAGGCTTCATACAAGGTCACCAGCTCGCGGAATAAAACACCCAGCGACCAGGCATCGGAAATGATGTGGTGCATGACCAGAATCAGAACGTGCTCGCGCTCCGACAGCCGCAACAGCGTCACACGCAGCAGGGGGCCGGCGGAAAGTTTGAAGGGTTTGAGGGCCTCCGCCTCCGCGAGCGCGACAACCTGCTTCTCCTGCTCCGCCCGGCGCAACGCCTGCAAATCGATTTCCGTGATCGGTACCGGCGCGGGTGGGGCAATGATTTGCCGCGGCTGGACGTTGCCCCCGGCAAAGGTGGTGCGCAACCCTTCGTGGCGGCGGAATATTTCATCCAGGCTGTGCTGCAGCGCGGTTTTGTCGAGGGCGCCGGTGAGGCGCAGGGCGAGCGGGAGGTTGTAAGCCGGGCTTTCAGGATCGAGCTGATCGAGCACCCACAGACGCTGCTGGGCGAACGAGAGCGGCAGGTCGCCCGCGCGGGAAATGGGCACAAGCGGCGGCTGACCGGCTGGCCGCAGTTCGGCGGCTTGCTGCAGAAAGGCCAGAATCTCCGCCTTGCGCCGCGTCAATTCCGCGCGCAGCTCTTCGGTCAAGGCGCCGCGCGGAGCATTGAGGCGGAGCTTGTCGCCTTCCACGCTGAGCTGAATGTTGCGTGTGCGCAGATGCGAGAGAAATTCGATGGTTGTCATGCGTTGAAGCAGATAAATTGAAAACGTGACCGTAAAAATAATCCCATTCCTCCCATCCTCGGGCCGCGCTGGCCGGCACGGCCGGGAGATCCCGGCGCAATCGTGCAACGCTGCATTCAAGCCGTCTGCTTGCGAAGGGCAATTACGTCACGAACTCACCGGGAACCGCCCGCGGACGACCTGATGATAGCCCGGGAGGTTGCTGATGTTTTCACCAGCCGCTTCCAGGGGCATTGCTCTTCCCTCTCGCAGCACAGGCACGCTGACCGCAGAGCAATACCGGCAGGAAGACTGCGCTGTCAAATCTTGATGCCCGTTCGCAAGCCGGCAGGCAGGCCGGAGCGGATGACGGCAGCGGCCAGATTGCAGGCTGGCGCGGCGGGCAACACCGCGATGCCAGACTTTCGTCGCGTCAAATTTCAATCTCTTCCCGCTCGCCCGGCAGTGCCTGTTGCGCTTCACTTTCGCGCCGGCCGGCCCAGCGAATCGTCGCGATGCGCTCCGCCAATTCCGCCACGGTTTTGGCTTCGAACAGAGTGCGCACGGGCAAATGGATTTGCATTGCGTTCTGAATGCGCGCCACCACCTGGGTGGCGAGCAGCGAATGGCCGCCGAGCTCGAAGAAGCTGTCATGCACGCCGACCTGCTCCAGACGCAGCACTTCCCGCCAAATCGCGGCGACTTGCGCCTCCACTTCGGTGCGCGGCGCCACGAAGGTGGTGGCCGCTTCGCGGCGAATCGCCTCCGGCTCCGGCAGGGCACGGCGATCGACCTTGCCATTGGGGGTGAGCGGAAAGCTTTCCAGGAAAACGAAAGCGGAGGGGATCATGTATTCCGGCAGCCGTTCTTTCAGGAAGGCGCGCAGCGTGCTCACTGCCGGAGGTTCGCCGGCGGCAATTAAATATGCCACCAGCCGGTTTTCGCCGGAGGCGTCGGGGCGCGCCATCACCACCGCCGCCTGCACCGCGGGATGTTGGGCCAGCGCCGTTTCAATATCACCCGGCTCGATGCGAAAACCGCGCACCTTCACTTGCTGATCGAGGCGGCCGAGGAATTCAATCACGCCGTCCGGCCGGTAGCGGCAGAGATCGCCGGTGCGGTAAACGCGCGCATTTGCCGCGATGCTGAAGGGATGGGGAATGAACTTCTCCGCCGTCAGCGCCGGGCGCCCGAGGTAACCGCGCGAGAGGCCGGCGCCGCCGATCAACAATTCTCCCGGCACTCCGATGGGCACGGGATTCATATGCGCATCGACAATATACATGTCGGTGTTGGCAATCGGCCGGCCAATCGGCACCGTGCCCGCCGGCGTTTCAACCTTGAGCAGGGAAGACCAAATGGTGGTTTCGGTGGGGCCGTACATGTTCCACAACGAAGCGCAGCGCGCGCGCATCTCTTTCGCCAGTTCCGCCGGCAGCGCTTCGCCACCGCAGAGAATTTTCAAACGCGGCGTGTTGCTCCAGCCCGCGGCGAGCAGCATCCGCCAGGTTGCCGGGGTGGCCTGCATGACCGTGGCCTGCGACTCGTGCAGCAGGCGCAACAGCGCCGGGCCATCCGCGGCCGTCTCCGCGCTGGCGAGCACCAGGCGGCCGCCCTGCAGCAGCGGCAAATACAACTCGAGGCCGGCAATGTCGAAAGACAGTGTCGTCACCGCCAGCAACACATCATCGCTGGTGAAGCCCGGCTCACGCGCCATGCTGCTGAGAAAATTCACCACGCTGCGGTGCTCGATCTGCACGCCTTTGGGCCGGCCGGTGGAGCCGGAGGTGAACAGGACATAAGCCAGATGAGACGGCCTGACCGGCGACACCGGATTCTCCCTCTCGCGGGCAGGATGGGCGCCATTCTGCCGGCCGTTTTGCGTGAACAGGGATTCCACGCACACCACCCGGGCCTGATGCGGCGGCAGCGTGGCGAGCAGCTTCTCCTGGGTGAGCAACACCGGCGCGGCGGAATCTTCCAGCATCAGCGTCAGGCGCTCGGCGGGGAAATGGGGGTCGAGCGGCACATAGGCACCGCCGGCTTTGAGAATGCCGAGCAGGCCAATCACCATCTCCAGCGAGCGTTCGACATAAATTCCCACCAGCACGTCCGGACCAACGCCCAGGCTTTGCAGATGATGCGCAACGCGATTGGCGCGGCGATTCAACTCGGCATACGAGAGCGTTTGCGCACCGAAGGTCACGGCAGCGGCCTCGGGTGTTTTTTCCACCTGAGCTTCAAACCAATGGTGGATGCAATGCTGGTGCGGAAAAGTGGCGGCGGTGTTGTTCCACTCGACCAGCATTTTGTGCCGTTCTTCTGCAGCAAGCAGCGGGATCGCACTCAGGCGCAGCGCGGGCTGCGGCAGCACGGCGCTCAACACGCTGTGATAGTGGTCGAGCAGGCGGCGGATGGTGTCTTCCTCGAACAAATCGGTGTTGTATTCCATGTTGCCGCGCAGCCCGTCGGGTTGATCATAAAGCGACAACCGCAGGTCGAATTTGGCGGTGCCACCGTCAATGGCGGCGGCCTCCACCGCAAGACCCTCCATCTCCGGCAGCTCCAGCTCCATGTTTTGCAGGACGAACATGACTTGAAACAGCGGGCTGCGGCTGGGATCACGCTCCACCTGCAGGACTTCCACCAGTTTCTCGAACGGCACATCCTGATGCGCGTAGGCGTTGAGCGTGACGTCGCGCACCCGTTGCAACACTTCATGGAAAGCGGGATCGCCGGCGAGACTGGTGCGCAACACCAGATTGTTGACGAAGAAACCGACAATGCCCTCCAGCCCGGGATGATTGCGATTGGCAGTGGGCGAACCGACAATGATCTCCTGCGCCCCGGTGTAACGCTGCAACAAAACCTTGAAAGCGGCCAGCAGGGTCATGAACGGCGTAACCTGGTGTTGCCGGCTGAAGGCGCGCACCTGCTCCGCCAATGCTGCCGGCCAGGCAAAATGATACCGCCGGCCATTGGCTGTCTGAATTGCCGGACGCGGCCGGTCGGTGGGCAGTTGCAGCGGTGCGGGATGGTCGCCGAGGGCGCTGCGCCAGTATTCGACCTGCCGCTCGAGATTTTCACCCGACAGCCATTCCCGCTGCCACACGGCATAATCGGCATACTGCAGCGGCAAATCCGGCAGCGGCGAGGGCTCACCGCGTCGAAAGGCGTTGTAAAGCGCGCCCAGCTCGCGGGTGAGGATGCCGAGCGACCAGCCGTCACTGATGATGTGATGCATGGGCAGCAGCAGCAGGTGATCGTCTGCGGCAAGCCGCAGAAGTTCGAAACGAATAAGCGGGCCGCCGACAAAATCGAAGGGCGCCCGCACCACCTCGCGCCCGCGGCGCATTGCTTCGGCTTCGCGTTCCGCCGCGGGGAGGCTGGTGAGATCGCTGATCCCCAGCGGAATTTTCCGATCCGCCGCGATCTGCTGCACCGGCTCGCCGGCATGCGCCGTGAAAGTGGTGCGCAGGCTCTCGTGGCGGCGAACCAGCTCCGCGAGGGCGCGCTCGAGCGCCGGCACGTGCAATTCGCCGCGCAGACGCAGTGCGAGCGGAATGTGGTACATCGGGTTGCCGGGTTGAAACTGTTCGAGAAACCACAGCCGCTGCTGCGCGAAGGAAAGCGGCAGCGCACCGGTGCGGGGCAAGGGTGTCGGAGCCGGAGGTGTGGCGGGCGGGGTGGCTGCCTCCGCCGCGGCGGGATACTCCGGCAGCTCATAACCCAAATCCTTTGCCACCCGCCGGGCAAAACTGCACAGCGGTTGCGCCAGCCGGATTTTGCGCCAGGCCTCACCGAGCGATTTGTCGATGCGGTCATGCTTGTGAAAATTGGGATCGCCGATCGCCAGCGTCTGATTGTTCAAGCCGTCGGTCATGCGGTTGCCGGAATAAGGATTGACCAGGGCGTCGCTGTATTCCAGCCCGAGAAACTCACAAATGCCGGCGGTGATGCGCTCCGGCTCGGCCACCATCTCCTCGTAACGCACAGGGTGGAAGCGTTCGCGACCGACGAGTTCACCGAGCTCCAGGGCGTTGCTGTTGCCATGCGCCCACATCAGCTCGGCATGCAACTGGCGGTCGCCACTCTGCTCCAGGCTGATGGTCCCCATCTCGTTGCGCAGATAGGATTCCACCATGGCATAGGGGTGGCGGAACAGGAAGAGATAGCGCGGCCGGTCGAACATGGCCTCGGCCCGGCGCAGCGCCTCGAGATCGGAAACATAGGTTGGTGACTTGTCGACCAAAAGCCGCGGATGCGCCAGCTCCTGCAGCATGGCATACACCTGCTGGGTGGGGAGGTTTTGCTCGACCAGTCCGGCGATCAGGGCTTTGGCCTCATCCGCGCTGATTTGCTTCAGCTCCATGAAAGCGCGCTGCAGGCCCTCGCCCAGCACCGTAAGGCGCAGGGCTTCGTGCCACTCGCGCATGGTGCCGAACAGCAACAGATGCAGCTCGGGCGGGGCAAACAGACGGGGATGGCCGGCAAGCATGACGCGAAACAGCGTCGAGCCGGAGCGCGGGCAGGAGAGCAAAAAGATCATGCCGGGATTGCGGCGCGTGACCGCGGGGAACGCCGTTGTGCGCCGTGGCCGCAAAATATTGACAAGCGAGTGCGCCGGGGTTGCGGCAGCCGCCGTGCTGCCCTCGCGCTGGTTGAGCGCAAGCGTGAGATAATCGATCATGGCGTCGATGGTGGGCCGGCGATGCACCTCGCGCACCGAAAGCTGGTAGTCGAAGTCGCGCTGCAGATAATTGGCGAGCTCCATGGCCATCAGGGAATCGACGCCGAGTTCGAAAATGCTGCGCGCCGGCGTGATCTCCGCGGCGGCTATGCCGAGAATGCGGCCGAGGGTTTCCTGCAAATACGTGGCGATGAATGCCCGGCGCTGCTCCGCCGGCAATTTGCGAAATTGATCCAGCGGCCGGGTGGTGTCACCACTGGACGTGGTTGCCGTGGCGGCGGGTGGCGTGCTCAGCAGGTCGCGCAACAGCGGTGGCAGCCGGTGGTGGCCAAGCTGGCGGGCAAATTGATTCCAATCCATGCGCAACACCGTCACCTGTGCCGCGGCGGGGTGTGTCATAAGCAGCTCGAGGGCCCGCAAGCCCTGGCGGGGGGTCAGGCTCTGCAAGCCGGCGCTGCGACGCTGGCGATCACGTTTCCCGCCCGCCACCACTGCCATGCCGGCCTCACTCCACGGCCCCCAATTGATGGTCAGTGCCGGCAGGCCGTGGTGCCGGCGGTAATGCGCGAGTTGATCCAGAAAAGCATTCGCCGCGGCATAGTTGGACTGGCCGGCCGCTTGCAGCACCGAGGCCGCGGAGGAAAACATCACGAAAAAGTCGAGTGGATCGTCGAGGGTCAATTCATGCAGATTGCTCGCGCCCTTCAGCTTCGGTGCCAGCACACGATGGAAGCGCGCCCAATCCTGCTGCAGGATCACACCATCATCCACCACCCCGGCGGCATGCACCACCCCGCGCAGGGCCGGCATTTGATGACGAATTTCATCCAGCAGCGTGGCAAGCTGCACTTCATCGGCAACATCGGCGGCCGCCACCATGATTCGTGCGCCGCGACTTTCCAGGGCGGCAATCGTCTCCTGCGCCGCTGCCGAAGGCGGCCGCCGGCTGATGAGCACCAGGTGCCTGGCACCACGTTCGACCAGCCACTGCGCCACTTGCAGGCCCAGCCCGCCCAGCCCGCCGGTGATGAGAATCGTGCCATCCACCGGCGGCGTGAATATTTGACGCTCGCCGCTCATCTCCGGCACTGTCTGCCGCACCAGCCGTGCGACAAAACGCCGGCCGGCGCGCAGCGCGATCTGATCTTCACCATCCGGCTGCAAAAGCTGTTCGAGCAGTTCACCGGCATGCTCTGCGCCCGCGCCGGGGTCCAAATCGATCATTCCACCCCACAGCTCGGGCAGTTCGACACTCAGCGCGCGGCCAAGTCCGAGCAGCGGGGCCGCCGCCAGATGCAAGTCGTTCTCCTCTTCCGTCACCGTCTGCGCGCCCCGGGTAACGAGCCAAAGCCGGGCCGCCGCGCGTGTGGCCAGGTTTTGCGCCAGGTTCAGCACACTGCCCCAGGTCAGGGCATACGACTCATCAAGAGCAGCAGGGTTGAGTTGCAAGGGGGTCGGTGCCTCGAGGCTCCACAAGTGCACGACCTGCACCGAGAAGTCAGACTGCGTTGCGTTCACTGCCGCCAACAGCCGTTCAAAATGCCCGCGCAGCGCGGGATTGACAAGCACGCGGCGGTCGGAGAGCTGCCGAAATTCGGTGCCGTAATCGACCAGCCAGCACGTCACACCCCGCTGCTGCAGGCGGTGCGCCAGGGCCTCGCCCAAGCCGCCGCGATCCGCGAGAATAAGCCAGACGGTGGCCGGAGAAGCCGGCACCGCGACTGTGGCAGCCGGTTTGTCCTGCCACACCATCTCATAAAACCAATCCGATACTTTCTCCCGTGCCGCCGGTTGACGGTCGATCCAGTGGCGTTCGCGCTGAAAAGGATAAGTGGGCAGAGTCACCCGGCGACGCGGCCGGCCGCCATCGAAACGGCGCCAATCGAGCGTCGCACCATTGACATAGAGCGCGGCAACGGCTTCAAAAATCTGCTGCTGCTCATCCCGGCCTTGTTTGAGAGAGGCCACCCAGCAGACTTCGGGCTGCGCCAGGGTGGCGGCACCGAGCTGGATGAGCGTGGGCGCCGGCCCGATTTCGAGAAAGTGGCGGTGGCCGAGGGCACGCGCGCTGCGGATGCAATCAGCGAAGCGCACCGCGGCGCGGATATGGCGGCGCCAGTAGCCGGCTTCAGGGATTTCTCCAACGGCGAAAGCATTGCCGGAAACATTCGAGAGCAGGGTCACTTCCGGCGGATGGTAGGTCACGCTGCGGGCCACAGCTTCAAACTCATCGAGCACCGGCTCCATCAAGGGGGAATGAAAGGCGTGCGACACATTCAGCCGGCGGGACTTCACTCCGCGGGAGGCCAGTGCGGCCAGCACCTGCTCAAGGGCATCACGCCGGCCCGCGATCACGATGTTCTCCGGTGCGTTGAGGGCGGCGATGTCCAGCACCGCGGCATGCGGCGCCACGGCCGCCTGCACCGTCGCGAGATCGGCAAATACCGCAGCCATATCACCATCCTGCGGCAACGCCTGCATCAGGCGGCCACGGGTGGCGATGAGCCGCAAGCCGTCCTCCAGGCGGAACACGCCGGCCACGCAGGCCGCGACATATTCACCCACGCTGTGGCCGATCACCGCCGCCGGCTCGAGACCCCAGGATTTCCACAACTCGGCCAGGGCATATTCCAGCGCGAAGAGAGCCGGCTGGGTGTAGGCGGTCTGGTGAAGCCAGGGTTCACTGCCCTCTGACGCCGGTGGCGCGAACAGCACGGACAGCAGGCTTTTTTCGAGATGCGGCCGCAGCAGTTCATCACATTTTTCCAGAGCGGCGCGAAACACCGGCTGCGTTTCGTAGAGCGTGCGCCCCATGCCGGGATATTGTGCACCCTGTCCGGTAAAAAGAAACACCCAGGCAGGTGCAGTGGCGCTTTGCAGGCGGCCGCGAAGCACGCCGGCGGCGGGTCGCCCGGCGCTGAAGTCTGCCAATGCCGCACGACCGGCCTCGGGCGAGGGCGCGATTACCGCCAGACGATGTTCGAAATGCGCACGGCCGATGTGAGTGGTGTGGCAAATGTCGGGAAAGTCGGCAGGACTTGCTGAGGCAAGCAATGTCTGGTATTGCTCTGCCATGGCCAGCAGCGCGGCTTCACTTTTGGCCGAGAGGGTGAGCAACTGCAAGCGCTCAGTCGCGGCGGGCGAGCCGGTGGCAAGCCCGGCGTCTTCTTGCTGCTGTGAAGCCGGGGCCTCTTCGCTTTTGCCCTGCCATTCCTCCACCACCACATTGGCGTTGGTGCCGCTGAAGCCGAAGGAGTTGATGGCGGCGCGGCGGGGCCTGCCATTTTTGGGCCAGGGTTGCGGCCGGGCGGTGATCACCACCGGCACACCGGCCAGATCGATGTGGGGATTGAGCTGCTTGAAATGCAGATGGGGCGGAATCTCCTCGTGCAGCAGGGCCAGCACGGTTTTGATCAGGCCGGCGATGCCGGCCGCGGGCTCGAGATGGCCGAGGTTGGTTTTCACCGAACCGACATAAAGCGGCCGCCCGGCCGGACGGTTGGCACACATCACTTCGACGATCGAGCGCATCTCGATGGGATCGCCGAGTGCGGTGCCGGTGCCATGAGCCTCAAGGTAATCGATGTCGGTGGCAGCGAGGCCGGCGATTTCGAGCGAGCGGCGCATGACCGCCACCTGGGCGCGGCCGTTGGGTGCAGTCAGGCCGTTGCTGCGGCCATCCTGGTTCACCGCCGAGCCGCGAATCAATGCGAGAATGTTGTCGCCGTCGGCGAGTGCGTCGCGCAACCGTTTGAGCACGATCATGCCGCAACCTTCGCCGCGCACATAGCCATCGGCCGCGGCATCAAAAGTCTTGCAGCGGCCGTCGGGTGCCAGCATGCGTGATTTGCAGAGCGCGACGTTGATTTCCGGTGCCAGAATCACGCTCACCCCGCCGGCAATCGCCAGATGGCATTCGCGATTGCGCAGGGCCTGGCAGGCGAGATGAACCGTCACCAGCGAGGAGGAGCAGGCCGTGTCCACCGCCAGGCTCGGCCCCTGAAACCCGAAGAAATAGGAGAGCCGGCCGGCGGCGATGCTCAAGGCATTGCCGGTGGAGGAATGGGCATCGATCTCACTCACGCCGGCGGTTTTGCTCTGCAACTGGCCGTAATCGTTGGTGCTGATGCCGAGGAACACGCCGGTCAGGCTGCCGTTGAGGCTGTCGGGCGCAACGGCGGCATGTTCCAGAGCCTCCCAGGTGGTTTCCAGCAGCAAACGTTGTTGCGGATCCAGGCCGGTGGCCTCGCGCGGCGAAATGCCAAAAAAGCGCGCGTCGAACTTGTCGATGTCTTCGAGAAATGAGCCGTAGCGGCAGTACATCTTACCCGGCGCTTCGGGATCGGGATCATAGTATTCCTCCAAATCCCAGCGTTCGGACGGCACTTCCCGAATCGCGTCCACGCCGTTTTGCAGCAACCGCCAAAAGGCCTCCGGCCCGTGGCCGCCCTCCGGAAACCGGCAGCCGATGCCGATGATCGCAATCGGCTCGCTGCGTTCGCGCTCCATGGCTTCCAATTTCGCACGCAACTCGCGAATGGCCAGCAACGCCCGCTGGGAGGGCGAGAGGTTTTCAAGCTCTTTCTCGGACACAGCGACATCCTTTCATGCAAGACATGATCTGTGCAGACAAACGTGCTGAAGATTGTGTCACCCGGGTCTCCTGCCTGCTTTTATCTTTTCCTCTTCGCCATCCGTGCCGGCGGCTCAACCGCCGTCCGGCTTCAGGAAGCCCTCCAGGTCCTGCAACTCCGCCGCCAGCGCCGCATCGATTTCCTCCTGGGAGAGTTGGCGAATCTTCTCCACCTGCTCCGTCTCGGCCGCCGCACGGGTGGCGGCCGCGCCATTGGCGGGGGCGCTGCGCACCGCGAGCCGCTCCAGGAGAAAATCCGTCAAGCTGGCAAGCGTGGGATATTCAAACAGCAGGGTGGGCGGCAGGGTCTGTGCGCTGGCCGCGGCAAGGGCATTGCGCAGTTCCACTGCCATCAGCGAATCCAACCCCAATTCCTGCAGTGGCTGCTGCGGCTCAGGTGCTTGCGCCGGGTCGATTCCCAAGACTCTACATGCTTCCGCCAGCACATGCGCAAAGATCACCTGGCGGCGGTTCTTCGGCGCTGTTTTGTCAAGCTTCGCGAGCAATTCCGGCTGGGGCTGCGCTTCGGTCACAAGCGGCTGGCCGCGCATTTCCTGCAGGAGCGTCGACAGCAGGGGTGGTTCGCTGCCCGCGGGAAGATTGGCGAGCAGGGTCTGCCGTTGCAGCGGCAGCACGGCGAGCTGCGGCCGGGATTCTGCCAGTAACAGGCCAAACAAACGCAACCCTTCCTCCAGCGGAATCGGAGTGATGCCCTGGCTGGCAAACCGGCTCTGCAGGGCATCGCCCAGCGCGGCCGCCATGCCCACCTCCGCCCACGGCCCCCAATTGATGCTCGAGGCCGGCAAGCCCAAACCACGGCGATGATGTGCCAGGCTGTCCATGAAGGCATTGGCGGCGGCGTAATTGCTTTGCCCGGGCGAGCCCAACAGCGCCGCCGCGGAGGAGAACATCACGAAAAACTCCAGCGGCAATTCCCGGGTGAGCACGTGCAGGTTCCAGGCGCCGGCGATTTTGGGACCCATGACTTTGGCGAAACCCGGCCAATCCTGCTGCAGCAGTGGCCGGTCGTGGCGCACACCCGCGGCGTGAATCACCCCGCGCAACGGCGGCAGCTTCTGCTGCATCTCCGCCATCACTTCGGCGAGTTGATCGGCATTGGCTACATCGGCCTGCCTCACCAGCACCGTGGCGCCCTTTTGTTCGAGTTCAGCAAGGCTTTGCGCCGCTGCTTCGGCGGGCGGGCGGCGGCTGAGCAGCACGAGATGCCGGCAGCCCTGTACCACCAGCCAGCGGGCAAGCTGCAAACCCAAACCGGCGGTACCGCCGGTAATCAAGATGGTGGCAGGCGAGGACGCGCGGGCAAAAATCGATGACTGCGCCGACCCGGCGGCAGCCGCGGACAGCTCCACCCGCGCCAGCCGAGCAACCAGGCGCTGCCCCGCACGAAACGCGATTTGATCCTCGCGACTGTCGGCCTGCAGTTCCTCCGAGAGCCATTGCGCGTTGCCGGCCGCGTCTGCTTCCGGATCCAAATCAACACGCAGGCAACGCAACTCGGGATGCTCCAGCGCCAGCGTGCGGCCCAATCCCCACAGCGAAGCGGGTGAGAGCGAAAGGGGTGTCGCGGCCGGCACCGCTATCGCACCGCGCGTGACCAGACAGAGCCGCGGCGGCGCCGCCATCTTCGCCAGGCTTTGTGCGAGGAACAGCGCGCTGCCGCAAACCCGCTGCTGGCCGGCCTCGAGTTGCACCGAAAAATTTTCGATCAAGCGTTCTTCATCCAGGCTCCACAGATGAACCACAGCATACCAGGGGGCCGCGGCCCGGGCGGAGGCTTCTTGTAAAAGTTGTTGATACTGTCCGGCATCATGCAGGGCGAGGCGAAACACACCTTCCGCGCTGCGCCCGTATTTTTCGCCCGGCAAAACCACCAGGCAGGAATGCCCGGCCTGCTCCAGCCGCGCTTTCAGGATGAACCCCAGTCCGCCTTGATCTGCAAAGATGAGCCAGGTGCCGGGTTGAGACGGCCGGAGCTGTGGCGCAAGCGTTTGCGGCTGCCAGGTGAGTTCGAAGAGCCACTCCTCCCGCGGCGGTTGCGGCTCACGGGAGGTGACCGCCGTGGTTTTCGCAGGTGTCGTGCGCGGTGTGATCCAATACCGTTCGTGCTGGAAGGGATAGCTGGGCAGCACCACGCGGCGGCGCGGCGCATGGTGATAGAAGCCTGCCCAGTCGACTTCGACGCCATGAGTGAAAAGTGTGGCAAGACTCTTGAGCATCTGCTGGGTATCGTCCTGGCCCCGCCGCAGAGAGGGAATCCAGACCGCGGCCTCGGGCGGCAGGCATTGGCTGCCCATGCCGAGCAGGGTGGGATGCGGCCCGATTTCGAGAAAGAGGCGGCAGCCCATCGCGTGCAGGGTGCGGAGGGAATCCGCAAAGCGCACCGCCTCGCGCACGTGCCGGCGCCAATAGTGACGGGGCGTCAATTCCGCATTGAATTGCAGCGGTTGCGCGGTGAGGTTCGAGATCAACGGAATTTTGGCCGGCTGGAAAGCCAGTGTGCCGGCAATGTGCTCGAAGGCGTCGAGCATCGGCGCCATCAAAGGCGAATGGAAAGCATGCGAGACCACGAGCTTTTTCCATTTGACCCCTTCGGCCTGCAAACGTGCCAGCACGGCGGCCACGGCCTGGCGTTCCCCGGAGATGACCACGTTGGCCGGCCCGTTGATCGCCGCGATCGACACGCGCTCGCGACAATCCGCCAGCGCGGCGGCCACGCGCTCCTCCTCGGCAAAAATTGCCGCCATCTCGCCGTTTTGCGGCAGCGCCTGCATCAGGCGGCCACGGGCGGCAATCAGCTTCAGACCTTCCTCCAGATTCAACATGCCGGCGACGCAGGCCGCGACATACTCGCCGACGCTGTGTCCCATGACCGCGGCAGGCTTCACGCCCCAGGAACGCCACAGCTCGGCGAGCGCATATTCGAGCGCGAACAACGCCGGCTGGGTGTAGGCGGTCTGGTTGAGCCAGGGTTCAGTGTCCCATGCCGACTGATCACTGCCAGCCGGCAAGGGCAGCCCGAACAGCACGGACAGCAGGGGTTTTTCAAGATGCGGCCGCAGCAGCTCCTCACATTTCTCCAGGGCGGCGCGAAACACCGGTTGCGTTTCATAAAGCTCGCGCCCCATGCCAAGGTATTGTGAACCCTGACCGGTGAAAAGAAATGCCACCTTGGGCCGGCTGTTCTCCTTCACCCGGCCGGTGATGATCCCGGACACGGCTTGCTGGTTGGCAAAGGCGGCGAGTTTCTCGCGCAGGGCCGGCAGGTCGTCGGCCACCACCCCGAGACGGTATGCAAAAGTGGAGCGGGTGGTGCTGGCGGAAAAACACACATCGGCGAGCGCCGGAACGGCGGGGGGCGCGAGAAATTCCTGATAGCGCCGGGCCAGATCGCACAGGGCTTTTTCGGTTTTGGCGGAGAGCGTCAACAACTGCCATCCGGCCGGCGCGGGCGCCGCGGGGGAGGCGGTCACCGGTGCCTCCTGCAACACCACATGCGCATTGGTGCCACTGAAGCCGAAGGAACTGACGCCCGCGAAACGGGGACGCGCAGTGCGCGGCCAGGCTTTGCCTTCCTTGACAATTTCCAACGGTGCGCCACCCAGGGCAATGTGGGGATTGAGCTGCTGAAAATGCAAATGCGGGGGCAAATACTCGTGATGCAGCGCCAGCGCAACTTTGATCAACCCAGCCACGCCGGCCGCTGCTTCGAGATGGCCGATGTTGGTTTTGGCGGAACCGACCAGCAGGGGCCGCCCGGGCGGGCGTTCACGGCACATGGTGTTGGCGAGGGCGTGCAGTTCGATGGGATCGCCGAGTGCGGTGCCGGTGCCGTGCGCTTCGACATAGTCGATCTCATGGGGAGCCACCCCGGCATTGTCCAGAGCCTTGCGTATCACGGCCTCCTGCGCCGGGCCGTTGGGCGCGGTCAGGCCGTTGCTGCGGCCGTCCTGGTTGACCGCCGAGCCGCGAATCAGGGCGAAGATGTTGTCGCCGTCGGCCAGGGCATCGCTCAGCCGCTTGAGCACGACCATGCCACAGCCCTCGCCACGCACATAGCCGTCGGCCGCAGCATCGAAGGTTTTGCAGCGGCCGTCCGGCGAAAGCATGCGGGCGCGGCAGAAATTGATGGTGGTGTCCGGCACCAGAATCGCGTTGACGCCGCCGGCCAGCGCCAGAGGACACTCCCCCAGCCGCAAACTTTGGCAGGCGAGATGAACTGTGACCAGCGAGGAGGAGCAGGCCGTGTCGACCGCCAGGTTTGGACCCTGCAGGCCGAGCACATAGGCCAGCCGGCCGGCAGCCACGCTGAAGGCATTGCCGGTGCCGCCATAGGCTTCCAGTTGTGTGAGATCGGCATGGCGCATCTGCAAATGCGCATAGTCGCTGGTGCTGATGCCGATGAACACCCCGGCATTGGTGCCGAACAGCCGCTCGGGCACTATGCCGGCATGTTCCAGCGCTTCCCAGGTGACTTCGAGCAGCAGGCGCTGCTGCGGATCCATGCTGAGGGCTTCACGCGGCGCAATGCCAAAAAAACGGGGGTCGAATTGATCGACGCCATCGATGAAGCCGCTGCGCCGCGTGTACATTTTGCCGGGCGCATCGGGATTGGGGTCGTAATACGCCTCGAGGTCCCAGCGCTCGGGCGGCACTTCACTGATGCCGTCGCGGCCGGCGGCGAGCAACTGCCAATACGCCTGGGCACTGTTGGCGGAGCCGGGAAAACGACAGGCCATGCCAATGATCGCGATCGGTTCATTGCGGCTGCGTTCGAGCGCGTCGAATTTCGTGCGCAATTCTTTCAGTGCCAGCAGTGCACGCTGCAGGGGAGTGAGTTGTTCGAGTCCTTCTTGCGACACGGCGATTCCTTCAGTATAAAAGTCCAGCTCACTTCAGGAGATTCTCCAATTCCGCGATTTCGGCGTCGATCGAAGCCGCCAGCTCATCTTCGGAGAGCTGCTTGATCTGCTCGACCACGGCAGCGGGAGGACCGCCGGCCGCAGGCTGCCTTCCGGCCGGCGGTTTGAACTCGAGCGCCAACACTTCGCGGCCGAGGTAATTCGTCAACGCCTCGAGATTGGGGTGATCATACAGCAACGTCGCGGGCAGCGTGCGACCCACCAGCGCACTCAAGGCATTGCGTAACTCAACGGCCATCAAGGAATCCATGCCCAGTTCGTTGAGTGATTGCCGGCCGTTGAGCGTCTCGGCGGGATTGAGGCCGAGCACGCGAATGATCTGCTCGTGAATGTGCGCAGCGAGCAGTTCTTCCCTCTCTTCCGCCGCACTCGCAGCGAGGCGGCGCAACAGCTCCGGCTCGCTGGCTGCTGCCGAAGCGCTGCCAGTTTTCTGGGCAATCAGCGCCAGCAACGGCGGGACTTGGCCGCCGGGAATCTTTCGCAGAAAGAGTTGCCAATCCATCGCCAGCACGAGGCGCTGGCTGCTACGGCTGAACAGCATGTTCTCCAGAATCTGCAAGCCCTGCGCCGGCGCAATCAAGCTGAGGCCTTGCGCTGCCATGCGCTCCTGTTCGGCGTTGCTCAAATTCGCGGCCATGCCGATCTCCGCCCACGGCCCCCAGTTGAGGCTCACAGCAGGCAGACCCAGGTTGCGGCGATGATGCGCGAGTCCATCGAGAAAAGCATTGGCAGCGGCGTAGTTGCTTTGACCCGGTGAACCGAGCACGGCGGCAGTCGAAGAGAACAGCACGAAGAAATCCAACTGCAGATGGGCGGTGCCGCGATGCAGACTCCACGCGCCTGCCACTTTCGGCATCATGACTTTCTCGAAGCGCGGCCAACTCTGCTGCGCGATCACGGCATCGTCCAGCACACCGGCGGCGTGAATGAGGCCGCGCAACGGCGGCAAACCCGCATGCGCCATTTCCGCGAGCAGGCGTTGCACTTCTCCCGGCAGCGCCACGTCGCCGAGGAGAGTCAACACGCGCGCGCCGTTCTCCTCCAGCCTTTTGATGACAGCGGCTACTTCAGCGGTGGGGCTGCGCCGCCCAACCAACACGAGATGGCGGGCGCCCTTTTCCACCAGCCATTCCGCGACTTTCAATCCCAACCCACCCATACCGCCGGTGACGAGATAACTGGCTTGCGCTGTAATTGCCCCTTGCCCCTCGCCCCTTGCCGTTTGCGCCTCACCCCTTGCCCCTTGCTCCACCACCACTTTGCCGATATGTTTCGCCTGCGCCATGTAGCGAAAGGCGGCTACCACTTCGTCGCGCGCAAAGGTTTTCACCGGCAGCGGTTTGAGCGAACCGTCTCGAAAACCGGCGAGCAGCTCGCGATACATGGCCTGAATCAAATCCGGCTGGGTGAGCATCACTTCGCCGAGATCATAGGCCCAGTAGGAAACGTCCGGTCGGCTTTGCGCGGCCTGCTCCGGACTCCAGATGCCGCGTTTGCCAATCTCCAAAAAGCGGCCATTGGCCGCCAGCACCGCGAAACTCTTGGGAATGAAATCATCAGCCAGCGAATTCAAAACTATATCAACGCCTCGCCCGGCAGTGGCGACCTGCACTTGTTCGGCGAATTCGAGCGTGCGTGAATTCATTACCTGCGCCACCCCGAGCGACTTGAGGAAATCCCACTTGCCGGGACTGGCCGTGCCGAAGACTTGCGCACCCGCGCGCAAGGCGAGCTGCACCGCGGCCACGCCCACGCCGCCAGCAGCGGAATGAATGAGCACGCGTTCGCCCGCTTTGATTTGGGCGAGATGATGCAAGCCGTAACAGGCTGTCAAAAACACCAGCGGAATGGTGGCGGCCTCGACAAAACTCAAGCCCGCGGGTTTGGCTGCCACCCACACCGCGCGCGTGGTGGTGAACGTGCCGAAACAGCCAGAACTGAGCGCGATCACTTCATCACCGGGTTTGAATTCACTCACGCCCTCGCCCACCCTGGTGATGACGCCAGCACATTCGAAGCCGATGGGGGCCGAGACGCCGGGATACATACCCAGCACGATCAGCACGTCGCGGAAATTCAAGCCGGTGGCATGAATGCGAATCTCGACTTCACCGGGCTGCGGCAGCCGGCGCAGCACCGGCTGATAACGCAGGCCCTCGAGCATTCCGGGCATGGTGACTTGGAGCTGCTCCGCGGTCTCGACCGCCGGCAGAGAAGTGGCCGGGCTGGCGGCAACAGGTTGCGCGATGTGCTCTTCACTCGGCGCCAACCGCGCCACATAGCGCTCGCCGTTGCGATAAGCGACTTGATCTTCCTCGCTGTTGGCGGCCAACTCGCGGATGAGCGCTGCCAGGACAGACGCCGCGCTCCCGGCGTCGGCTGACGGTTGCGTCTGCCCAGCAGGAATCGGATCAAGATCGACACAGACACTGCGCAATTCCGGCTGCTCTGCTGCCAACGCGCGCCGGAATCCCCACAGCGCGGACGCGACGCAGTCGACAGGTTCATCCGCGCGTACCGGTTGCGCGCCGAAGGTCACAAACCACAAGCGCGTGCGGCCGGCCTCGCTGTGTTTGAGCACAGCCTGGGTGAGATGCAACGCGCTGCCACAAAGCACGCGCTGCACCGCCATCACTTGTGCAGGCGTTGCCTCGGGAGCAAGCCCGGTCTCGCGGCTCCAGAGATGCACGATGCCGTCACACTGCTTGCCGTGCAGCAGGCGCTCGAACGCCTCCACGCGCGACGGGTCGAGATGCAACTGGCCGTTGCGTGCTACAGCGAGACCAGTGTCGAGGAAAGCGAGTTCGCAATTCGCGCCTTGCGCCTGAAGCTGTGCAGCGAGAGCCGCACCGACGCCGTGGTGATCGGCCAGGATCAACCAATGCGTTCCGGCGATTTGGCCGGGTGCGCCGTCGGACAGCGGCTGCGGCTGCCAGCGCAATTCATAAAGCCGGGGCGCCGTTTGCTGCGATTGCAGCCGTGTCAGCGCCGCACGTTTGACGCGCTTGAGTTCGAGGGCACCGAGCGCTGCGATCACCTCACCGCCTGCATCGAGCCATTGCACTTCACCCTGCAGACGGTCGTTGTCGGCCGGCGGCGGTGTTTGAATCCTGGCGTACGCCCATTGCGGCACCGCACCGGGCCGAAAGACACGGTACTGGTCCAGGGTCACCGGCAGAAAACTCTCGCCCTCACTGGTTCGCGCTTGCTCCGCCAGGGCCGCACCCAACAACTGCAGACCGCCGTCCAACAGCGCGGGATGCAAGTGATATTCGCCCTCCAACTTCTCCGGCAAGGCGAGGCGGCCCAGCGCTTCATTTTCGCCGCGCATGATTTGCTCCAGGCAGAGAAAGCTTCTGCCGTATTGCATGCCGTTGTGCTGCAACTGGCGGTAGAATTCTGACGCCGCCAGCGGCGTCGTGCAAGCCGCCTGCACTTCCGGCAGCGCGCGTCGCGGTGCGGGCGAGTCCGGCCGCGCGCGTCTGATTGAACCGGAGGCGTGCAGCCGCCAGGTCTCTGCCGTATTTTGCTGCGCTGCCGGCAAACTGAAAGCTTGGAAGGTGAAACCGCCGGCTTCCTCAGCATGCAGCACCACTTGCAATGCGGTTTCTTCGTTCGCGGACAGAAGCAACGGCTCATGAATCGTCAGGTGTTCGAGCAGCGGCGGATCGAGTTGCGCCTGCCGGGCGGCAGCGATGATCATTTCCAGATAAGCCGTCGCGGGAAACACCACCGTGCCATAAACGCGATGCCCCTCTAGAAACGGTATGTGCGCCAGGCTCACGACCGACTCAAAGACAAGGTCTTTGAGCAGCGGCGAACGCAGACGCTGGCCGAGCAGAGGATGTCCTCCGGCGGCAGGCAAAGGCCGTGCGCTGACCACCGACTTTTTGCGCTCGTCACACCAATAACGTTCACGCTGGAAGGGATAGCTGGGCAGCACCACGCGGCGGCGCGGCGCATGGTGATAGAAGCCTGCCCAGTCGACTTCGACGCCATGAGTGAAAAGTGTGGCAAGACTCTTGAGCATCTGCTGGGTATCGTCCTGGCCCCGCCGCAGAGAGGGAATCCAGACCGCGGCCTCGGGCGGCAGGCATTGGCTGCCCATGCCGAGCAGGGTGGGATGCGGCCCGATTTCGAGAAAGAGGCGGCAGCCCATCGCGTGCAGGGTGCGGAGGGAATCCGCAAAGCGCACCGCCTCGCGCACGTGCCGGCGCCAATAGTGACGGGGCGTCAATTCCGCATTGAATTGCAGCGGTTGCGCGGTGAGGTTCGAGATCAACGGAATTTTGGCCGGCTGGAAAGCCAGTGTGCCGGCAATGTGCTCGAAGGCGTCGAGCATCGGCGCCATCAAAGGCGAATGGAAAGCATGCGAGACCACGAGCTTTTTCCATTTGACCCCTTCGGCCTGCAAACGTGCCAGCACGGCGGCCACGGCCTGGCGTTCCCCGGAGATGACCACGTTGGCCGGCCCGTTGATCGCCGCGATCGACACGCGCTCGCGACAATCCGCCAGCGCGGCGGCCACGCGCTCCTCCTCGGCAAAAATTGCCGCCATCTCGCCGTTTTGCGGCAGCGCCTGCATCAGGCGGCCACGGGCGGCAATCAGCTTCAGACCTTCCTCCAGATTCAACATGCCGGCGACGCAGGCCGCGACATACTCGCCGACGCTGTGTCCCATGACCGCGGCAGGCTTCACGCCCCAGGAACGCCACAGCTCGGCGAGCGCATATTCGAGCGCGAACAACGCCGGCTGGGTGTAGGCGGTCTGGTTGAGCCAGGGTTCAGTGTCCCATGCCGACTGATCACTGCCAGCCGGCAAGGGCAGCCCGAACAGCACGGACAGCAGGGGTTTTTCAAGATGCGGCCGCAGCAGCTCCTCACATTTCTCCAGGGCGGCGCGAAACACCGGTTGCGTTTCATAAAGCTCGCGCCCCATGCCAAGGTATTGTGAACCCTGACCGGTAAACAAGAAGGCAAGCTTGGGTGCCTCCTGGGCGCGGCCGGTGATCACCTGTAGTGAGGATTTGCCGTCCGCTAGCATCGCCAACTGCGCTTGCATTTGTTCGTGATTGCCGGCGATAATGGCGGCACGACAGTCGAAATGCGTGCGGGTCCTTGCCGCAGCGTGACACAGGTCGGCAAGGCTCACCTCCCGGTGCTGCTGCAAAAAGATTTCATACCGCTGGGCCAGTTGCCGCAGCGCGCTTTCGTTCTTTGCCGAAATGGTCAACAGGTGCGAATCATTCGCCGCCGCAGAAATTTCGGGCGACGCCACGCTCACTCCCCCCGCCTCTCCCGACCTCACCGCCGCCCACTCCTGCAAAATCACATGCGCATTGGTGCCGCTGAAGCCAAACGAGCTGACGCCCGCCAGGCGCGCCTTGCCATGGCGCGGCCAGGGCTCGGCGGTGGTGGGAATTCTGGCTGGAATCTCCGCCAGCGAGATGTGAGGGTTCAATCTGGTGAAATGCAGATGTGCCGGAATCTCGCCGTGCTGCAGCGCCAGCACGACTTTGATCAAGCCGGCAATGCCGGCCGCGGATTCCAGATGGCCAAAGTTGGTCTTGACCGAGCCAATGACCAGGGGATGACTGGGGTCGCGGCCCTCCTGCAAAACATTGCCGAGCGCGCGCACTTCGATGGGATCACCCAGCGCGGTGCCGGTGCCGTGCGCTTCGACATAGTCGATCTCGTGGGGAGCCACCCCGGCATTGTCCAGAGCCTTGCGTATCACGGCCTCCTGCGCCGGGCCGTTGGGCGCGGTCAGGCCGTTGCTGCGGCCGTCCTGGTTGACCGCCGAGCCGCGAATGATCGCGAGAATATTGTCACCATCGGCCAGTGCCTTGCTCAGGCGTTTGAGCACCACCATGCCACAGCCCTCGCCGCGTACATAGCCATCGGCCGCGGCATCGAAGGTCTTGCAACGGCCGTCAGCCGCCAGCATGCGTGCCCGCGCAAAATTGATGGTGGCCTCGGGCGTGAGGATGAGATTCACGCCGCCGGCCAGCGCGAGATCACATTCACCCCGGCGCAGACTGTTGCAGGCGAGATGCACCGACACCAATGACGAGGAACAAGCCGTGTCCACCGCCAGGCTGGGGCCCTGCAGACCAAACGTGTAGGACACCCGTCCGGCGGCGACACTGAAAGCGTTGCCGGTGCCGGCATAGGCATCGATGCCGCTGACCTCCACATGCTTGAGCAGAAGCTGCGAGTAATCCGTGCCACTGATGCCGACAAACACGCCGGTCGGGCTGCCCATCAAAGTTTCCGGCACTATGCCCGCGTGTTCGAGCGCCTCCCACGTCACCTCCAGCAGCAGACGCTGCTGCGGATCCATGCTGACGGCCTCCCGCGGCGTGATGCCGAAGAAACGCGCATCGAATTTGTCCACCTCGCGCAGGAAGCCACCCTTGCGCACGTACATCTTGCCGGGTGCGTCGGGATTGGGATCGTAATACTCGTCGATATTCCAGCGGTCGGCCGGCACTTCGCTCGTACCCTCGCGGCCTTCGTGCAGCAACTGCCAAAAGGCTTCGACATCGTCGGCCCCACCGGGGAAACGGCAACCCATGCCGATGATCGCAATCGGCTCGTCGGCCGCCACGGCATGGCTTTCGGCTTTGGCCGGTGCCGGCACGGCGCTGAACACGAAGACTTTCTCCAGGAGAAAATCCGCCAGCGCCCTGACAGTGGGATAATCATAGAGCAGGGTTGCCGGCAGCTCGCGGCCCACCGAGTTGCCGAGGACATTGCGCAGCTCGACCGCCATGAGGGAATCCATGCCCAGTTCCTGCAACGGCTGCTGCAAACCGACGGCTTCGGGGGTCTGCAGACCGAGCACGCGCGCGACCAAAGCCCGGACGTGCGCCACTGTGAGTTCCAGTCGCTCTGCGGGCGGGGCCGCTTCCAGGCGCCGCTGGAATTCGTTGGTCGCAATCGCCGGAGCTGCAGTTTCCGCCGGCCGGCCCGCTCTCTCACCGGCCATCGCCCGCAGCACCGGCGGAACGCGATCGGGAGAAAACTGGCTCAGAAATTTGCGCCAGTTCACCGGCAAAACGCCGACTTGCGTCTCGTCGCGGCCGAGCAATTCCTCGAGAATCCGCAAGCCCTGGCCGGGCGCGATCATGCCCATGCCCTGGTTTGCCATGCGTTGCTGCTCTTTGCTGCCCAGGCTGGCGGCCATGCCCGCTTCCGCCCACGGTCCCCAAGCGACACTCAACGCCGGCAGGCCGAGAGCACGGCGATAGTGCGCCAGGCCGTCGAGAAAGGCATTGGCGGCAGCATAGTTGCCCTGGCCGGCAGCGCCAAGCAGGCCCGAGCTGGAAGAGAACAACACGAAGAAATCGAGCGGCATGGCGCGCGTTGCAGTGTGCAGATTCCACGCGCCCGAAACTTTGGGCGCAAAGACTTTCGCGAATTGTTGCCAGCTCTGTTGCAACAACACCCCGTCTTCCAGCACGCCGGCAGCATGGATGATGCCGCGCAACGGCGGTGTAATGTCCGTCACGATCCGCCTGACCTCGTCTTCCCGGCTGATGTCGCCCCGGGCGATGGTGATCTGCGCGCCCGCCCGCTCCATTTCCGCGATAGCACGCGCCGCCTTCGGTGAGGGCGCCGAGCGGCCCACCAACACCAAATGGCGTGCACCGTGCTCCACCAGCCACTCCGCGACTTTCAATCCCAGTGCCCCCATGCCGCCGGTGATGAGATAACTCGCCTTCTCTTCTATTGCCCCCTGCCTCCTGCCCCCTGCCCCCTGCTCCCTGCCACTTGCCTCCTGCTCCACCACCACCTTGCCCACATGCTTGGCCTGCGCCATGTAGCGAAAGGCATCCCGCGTTTGCTCGTGGGAAAAAACTTTCACGGTCGGTGGCTTGAGCGAACCATCTGCGAAGCCGGCGAGCAGCGCGCGAAACATTTGCTGCAACAGCGCCGGCTCTTCGAGCATCACCACGCCGAGATCATACACCCAATAGGAAACATCCGGCCGCACGGCCGCCACCTGCGCGTTGCTCCACACCCCGCGTTTGCCGATCTCCAGAAACCGGCCGTGCGGCGCGAGCACCGCCAGGCTTTTGGGAATGAACTCATCCGCCAGGGAATTGAGAACAACGTCCACCCCCGCGCCATTGGTGGCCTGCATGACTTGTTCGGCAAACGCCAGCGTGCGGGAGTTCATCACGTGCGGCACGCCCTGCGCCTTCAGAAAGTCCCATTTGCCGGGACTGGCCGTGGCAAAAACCTCGGCGCCGGCGCGCCGGGCCAACTGCAGTGCCGCCTGCCCCACACCGCCAGCCGCGGCATGAATCAAAACCCGGTCGCCGGTCTTGAGGCGCGCAAGCTGATGCAGGCCATAGTAGGCGGTGAGGAAAGTGATGGGGATGGCCGCGGCTTCCACAAAACTCAAAGCCGCGGGCTTGGGCGCAATCCAATCCGCGCGCGTGGTGAGATGCGTGGTGAAACAGCCCGCACCCAGCGCCATGACCGCATCACCGATCCGGTAGTCGCCCACTCCTTCCCCGAGCGCCACGATCACGCCGGCGCATTCCCCACCCACCGGGCCGGGATCGCCGGGATACATGCCGAGCGCATTGAGCACGTCGCGGAAATTCAAACCCGTGGCCTGCACGGCGATTTCCACCTCGCCAGGCCCGGGTTGGCGCCGCGCCACCGCTTGATAGCCGAGATTGTCGAGCACGCCGCGTTTGCTGATCAACAACTGCAGGGCGTGATCGGGCGCCGGCGCTGACGGCGGTGGTGACGCCGGCTTCTCACGCTCCCCCCGGCGCGAGGTGACTTTCACCAGCCGCGCCACATGGCGAACCGTGCCGCGCCAGGCAACCTGATCCTCGTCGTCATCACGCAGCATTTCCTGCAGCAACAGTGGCACATTTTCTTCAGGGGGAAAAATTGCAGCCGGTGTCTCATGGCCGGAGGTGGAAAGGTGGCCTGCCCTCCCCGGATCGAGATCCACGCGTTTGCAGCGCAGCTCGGGATGCTCGGCGGCAATCGTGCGGCCGAGTCCCCACAACGCGGCTTGCAGCACCGCGAGTCCCGGGGTGTTTGCGCCAACCGGCTGGGCCCCTGCGGTCACCAGCCATAATTGCGGCCACGGCGTCGTGTTCAGGCGCGCCAGCGCCTGCACCAGATGCAAAGCCCCGCCGCAAATTCTCGCACTCTGCGCCTCCAGCTCCGTCAGCGGCAGATCGGGCGGCACGCGGCCGTCCAAACTCCAAAGATAGATCACCCCGCGCCACGGCTCGCCGGCGGCCTCCTGCAAAACGCGGAGAAAATCCCCGGGCTGATTGGGATCGATTTCAAAATGTCCCTCAGAACGGTGGCGGTAACTCCCGCCGGCATACACCAGCACGCCCTGCCCGCCGTGGCGCTGCAAGTGTGTCAACAGCTTCTCGGCGAAACCCTGTTGGTCGGCGAAGAGCAACCAGGGCCCGCCACGGCCGGCTGCGGGTGTCTCGCCGAGGGCTTGCGGCTGCCAGTGCAAACGATAGAGCCACTCCGGCAGCATGTCGGTCAGCGCACGCTGCAAGGCGGCACGCCCGCTGCGCTTGAGATGCAAACCGAAAATTTCCGCGACAGGATTGCCGGCTTCATCATAGACAACGACATCGCCCGTGAGGGTCTCGGGCGAATCCTGCTCCTGCTGCCGCAGGCGCGCGTGACTCCACACCCGGCTGTGGCCTTTGCCGCGCAGGTGGAAGCGTTCGACGCGAATGGGAAGATAGGTTTCATCCGTGCCGGCCGTGTTTCCCGTCAGACAGGCGCCGAGCACCTGCCAGCAGGCATCGAGCAGCGCGGGATGCAGATGATGCCTCCCGGCTTCGGCGGCCAGCCCGGCCGGCAGATGCACCGCCGCGACCGCCTCGTGCTCTCCGCGCCAAAGCTGTGTGATGCCGCGAAACAACGGCCCGTATTCCACGCCGCTGTGCTGCAGGTTGTCGTAAAAAGCGGCCACCGGCAGTTCCGTGCGACAACGGTCGCGAATCACAGCCAGCGTTTCTTCCGCCATGCTCCCCGAGGCAGGCGCCAGTCGTCCTTGCGCATGCAGACTCCAGGTGCCTTCTTCAATGTTGAAGCTGTAAATTTGAAAGGAAGTCTCCGCTTCCTGCCCGCGCAGCACCACGGTTTGCACGCGGCGACTGTCCTCCTCTGCAAGCAGCAACGGCGCTTGGATCACCAATTCCGTCACGGCGCAGGTCTGCCCATCCGGGGTTTCCGCCGCCGCGGCCTGCGCCAGCTCCAAATAAGCGGTGGCGGGAAACACCGCCGCGCCGTGCACGCGATGATCGTCGAGATAGTCCTGCCGTCTTATGCTGATCTCTGTTTCGAAAACCACGCTGTCAGCCAGAGCCAGCGGCAGTCGTGTACCGAGCAGGGGATGAGAGGCGGCTGTCGTGGAGACGGTGGTGGAGGCGGTGTGCCCGCCTTTGGCACGGCGCTCATCGATCCAATGGCGTTCGCGTTGAAACGGATAAGTCGGCAGCGGCACGCGCCGGCCACCACGATCGCGATGAAAGGCGGACCAGTTGACCGGCACGCCATTGACATAGAGTCTGGCCAAATTTGCGAGAATCTCCGGCCAGTCGTCATGGCTTTTGCGCAGGGACGGCACCCAGGTGCCATAATTCGCCGGCACACAAGCCCTGGCCATACCCAACAGCGTCGGGTGTGGCCCGACTTCAAGAAACACCTGGCAGCCCAGCTCCTGCAGGGTCTGCAGCGAAGCGGCAAAGCGCACGGCCTCGCGCACGTGACGGCGCCAGTAGATTTGGGGATTGGAAAAAGCCGTGGCAGCATGCGCGGCCGGCGCGGAACCTGCCTGCCAGGATTCGATCTCCAGGCGCCGGCCGGTCACATTCGAAATTATGGGAATGCGCGGCGGCTGGAAGGTGATCTCGCCCGCGACCTGCTCGAAGGCGTCGAGCATCGGCGCCATCAAAGGCGAATGAAAGGCATGCGAAACCGTCAGAGGTTTGCTTTTGATGCCTTCCGCCGCCAGCGTCCGGACGATCGCCGCCACCGCCTCCTGCTCACCGGAGATCACGACATGCTGCGGCCCGTTAATCGCCGCGATCGACACGCGCTCGCGACAATCCGCCAGTGCGGCGGACACGCGCTCTTCACCGGCAAAGATTGCCGCCATCGCGCCATTTTGCGGCAGCGCCTGCATCAGGCGGCCGCGCGCCGCAATCAACTTCAAACCATCTTCCAGGTTGAACATGCCTGCCACGCACGCGGCGGCATATTCGCCCACGCTGTGCCCCATCACCACCGCGGGCTTGATGCCCCAGGCCTTCCACATCTCCGCCAATGCATATTCCAGCGCGAACAAGGCCGGCTGGGTGTAAACGGTTTGATGCAGCCAGTGATCCGTGCGCAAGGAGCGTTGCTCAGCGGGCAGTGATGACTCCTCACTGAACAAAACCGAGAGCAGCGGTTTTTCCAGATGTGGCCGCAGCAGCTCGTCGCATTTCTGCAGCGCCGCGCGGAATACCGGTTCGGTTTCATACAGCCGCCGGCCCATGCCGGGATATTGCGCGCCCTGGCCGGTGAAAAGAAACGCAAGCTTCGGGCCGCCAGTCGCGGCCTCCGCGCTCATCCCGGTGATGACATGCGGCGCCGTCTGGCCTGCCGCGAAAGCTGCGAGTTGCTCGCGCACCTGCTCCACGGTTTCGGCGGGGACCGCCAGCCGGTGTGCCATGTGCGTCCGGCCGGTGTTGGCGGTGAAGGTGAGATCGGCGAGCGTGGGAGCCTCCGGCGTGGCAAGCATCTCTGCGTAACGCTGGGCCAGCTCCCGCAAAGCGGATTCACTCCTTGCGGAAAGAGTCAAAATCTGCTGTGACGGCAACACCGCCTGTGGCAGGGCAAGCCTCACCTGTTCCCGCGCCCGCTCTTCCGTCACCCCGCTCCCGCCTTCCTGCATTTGCTGCCTGTCCGGCACCTCCAAGCCGGCGGCCGGCCACTCCTGCAACACCACATGCGCATTGGTGCCGCTGAAGCCAAACGAGCTGACCCCGGCGATGCGTTCGCCCGCTGGCGCCGTCCAGGGCTGCAGACGGGTGGGAATCACGACCGGAATTTCCTCCCAGGGAATGTGCGGGCTGGGATTTTTGAAATGCAGATGCGGCGGAATCTGGCGGTGCTGCAACGCCAGCACGACTTTCAGCAGCCCGGCAATGCCAGCCGCCGCTTCGAGATGTCCGAAGTTGGTTTTGGCGGAGCCGACGATCAGCGGTTGCGTGCGGGAACGTCCGCGACACAGCGCCGCGGCCAGCGCCCGCATCTCGATGGGATCGCCGAGCGGCGTGCCGGTGCCGTGTGCATCGACATAACTCACCTGCAGGGGATCGAGACCGGCATCGGCGAGCGCAGCACGGATGACGGCCTGTTGCGCCTGGCCGTTGGGCACGGTGAGGCCGCTGCTGCGGCCGTCATGATTGATCGCCGTGCCGCGAATGACGGCATGAATGTGATCGCCGTCCGCCAGGGCCTGGGACAGCCGCTTGAGCACGATCACGCCGCAGCCTTCGCCGCGGCCGTAGCCATCGGCCGCGGCATCGAAAGTTTTGCAACGGCCGTCCGGCGAAATCGCGCGCATGCGGGTGAAATAGATGTTCGGCTCCGGAATCAAAATCAGATTCACGCCCGCGGCAATCGCCATTTGGGATTTGCCGCTGCGCAGGCTCTCACAGGCGAGATGCACCGCCACCAGCGAGGAGGAACAGGCGGTATCCACCGCGAAGTTGGGGCCGTGCAAACCGAGAAAATAGGACAGCCGGCCGGCCGCCACGCAAAATGCGCCGCCGGTGCCGGTATAGGGATCGATGGCGGTCGGATCCTGGTCGCGCTCGAGATAATGCGCGAAATCATTGGTGCTGATGCCGACAAACACACCGGTGGCGCTGCCCGCCAGCTTGTCAGGAGCATAGCCGGCATTCTCCAACGCCTCCCAGGTCACTTCGAGCAGCATGCGCTGCTGCGGATCCATGCTCGCCGCCTCGCGCGGCGCGATGCCGAAGAATTGCGGATCGAACTTGTCGATGTCGCTGACGAACGAGCCGTGGCGCGTATACATCTTGCCGGGCGCATCGGGATCAGGGTCGTAGTAAGCCTCGACGTCCCAGCGATCCGGCGGAATTTCGCTGACCGCGTCAATGCCGTTGGCGAGCAGATGCCAATAACTCCGGCGGTCGCGCACACCGCCGGGCAGCCGGCAGGCCAGCCCGACAATCGCAATCGGTTCCTTCCTGGCCTGCTCCAGGGCGGCGAGCTTGGCACGCATGTCTTTCACGGCAAACAAAGCGCGCCGGAGAGCATCTTGATCGGGGGAATGCTTGGGAGAGTTGCTCATGCTTGTTGTCAGTGCAAAGATGCAGTGCTTGCGCTATCAACCGGCAATTGCCAGCGCCGGTGTTTTTGACTCGCTGCAGCCGGGGAGTGTACTCTTCGCCCCCGGCCACCAGCCGGTTTTCCACCACAGCCTGCCTATCGCAGGCTAATACCCCGCCCCTTCCAATTCCTTCAACAACGACTCCTCCAGCTCCTCGCCGGAAAGGTTTGCGAGACTCTCAGCCACAGCCGGAACGCCGCCGTTGCCGGCGTCAGGCGCTGCTGCTTCGCTTGCCGTCTCCCATGCCAGGACTTCCGTGGCGAGATACTGCGTGAGCGCGGCAATGGTCGGGTGTTCGAATGCCAAAGTCGAAGGCAGGGACTTGCCGAAGCTGGCACGCAGGCGATTGCTCAACTCCACCGCCATCAACGAATCCATGCCGAGATCGGTCAAGCCCTGGTGCAGGCCGGGCGGCGGTGCGCCTTCCAGCCCCAGCACCTTGACCACCTGCTCACGCACATGTGCCGTCAGCAGTTCGAGACGCTCCGCAGGGGTGGCTTTTTCCAATGCCTGCAGGATGGTGACGGCCTGCTCCGGGGCCTTGAAATACTTGGGGTCGATGCGGGTTTGTCGCGCCATTTCGGCATAGAACGGCGGCTCCTGGCCGGGAGCAAAGCGCTGCAGAAATTGCTGCCAGGCGATCGGCATCACCACCACCTGCGTACGGTCGCTGGCGAGCAGCCGTGCCAGTGCCTGCACACCCTGCTCGGGCGCAATCAAACTCAAACCGGTGCCGCTCATCTTGTGCTCCCCGCGCTTGCCCAAGCTGGTCACCATGCCTCCCTCCGCCCAAGCGCCCCAGTTGATGCTGAGCGCGGGGAGCCCCTGGCGGCGGCGGTAATGCGCCAGGCCGTCGAGAAAAGCATTGGCCGCGGCATAATTGCCCTGGCCGGTGGCGCCGAACAGCGCGGCAATCGAAGAGAACATCACGAAGAAATCCAGCGGCAGATGGCGGGTGGCACGGTGCAGATGCCACGCACCGTTCATTTTGGGTGCCAGCACGCGGGCAAAGCGGGACCACTCCTGCTGCAGCAAAACGCCGTCGGCCAGCACACCGGCAGCGTGCACGATGCCGCGCAGCGGCGGTGTGATGTCCGCCACGATCCGCCAGACCTCGTCTTCCCGGCTGATGTCGCCGCGGGCGATCGTGATCTGCGCGCCCGTCTGCTCCATTTCCGCGATCACACGCGCCGCTTCCGGCGAGGGTGCCGAACGACCCACCAAAACCACATGGCGCGCACCCTGCTCCACCATCCACCTGGCCACGTGCAAACCCAACGCGCCCAAGCCGCCGGTGATGAGGTAACTCGCCCTCTCATCTATTGTTCCTTGCCTCCTGCCCCCTGCCCCTTGCTCCTTGTCACTTGCCCCATGCTCCTTGCCATTTGCCTGCTCCGGCTGCGTCAAAACGACTTTGCCGATGTGGCGGGCCTGTGCCATGAAACGATAGGCGCTCACTGCCTCGGCCAGCGGGAACGAGGTGACGGGCAAGGGCTTGAGCTCGCCGCGCGTGAAGGCTTGGTACAATTCCAGAAACTGCCGCCGAATCAGCGCGGGCTGCTGCCGCACAGTTTCACCGAGATAGATGACGTGATAGGACACCTCCGGATACAATGCCTTGACGCGGTCGGCATTCCACACGTCGGTCTTGCCAATCTCCAAAAAGCGGCCGCCGCGCCGCAGCAGCGCCAGGCTGCGGGGAATGAATTCCCCCGCCAGCGAATTCAACACCAGGTCAACGCCTTCCCCGTTGGTGAGCTGCCGGATCCGTTCGGCGAAATCCAGCGTGCGCGAACTGAAAATGTGCTGCACGCCCAGCGCGCGCAAATGGGCATGCTTCTCGGGACTGCCCGCGGTCGCAAAAATTTCCGCGCCGGCGCGCTGCGCGAGCTGCACCGCAGCCAGCCCGACACCTCCGGCAGCCGCGTGAATCAGCACCCGCTCGCCGGCCCGCATCTTCCCGAGATGCAGCAAAGCATGATAGGCGGTGAGAAAAGTGATCGGCAGTGTCGCTGCCTCCTCGAGACTGAGTGGTGCCGGCTTGGGTACCACGAAAGCGGCATCCGTGGTGACATAAGTCGCAAACGTATCCGCTGCCAGCGCCATCACCTCGTCGCCGACGGCCAGATCCGTCACACCATCGCCCACGGCCGTAATGCGCCCAACACACTCATTGCCGAGCGGGCCGGGATCGCCGGGGTACATGCCCAGCGCGTTGAGCACGTCGCGAAAGTTCAGGCCGGTGGCGAGCACGCGAATTTCGACTTCGCCGCGTTGCGGCGGCCGCCGCGTCAACGGTACAAGTTGGAGATTTTCCAGAATACCGCGCCTGGGAATCTCCAACTTGACCGGACGCTCCTCTAATACCGAATCCCGCAGCGCACGGGATTCATGGCTTTCCATTGGTGCACGCCGCAGCCGCGCAACGAAGCGCCGGCCGCGGCGCCAGGCGATTTGATCCTCCGCGCCCTCCGCTAAACATTCCTCCGCAAGCTGCGGCATGGCCGGCAGCACGGCGCCGGCCTCGAGATCGACGCGGCGGCACTGCAACGCCGGATGTTCCAGTGCGATCACATTGCCCAGCCCCCACAACGGCATTTGCGCGGCTGCCGGCGGCGCAGCATCGCCATCGAGGCTTTGTGCACCGGCGGTGACCAGCCACAGGCGCGGAGCCCCCGCGAGTTTCGCGCCCGCCATCGCCTGCACCAGGGCCAGAGCACTGCCACACACAAACTGCGCATTTTGCTGCAGCACTTCCGCGGAGATCTTCTCCTCCAGGCCGGCGGTCAAACCCCACAAATGCACCACGCCGCGCCAGTTGACCTCCTGCAGCAAGCCGCTTTCCTGCAACAGGCGCTCGAAATCCGCGCGTTCCGCCGGGTTGACACACCATTCGTTTGGCTGCCGGCGTGTGAATTTTTCCCCGGCGGAAACGAGAATGCAGGTTTGCCGCCGCTGCTCGAGACATTCTGCCAGCGCCTTGCCGGCGCCGTCGGCACCGGCCAAAATCAGCCAGACACCCGGCCGGTCTTGTGGCGCCGCCGCCGGAGCAGCCATCTCCGCCAGGGTCTGCGGCTGCCAGTGGATTTCATAAAACCAGTCGTCGATCTTCTGCGGCAAGCGCTGCAGCGCCGCGGGCGTCACGCGTTTGCAGCGCAACCCCTCCAGGCTGGCGACGGGCGTGCCGTCCTCTTCGAACAGGTGCAGATCACACACCAGCGCCTGCTCGTTGCCGCCCGGCCGCAAACGGGCATGGCACCAGACGGCCTGCACCTTCGCAAGATGCACCCGCAGCCGTTCGAAACCCGCGGGCATGTAGACTCTTTGCTCCGCCGCCTGACGCTCATCGAAGGCCGCGGCACCCAGCAATTGCAGGCAGGCATCCAGCAGGGCAGGATGCAGATGAAACTCGTCGCTGACCGTTCCGGCGGGCAATTGCACGTGCCCCAGCGCTTCCCCCTCCCCGCGCTGAATGGCCGTCAGGCCGCGAAAGCCCGGCCCGTAATCGACCCCCAGTTCGCTGAAGCGGCGATAATAGGCGTCAACTGCGAACGGGATGGGACAGCGCGCGAGTATTTCCCGCCGCCCGATCTTCCCGGCTGTGGGCGTTGCAATGCCGGAGAGCAGCATGCCCTCGGCATGCAGCCGCCATTTGCCGTCGCCACCGTTTTCACTCATGCTGAACATCTGAAAGGCAAATTTGCCTCCCGGCAGGGGCGTGAGAATGGTTTGCAGGATGGCGGTCTGGTCTTCCGGCAACAACAGGGCTTCGTGAATATTCACCTGCTCCAGCACGGCAGGGGGCGCGCCCGATACTTCGGCTGCGGCGGCCAATGCCATTTCAACATAAGCCGTCGCGGGGAAAACGGCGGTGCCATAGAAGCGATGTTCGCGCAGGAATTCCTGCGTCGTCAGGCTGATTTCGTTCTCGAATTGCACTTCTTTGAGCGCCGAGCGCAACCGTGCACCCAACAGGGGATGCCCCGTCGCTTGACCTTCGCTTCCCGCCTCTTGCCCCATGCGCCTTGCTCCCCGCCTCCTGCCCAGCTCCGCGGCTTTGGCCCAATAGCGGCTGCGTTGAAACGGATAGGTCGGCAGGATCACGCGCTGCCGGGCATAGTCACGGTCGAAACGTGCCCAGTCCACGTTCACGCCGTGAACGTAGAGACTGGCTAGCGAGTCCAGCATCGTCTCCCAATCGTCGCGGCCCGGACGCAACGAGGGCAGCCACAATCCCGTGCCTTCCGGCAGACAGCGCTGTCCCATGCTCAGCAGGGTTGGCCGCGGGCCGATTTCGAGAAAGATGCAGCAGCCCTGCTGCGGCAGCGCGGTCATGGCCTCGGCAAAGCGCACCGTGCCGCGCACGTGGCGGCGCCAGTACTGCGCATTGGTGACTTCATCCTCGGCCACGAGCTTGCCGGTGAGATTTGAAATCAACCCGATGCGTGGCGGCGCGTATGCGATCTCCGCGGCAATGCGCTCGAACTCGTCCAGCATCGGCTCCATCAGGGGCGAGTGAAAGGCATGCGAGACCGTCAGCGGCCTGCTTTTGATGCCCTGTTGTTCGAATTGCGCCACGAGCGCCGCCACGGCCGCGGCTTCGCCGGAGATCACGATATTGTTGGGGCCGTTGATTGCGCCGAGGTCAACCCGGCCGGCATAGGGGGCGAGTGCGGCACGCACCAGCGCTTCCCCGGCAAACACCGCCACCATCGTGCCGTTTGGCGGCAGCGCCTGCATCAACCGGCCGCGCGCCGCGATCAATTTCAAGCCGTCTGCCAAACTGAACACACCGGCAACGCAGGCCGCCACATATTCGCCCACACTGTGACCCATCACCACTGCCGGCTGCACCCCCCAGGCGCGCCACAGCTCGGCGAGCGCATATTCGATGGCGAACAAGGCCGGCTGGGTGTAGGCCGTCTGGTCAAGCCAGTTATCCGTGAGCGCTGCAGATGGTTGCCGGAACAACACCGACAGCAGGGGTTTTTCGAGATGCGGCCGCAGCAGTGCATCACATTCCTCCAGCGCGGCACGAAACACCGGCTGTGTTTCATAAAGCTGACGGCCCATGTCGGGGTACTGCGCGCCCTGGCCGGTGAAGAGAAACGCAATCCCGGGGCGCTGACCTTCATCGACCTGGCCCACCTGCACCCCGGGCGGCACCTGTCCGCTGCAGAAGGCGGCGAGCAACTCGCGTGCTTGCGCGCACGTTGCGGCGGTGAGCGCCAGCCGGTGGGTGAAATGGCTGCGTCCGGCATTGGCGGTGAAACAGATGTCGGGCAGCGCAGCCGTCGGATGCTCCGCCAAATGGTGTTGATAGCGGCTTGCCAGTTGCTGGAGTGCGGCTTCGCTTTTGGCGGAAAGTGTGAGCACATGCCGCGGCCGCTCAAGGGCGTTCGTCGCTGCCGCCGGCGGGCGCGCCGGCGCTTCCTCGAGGATGACGTGCACGTTGGTGCCGCTGAAACCAAAGGAACTGACACCTGCCAGGCGGCGCTGGTTGGGCGGCAGGGACCAGGGCATGGCCGTTGTGACGACTTTGATCGGCAGCTTGTCCCAGGCGATGTAGGGATTCAGATGGCGCACGTGCAGGCTCGGCGGCAGCTCGCGATGCTGCAATGCCAGCACGGTTTTGATGAAGCCCGCAATGCCCGCCGCGGCTTCGAGGTGGCCGATGTTGGATTTCACCGCGCCGATCAACAATGGCTGCGCGGGCGAACGGTCCGCTCCGAACACCGCGCCCAACGATTGCACTTCGATGGGATCGCCCAGCGCGGTGCCGGTGCCGTGGGTTTCGAGATAGGAAATATCCGACGGTTGCAGGCCGGACCTCTCCAGCGCGGCGCGAATCACGGCCTGTTGCGCCGCCGTGTTGGGAGCGGTCAAGCCGCTGCTGCGGCCGTCTTGATTGGCAGCCGTGCCGTGAATCAGCGCGAGAATGTGGTCGTGGTTCGCCAAGGCATCAGACAGGCGTTTGAGCACGACCATGCCGCAGCCCTCGGCACGCACGTAGCCATCGGCGGAGGCATCGAAGGTTTTGCAGCGGCCATCGGGGGAGAGCATGCGCGCTTGTGAGGCCGTGATGATGCCATCCGGCGAGAGAATCACGTTCACGCCGCCCGCCAGTGCCAGGTCGCTTTCACCCAGGCGCAGGCTCTGGCAGGCCAGATGCAGGGCGGTGAGCGAGGCCGAGCAGGCGGTGTCCACCGAGACGCTCGGCCCCTGCAGACCGAGCAGATAGGAAATCCGGCCGGAGGCAATGCTGTGTGCCACCCCCGCACCAAAATAGGTGTCGATGTAATCCCGCGAGCCGGAGGTGGACTGCAAATGCGAGTAATCGTTGCCGCTGATGCCGATGTAAACGCCGGTGCGTGAGCCGGCGAGTTTGGCGGGCGCCTGGCCGGCGTGCTCCAGCGCCTCCCACGTCACCTCCAGCAGCAGGCGCTGCTGCGGGTCCATGCTCACGGCTTCACGCGGCGCGATGCCGAAGAACTGCGGATCGAAAAGATCGACCCCTTCGATGAAACCGGCGCGGCGTGTGTACATCTTGCCGGGCACACTGGGATCGGGATCGTAATAGGCGTCCACGTTCCAGCGCTCCGGCGGAATTTCGGTGATGCCATCGACCCCCTCGCGCAGCAGCTGCCAGAAGCTTTCCGGATCATTGGCGCCGTTGGGAAAGCGGCAGCCCAGGCCGATCACCGCGATCGGTTCATTGAGCCGGTCAAGCCGGGCCTGCAGGTCATCGATCTTCAACAACGCGCGTTTGAGCAGCTCGCGCTGGTCTTTACTGGGTGCGGGATTACTCATTCAGGTTCCTCGACAGAACAGAAAAGCAGGGGTGGTGCACTGTAAACGTGAATTCTGTAGTCCCCGCCCTCGTCGACGTCTGTTCTCAAAAATGAATTTTTGCCACTTCAGCAGCGACCCACGAGGGGGCGGGGCTACAAAAATCAACGTAACAGTGCCGCAGCCGGCAAAAACAAAGGATTGCAACAGATGCGCTGCCGGCCCATGTTGGGCCGAATCGCTCATCTCTCCGGCCGTCTCGGCCGATCGCAAAAACAACGGCAGCACAGGGAATCTCGTGAATACCCAAAGCGAACTTCCGTGGCTCGATCTGTCGCGTGACGATATCATTCCGTATTTCATGTGGAACGATCGCCACACGGTCGGGGAAATCCGGGAGATTCGCGCAACCGGTGAAGCGTCCCGGAAAATCTGGCTGATGCCACGATATTGCGCGACATGCACTATGCCGATGTGTGGGAATTCCTCACCTTCAAAGATTTTGTCACCTGCCGCGAGCGCCTGCTGCCCCACCTCGGCCGTGAGTGCCAGTTCTGGGAGTTTATGTACCAACAGTGGCTGGCACATGGCATCGTCCAACCGGATGACCACTCTGAGCCCTCTGCCAAGTAATTGCCATGCCCGTATGGGCACCCATCAGAATGAAAATGTAGCACAGACATCTTTTCTGCAGGCAGGCTGGAAGCCTGCGCTACGGCATTTTCGTGGTAATTGCCATGCCGCGTACGGCACCCATCGGGATGAGAATGAGCTTTCGTAGTAGTGCCTTCAGGCACCGACCCTGAAGGGTCTCCTACAAAAGTATTTCCGTGGAACTTCATTTTCGTGGGAGGGTTTTGGGTGCTGCTCCCAACGCCACCCTCTTCTGCTGTGCCGCCGTGGCGGAAGCAGTTGCGCCCCCGCGTAATGCCTCAGTTACGTGTGAGGATTCAGCGCCGAGATCATCTTGTTTGCCTGCAAGCTGGAAGCCTGCGCTCCAGCATTTTCGTGACAACTTCCTGGAAGCCTTTTGCTGTTGACCGGCGCCTCAGCGCAGACCTGCTGCCTGCTTTCTTTGCAGACCAGAGGTCCGCGCAACGTTTTCATCGCGATGGCTGTGCAAACCGGCATGGCATCTCCGCCGCGCGGGAAATGCTGCAGGGCTTCATCTCAACTTCTCCTCCAGCAACGCCGCGATCTCTTCATCCGACAGGGCATCCAATTCCGCCTCCTTCGCAGCCACAACCGGCCGGCCATTGACTTTGGGCAATTCCTCCCCGTCGGTGGCGGCCATTTCCAAACCCAGAACATTTTTGCCGAGATGCTCGACCAGATTCTCAATCGCAGGATGATCGAACAGGAGTGTCGCGGGCAGGGTTTGTTCCACGCCCTTGCCGAGCGCATTGCGCAGCTCCACAGCCATCAGCGAGTCCAGGCCCAGCTCGGTCAACGGCTGTTGCAACGGTACGGGCCGGGAAAGCCCCAGCACTTTCATCGCCTGCTCCTGCACGAACTGTTCAAGCAGTTGCCGGCGCTTGCTCACCGGCGCGGCGGTGAGACGGGCGGGCAATGTGGCCGGCTGTGTCTCCTGGCTGCCGTCCCGTTGCTCACTGCTGACGGCGGTCGGTCGGCACACCCCCTGCCGGATTTCAGCAAAGAAGGGCGAATGCAGACGTGCGCCCATGCCGGCAAAGGCTTCGCCCCAGTCCACCGGCAGCACGCCGATTTGCGGCGGTGCCTCCTGCAACAGGCGTTCGAGAATGAGCAAGCCCTGCAGCGGTGTGATCGTGCTTTTGCCGTGCAGCGTGAAACGATCGCTTTGCCGGTGTCGCGTCACCGTGCCGATCTCCGCCCAGGCGCCCCAGTTGATGCTCAACGCCGGCAGACCGAGCGCCGCGCGTTGCTGCGCCAGCACATCCATGAACGCATTGGCCGCAGCATGATTGCCCTGACCCGCGGAGCCAACCAGCGAAGCACCGGTGGAATACAGCACGAAGAAGTCGAGCGGCCGGCCGCGTGACAACAGGTGCAGGTTCCATGCGCCCGGCACTTTGGCGCGCATCACTTTCTCGAAGCGCGGCCAGTTCTGCTGCAGCAACACGCCGTCATCAATCGCGCCGGCGGAGTGAATGATGCCGCGCAACGGCGGCAGGCTGGCATCGATGCTGGCGAAGAGCTGTGCCATGCGATCATAATCCGCCACATCCGCTTGGGTGACAATGATCTGCGCGCCCTCGCTTTCCATCTCGCGAATCGTTGCCTGCGCCGCCTCGGAGGGGCTGCTTCTGCCCAGCAGCACGAGGTGGCGGGCGCCCTGTGCCACCAACCAATGCGCGGTGAGCAGGCCGAGCCCCGCCAGTCCGCCGGTGATGAGATAAGTGGCATCACCGCTTACTGGCAACCGCCCGGGCTTGGCGGGCTGATCGAGACGGAGCGAACTGGCGACCAGGCGCGGCACATGACGCCTGCCGCCGCGCCGAGCGATCTGATCTTCATCGTCCTGCGTCATGATTTCTTGGTAAAGCTCGTGCGCGCCGTCTGCGGCATCGAGATCAACAAGGGTGCAGCGCCATTCGGGATGTTCCATGGCGATGACTTTGCCCAAACCCCACAACGGCGCCTGCCAGGCAGCCAGCTCACCGCGGTGCTCTCCCACGGGTTGCGCCCGGCGGGTCACCAGCCACAAACGCGCGGCTTTGGTTGCGGCAGCCGTGGCCATCGCCTGCACCATATGCAGGGCGCTGCCGGTGATTTTGTTTTGCAGCGTTGCCAGCTCGCTGGCGGAGGGACTGGCGTGCGGCGGCGCATCCAGCGCCCAGAGATGCACCACGCCACAGCAGCGCGGCAGGTCGGGCGTCAGCGCCTCGCGCAACAGGCGTTTGAAATCCTCCGGTTCGCCGGGATTGAGGCGGAACTGCTGTGCCGCGTGCGCGGCAAAGTTTTCGCCGGCATGCACCAGGATCGGCGTTTGTTCCTCCGCAGCGAGGCGTTGTGCAAGCTGCTCAGCCACACCCCCCTTGTCCGCCAGGATGATCCAGCTTCCTTTTTCCCTTTTTGTCTTGCTCGCGCCCGCGTTGCTGGCGGAGACGTCCAGCGGCGCACGCGCCAAAATCACCGCCTGGGTGCGCAAGACACCGACACGCGTCGCGCCTTCGGGAAGGGCGACGGCGTCGGTGAAGTTCATGGCGTGCAGCAGTGTCAGCCATTTTTCAGGAGAAAGCAGGGCGTAATCCGGTCGCAGATCCCTGTCGGCGTAACTCCACCAGCCTTCGGTGAGGCCCACGGTCAAATCGCCGAAGCGCTGCGGCAGCGAGCCTTCGAGCAAAACCAGCAGGCCGCCGGGGGCGAGCAGTTGCCGCACATTGGCGAGCGTCGTGCGCAAATCGGCGGTGGCGTGCAACACGTTGGCGGCGACGATCACATCGAAATGATGCGGGGCGAAGTTTTGTGCCAGCGGGTCCGCGCTGATGTCCAGCATCTGATAGCGCACAAAGGAATAGTCTTTGAATTTTTGCGCCGCCCGCGTCAGGAAGAGCTGGCCGATGTCCGTGAACACGTATTCGGTGCGCCCGGCGGGCAGCATCGGCAACAAGCGGCTGGTGGTGCCGCCGGTGCCGCCACCGATTTCGAGCACGGTCAACCGGCGTTCGGGCGGCAGATGCTGCAACGCGGCAGCTACCGCTTCGCGCAGAAGCAGATTGAAGGCCCGGGAGTTTGGCGCTTCCTGATAAAGCTGTTCGGTGTCGTCCAGCGAGCCGCCGGGGAAAAGCAGGTGCAGCGGATCAACCGCGCCGGTCAGCGCCGCCGCCAGGCCGGCAGCACAGCGCTGTGTGATCGCCAATTCTGTCGCGCACGCGGGAAAGGCCGCCAGCAGGGCATTCATTTCCGCCGCCGGATCGCGCGGCGCCGGCGTCGCGATCACCTGCCACGCGCCATCCACGGCCTGCAACCAGCCGTCTTCCTGCAGCATGAACAGCAGGCGTTCGAACAAGCGGCGATGCCGGGCTTGCACGCGCAGACTGGTCATCAACTCCTCGGTCTGGAAACGTTTTCCCGGCGTGAAACCGAAGCCGAGCTGTTGCAAAGCCGTGCAGACGTAGGCACCGCACACGGCGTCGAGCCGGGGCAACAGCTCGTCATACACAGCGAGATTGTTCTCGCGATAAATCCGGTCGATGTGCGGCTGCACAATGCCGGCGATTTCCGCCAGGCCGGGGAGGAAGGCCACGGGCGGCGGCGGCGCGGCAGCGTCGGCCGGCCGGGGCTGCCATTGCACTTCGTACAGCCAGTTGTTCAACTGCCGGAGCTGTGAGCGCAGCACCGCCAGCGGCAGAGCCCGTTTGAATTGCAAACCGGAGAAGCGGGCACAGATGCCGCCATCGTCGTCGCACAAAGTCATTTCCGCTGTCAGCGTTTCGCGGGCGGTTTCCCAGCTGTCAGCAAGGCGGGCATGCGCCCACATCCGGGTGCCGGGCCGGCGCAGCCATTCCAGACGTGCCAGCCCCATGAGCATGTAAGTGCCCTCCGCACCGCTCTCCTCGGGCAGCGCCGCTTCGAGTGTGTGCAAACAGGCATCGAGCAGGGCGGGATGCAGTTGAAACGCCCCGGACTCGCGACGCACGGCTTCATTCATGTGCAGCAACCCCAGGGCTTCGCCCGGCCGGCGCCACAGGCGGGCAAGCGTTTGCGATTGCGGGGTGAGCTGAATGCCGCGCCGGCGCACGCGCTCGAGCAACTCGCTCACCGCGCTTTCCGGGCAGGACTCGCGAATGGCAGCGAGCGCGATGCTCTCCGCAGCCTTGCCGGGTTGCTGCACGATGATTCTGCCGGACGCATGCCGCTGCCAGGCGCCATGCTCTTCAACATTCTCCGCTGCACTGCTGAACAATTGGAAGGTGGCGCGCTCCGCAGCTTCCGGTGTTAAAATCAATTGTACGGTGCGGCTGTCCTCCTCCGGCAGGACCAGTGCGTCGTGCAGGACGACATCTTCCAGCGTCACGCCGGCCGCCGCCAGCGCCTCGACCGCTGCTCCCAATGCCATTTCCAACACCACCACACCCGGCACAACCGCGATCCCGCAGGCGCGATGTTCGTCCAGCAAATTCTTCAGCGCTGCACGACTGAGCTCCGGTTCAAAGACCGGCAGCGGACCGGCCAGCCGGCGGCCCAGCAGGGGATGACGGACGGGCTGTCCCGCCGCTGCGGCGCGCTGGCGGGGCGGTGCCGCCGGGGTTTTGTGCGCGCCGGCTGGCTCGAGCCAGTACCGCTCCCGTTGAAAGGGATAGGAAGGCAGCACCACCCGGCGGCGCGGATAGGCACGATCGAAGCCGCTCCAATCGATATTCACATTCTGCAGGTAAAGCGCAGCCAGACTCTGCAACATCTGCTGCCAGTCATCGCGGTCGCGGCGCAGAGAAGGCAGCCAAAGCGGCGCCGCAGCCGGGCGCTGGGAAGCCTGCGCCTCCAGGCATTTGCCGGCCATCCCGAGCAGCACGGGCTGCGGCCCGATCTCCAGGAAAATGCGGTGGCCCTCCTGGTGCAAACGCATGATCGAATCCGAAAATCGCACAGCCTGGCGCACATGCCGCCGCCAATAGCCGGCCATCGCACGAGCCGGCGACGGCGGGAGGTCGTGTTGCGCACCACCGGGATTTGCAAAATCCAGCGGCGCGGCGGTGAGATTGGAAAGCACGGGAATGCGCGGCGCCTGATAGTTGACCGTGGCGGCGATCTGCTCGAATGCCTCCAGCATCGGCTCCATCAACGGCGAATGGAAAGCGTGCGAGACTTCGAGCGATTTGCTTTTGATGCCTTCGCCGGCCAGGCGCCCGACGATTTCCGCCACAGCGCCGGCTTCGCCGGAAATCACGATATTGTCCGGGCCGTTGATCGCCGCGATATCGACAGTGTCGCGATGGGCGGCGATGGCCTGGCGCACACGCGCTTCCGCAGCGAACACGGCGGACATTGCACCATTGGCCGGCAACGCCTGCATCAACCGGCCACGGCTGGCGATCAACTTCAAACCATCCTCCAGGCTGAACATGCCCGCGACACAGGCTGCGACGTATTCACCCACGCTGTGGCCCATCACCGCTGCCGGCTCGACACCCCACGAGTGCCACAATTCCGCCAGCGCATACTCCACGGCAAACAGGGCCGGCTGGGTGTAGGCGGTTTGATGAAGCAGGTGGCCGGTGGTCAGCGAGGGGGACTCACTGAACAAGACAGTGAGCAACGGCATTTCGAGATGCGGCCGCAACAACTCGTCGCATTTTTGCAAAGCTGCGCGGAACACCGGCTGGGTTTCATAAAGCCGGCGCGCCATGCCGGGATATTGCGCACCCTGGCCGGTGAAGAGAAAAACCACTTCCGCACGCCGGTTGCCCGCCGGCTCACCAGTCATGACGCCCTCCGCCGTTTCTCCCGCTGCCAGGGCGGCCAGTTTCTCCTGCATGGCGGCTGTCGTGTCCGCGAGCAGGGCGGCACGCTGGCTGAAATGCGAACGGCCGGTGTTCGCCGTGAAACAGACGTCAGCGAGCGCAACTTCGGGGTGAGCCGCCAGATGGCCGGCGTAGCGCCGTGCCAATTCCTGCAGCGCCGTTTTGCTCTTCGCTGAGAGGGTGAGCAAATGCAGCGGCCGCTCGCAGGCTGTGGCGGCGGGGCCCTGCACCGCCGCGGCAGCTTTCGCGTCGCTGCCACGCAGCCACTCCTGCGCCTGTTTGCTGTCCCATTCCGCCACCACCAGATGCGCATTGGTGCCGCTGAAGCCGAAGGAGCTGGTGGCGCCGATGCGCCTGCCGTCGATCGGCAGCCAGGGCGTCAACACGGTCGGGATGTCGAAGGGATAGTCTTCCCAGGGAATGTATGGGTTGCGCTGCCGCAAATGCAGATGCGGCGGGATGTGCTTGTGCTGCAGGGCCAGCACGAGTTTGAGCAAACCCGCGATGCCGGCCGCGCCTTCGAGATGGCCAAAGTTGGTTTTGACCGAGCCGAGCAGCAGGCGATTGCCCGGCTCGCGGCCCCGGCCCAGCACCGCGGCAAGTGCGTTCACTTCGATGGGATCACCCAGTGAAGTACCGGTGCCGTGTGTTTCCACGTAGCCAATTTGACGGGGGGCGAGATGAGCCTGACGCAGGGCTTCACGCATCACGGCTTCCTGCGCCGGGCCGTTGGGCGCGGTGATGCCGCTGCTGCGGCCGTCCTGGTTGCACGCCGAGGCGAGAATCAGCGCGAGGATGTTGTCGCCATCGCGGAGCGCGTCGCGCAGGCGCTTGAGCACGACCATGCCGCACCCCTCGCCGCGCACGAAACCGTTGGCCGAAGCATCGAAGGTCTTGCAGCGGCCGTCGGGCGACATCATGCGCGCCTTGGAGAGCGTGATGGTGGTGTCGGGCGTAAGCATGACGTTCACGCCGCCGGCGAGCGCCAGCCGGCAGGTGCGGCTGCGCAGATGCAAACAAGCGAGATGCACCGCCACCAACGAAGAGGAACAGGCGGTATCGATGGAAAGGCTCGGACCATGCACGCCCAGCACATAGGACAAACGCCCGGAGGCAATGGCATGCGAGGCGCCGGTGGCGAGATAGGCATCGAACGCTTCGGGCCCCCGGCCGAGCAGGAGTTGCGGATAATCCGAGCTGCAGATGCCGAGAAAAACGCCGGTGGCACTGCCCTCCAGGCGTTCCGCCGCCAGGCCGGCATGTTCGAGCGCCTCCCACGTCACCTCCAACAACAACCGTTGCTGGGGGTCCATGCTGGCAGCCTCGCGCGGTGAAATGCCGAAAAAATGCGGATCGAACTGGTCGACCTGGTCGAGAAAGCCGCCATAGCGGGTGCTCATTTTGCCCGGGGCATCAGGATCAGGGTCGTAATAGGCCTCGATGTCCCAACGATCCGGCGGTACTTCGCGAATGGCATCAACGCCGTCGCGCAGGAGCTGCCAGTATGATTCCGCATCATTGGCGCCGCCGGGAAAACGGCAGCCCATGCCGATGATCGCGATGGGCTCCTGCTGTTCCTGCTCCAGACGTTCCAGCTTTTCCTGCAATTCCATCGCCAGCAGCGCCAGCCGCTTGGGGGAAAGCTGGGAAATGCGTTGCAAAAAGTCCGACATCATCTTCCTTGTAAGTCCATTGCACGGGTGTTGCTTCGTTTGGCATTCCGCGGGAATTGTCGGATACGGTTGCACACCCTTCACGATAACAACGCAGCGCAGCCCACCTCTCCGCCTGCAGGCGGGAGGCCTGCGCCAATGAAAACGTCGCGCTGCCCTCTTGTCTGCCGGCAGGCATTTTCCTGGCGACCTTGCTTCACACGGGGAGCACCGCCCGGCCCGTGACTGTTCCGGTGCGCACGGAGATTTTCACATCCTCATGCCGGAGCGACACAATGGCAGGGCGCGCCCCTGCCGCTGCTGACTCCCGGCGCAATCACCGCGGTTCAATTGCCACCGGCCATTTTCTCCGCCAACAGCCGGTCGACCTCCTCATCCGAAAGCTGCGAGATACTTTCCAGCATGGCGGCCGGGGCGGGTGATGGCGCCGCCGCCGGGGGCGTGTCTGTCGCGAAGAGGGTGCGCAGGAAATAATTCGCCAGCGCGGCGGTAGTGGGATGGTCAAACACCAGCGTGGCAGGCAAAGGACGTTCGAGCCCCAAACCCGCACCGAGCAAATTGCGCAGTTCCACCGCCATCAACGAATCCAGGCCGAGATCCGTGAGCGGCTGCTTTTCATGGATGGTTTGTGAGGCCTCCATGCTCAGCACCTTCTGCGCCTGCGCCTCCACGAAGGCCAGCAGCATTTGCCGGCGCCTGGCGGGCGTGGCCTGCTGCAATTCCTGCAGGAGGTTGCGCGGCCCTGGTGACGGCGTCGCCGGCGCGGCCGTCCGCGCTTGCGCACCAGCCACCAGCTCGGAGAAATAAGCAGGAAGCCGCCGGCCGGTGAACTGGTCGGCAAAGGTGGTCCAATTGACCGGCATCACACCCACCTGGGTCACGGGCCGCTCGAACAGCATGGCCAAAACCTGCAGCCCCTGCTGCGGGGTGAAGGAATTGATGCCGCGCGTCACAATGCGGTCGCCGACGTTGTGCCGTGCCGCGGCGCCAATCTCTGACCACGCGCCCCAGTTGATGCTCATCGCGGGCAGGCCGAGCGCCGCGCGGTGATGCGCCAGCGCATCGAGAAACGCATTGGCGGAGGCGTGATTGACCTGCGCCAGCGTGCCGAGCAGCGCCGACACCGAGGAGTAGATCACGAAGAAATCCAGGGGCAACTCGCGTGTCTGCACATGCAGGTTCCACGCGCCGAAAACTTTCGGCGCCATGACGGTGAGAAAGCGCTCCCAGGATTGCTGCAGCAACACACCATCATCCAGCACACCGGCGGAGTGAATCAGCCCGCGCAAGGGCGGCAGCATTGTTTGAATCTGTTGCAGACAACGCGCAACCTCTTCGGGTTTGGCCACGTCACCCTGCATCACCAACACGCGACAGCCGGCTTGCTTCAACTTGCGAATCACGGCCAGGCTGGCTTCCGCTGGCGCGCTGCGCCCCAGCAGGGCGAGATGACGGCAGCCCCGCTCGACCAGCCATTCGGCCGTGAGCAGACCCAGGCCGCGCAATCCACCGGTGATGAGATAAGTGGCATCTCCCCGCACCTGAATACCCGCCTCTTGCCTCGTGCCCCGTGCCCCGTGCCCCTTGCCCCCTGCCCCTTGCTGAGTGACAACGACTTTTCCGATATGTTTCGCCTGCGCCATGTAGCGGAATGCGGCCGCGGCCTCCGCGAGGGCAAAAGTCGTGTGGGGCAGCGGCTGCAGCTCACCGTTGGCGATCGCCTGCATGATTTCCAGCAACTGCGGCCGCACGGCGGCGGGATCGCGCTTGATTTTTTCCGCGAGATCGACCGCGAAGTAGGTGGCGTGCGGATTCACCGCCGCCACCTGCGCGGCGCTCCAAATTTCCTTCTTGCCGATTTCCAAAAAACGGCCATTGCTCCGCAACAACCGCAGGCTCGCGGGAATGAACTCGCCGGTGAGGGAATTCAACACCAGGTCGAGGCCTTCGCCGGCCGTGATCCGCCGGATTTCGTCGGCAAAATCCAGCGTGCGCGAGTTGAACACATGCGCAATGCCGAGCCCCTTGAGATAGTCGCGCTTCTCGGCGCTGCCGGCAGTGGCGAAAATCTCCGCGCCGGCACGCCGGGCGAGCTGCACCGCGGCCATGCCCACGCCCCCGGCCGCCGCGTGGATGAGCACACGCTCCCCGCGCTGCAGCCTGCCCAAACTGTGCAGGGCATATGCCGCAGTCAGATAGGCCAGCGGAATCGTGGCTGCGGCGGCAAAATCGAGTCCGGCCGGCTTCTTCACGGTGAGAGCGGTGAAGGTCGTGAGAAAGGTGCTGAAGCCGCCAACAGTGACAGCAATGACTTCATCGCCGACTTTGAAATCCTTCACCGCGCTGCCGACGCGCACCACGGTGCCCGCGACTTCGCCGCCGAGCGGATCCTCATCGCGGCGCATGCCCAGCGCGTTCAACACATCGCGGAAGTTCAAACCGGTGGCGGCGACACGCAGCTCGATCTCATGCGGCCCCGGCGGCCGGCGGCTGGCCGGCTTCAGTTTCAGCCCCTCGAGCACACCGGGTTGCACGATCTCCAACTGCACCGGCGCCGTCTCACCCGCGTTCGCCATCGCGGAAATATCGGAGGAAAAATCCAGCGATCGGCGCGCCAGACGGGCGACGTAACGCTGACCGTTGCGATAGGCGACCTGCTCTTCGCCATCCGGATGGAGCAGCTCGTTCAGCAACAGTTGCGACTCGACGGAAAGGTGCGCCGGCGCGTCGAGATCGAGGCGAACACAGCGCAACTCGGGATGCTCCAGCGCCAGAGCGCGGCCGAAGCCCCAAATCGGGGCGTGCGGCAGGGCCAAGAGTTGTGCCGCCTCTGTCACCGGCTGGGCGGTGCGCGTCACCACCCAGACTTCCGGTGTCTCGAATCCCGGCGTCGTCAACAGGGCCTGGAGGAGCGCCAGCAAACTGCGACTGCCGCGCTCCTGCGCGTCAATCAGCGTCTTCAAGTCGAGCTGGTCGCCGGCAAAGTCATCGGCCGGCCAGAGATGCACGACACCGCGGCAGGAGAGGTGCGGCGCAACGAAAGCTTCCTGCACCAAGCGTTGATAATCTTCGCGATGGCCGCGGGCCACGCGGAAGCTGCCATTTCCCGATGCTGCAAAGGATTCGCCCGCGCTGACGAGCACACAGCGTTCACCCTGCGCCTGCAGGTGCTGTGCGAGGCCTTGCGCGACGCCGCCTTGATCTGCAAAAATCAGCCAGGCATCCTTCCGGTCGGCAATGGCAAGCCCGCCGGGCGCACGCGACAGCAGCAGGGCGTTCTGCGACCAGGCGCGGCCGCTCTGTTGCGCCGGCACCGTCTCGATCTGCTCGAAGCCCAGTTCGCGCAGCAGGGTGAACCATGCCGCCGGCGGAAGCAAAGGATAGTTGGGGCGCAGCTCGAGATCCGTGAAACGCCACCAGCCCTCGGTCATGCCAAAGGTCAGATCGATCCAGCGCTGCGGCTGCATGCCTTCCAGCAGCAGCAACAGGCCCCGGGGTGCAAGCAGTTGCCGGAGGTGCCGCAGGGTTTGGCGCAAATCGCGCGTGGCGTGCACGACATTGGCGGCGATGATCAAGTCATACCCGTGCGGCCGGAAGCCCTGCTGCTCGGGATCCTGCTCGATGTCCAGCAGCTCGTAGCGCAGAAAGGAATGGGCGGCGAAATCCTCCCTGGCACGCGTCAAAAACAGCGGGGAAAGATCGGTGAAAGTGTACTCCGTGCGTTGCGCCGGAAATTCCGGCAGGATGAAGGAGGTGGTGCCGCCGGTGCCGGCGCCCACTTCCAGAACGCGCAGGGTGCGGTTGGCTGGCAGGCTGGCCACGATTTGCGCGATCGCGCGGCGCGCCAGGCCGTTGTACACCTTCGCGGCCGGCGATTCGCGATAAAGCTTTTCCGCAAGATCGAACGAACCTCCCGGAAACAGGACCTGCAGGGGATCGCAGCGGCCGCGCAACACCTCGGCAAGATTTTCACCGCCGCGCCGCAGCAGGGTCAATTCGGCGTGGGCGGTAACGAACTCTGCCGCCAAACTTTCGGGATCGCCGGGCGCCGGCGCCTGCCGCACTTCCCAGTCGGACTCCCTGCGCCTGAGGATGCCGTCTTCTGCCAGAATCTCCAGCAGCCGGTGGAACAAACGCTGATGCTGTTGCACCACACCTAATCGAGCCGCGAGTGCCCCGGCCTCAAAGCGCCGGCCGGGAGTGAATTCCCAGCCCAGGTCGCGCAGCGCTTTGACAATGTAAGCAGTGCTGAGCGCATCCAGGCGGGGCAGCAATTCGTCATACACGGCAAAATTGTGGCGGGCGCTCAAGTCCGGCAGGGCGGCTTGCAAATGTGCGCTGAGCGGCGCGCTGTCCGGGAGAAAATCGGGAGCCGCGGCAGTGGCGGTTTTGCCCGCAAGCGGCTGCGGCAGCCACTTCACTTCATAGAGCCAGTCTTTCAACCCGGCGCTGGCGGCGCGCTGCAACAAGGCGGCCGCGACACGCTTCACCTGCAAACCCAGCAGCTCGGCCACCGGATTGCCTGCGGCATCATAAATATGAAAATCGATGACGCGGGTTTGCGCAGCGGCGGCAGGGGTGGCGGCGTGCGGCCGCAGCACGGCATGTGAAAAAAGCTGCGCCGGCGCAGGAGCAAACAGACGAAAAGCTTCCAGGCCGATCGGCATGAAGATTTCCTCGGCGGCGAGCCGGTTGTGATCAGGGGCGAGCAGGGCGCCGGAAATTTGCAGGCAGGCATCCAGCAGCGCGGGGTGAATGTGGAAGCGTCCGGCCTCGCCGGCAATCGTGTCGTTGCGGTGAATTTCTCCCAGCACCTCGCCGTCCTGGCGCCAAAGCTGCACGATTCCAAGGAAGCGCGGCCCGAACTGCAAACCGGTGGCGCGCAGATGCTCATAATATTCCGGCACGGGCACGGCAGTACGCAGGCGCTCACGCAGCGCAGCGGGATCCACCGCCGCAGGCAAATGGCCGTTGGAACGGGCCGGTTGCATTTTGCCCGCCGCATGAACTTTGTAGGAGTCTGCGCCATACGCACTGGCGCCGGAAAAACTGATGATCTGAAAATCCCGGGCACCCTCCGCGGCGGGCGACAGCAACATTTGCACGGTGCGGCACTCGCCGGCCTCGAACGTCATCGCCTCGCGCAGGTCCATGTCCTGCACGAGGTGACTGTCTTCTCCCCACAGGGCGGTGGCTGCAGCCAAAATCATTTCGAGATACGCGGTGGTCGGCATGACCACCAGACCATGCACGACGTGATCCCCGAGAAAGGGCACGGCCGCGACGCTCACTTGCGTTTCGAACAGCACTTCCTTCAGCAGGGGAGATTGCACCCGCTGGCCGAGCAGGGGATGCCGCGCGCTGCCTGCAGCATTCGGCTGCGTCTCCACCCGGCGTTGTTCGAACCAAAAACGCCGGCGCTGAAAGGGATAAGTCGGCAGCGTCACCTTGTGCCGCGGCGTGTCCTGTTCAAAGCCGGCCCAATCAATCGCGACCCCATTGACGTAAAGTGCCGCCAGGCTGTCGAGCATTTGCTGCCAGTCGTCCCGGCCCTGGCGCAACGATGGCAGCCAGAGACAAGGCTCGCCGGCATTGGTCCCGGCGGGGAAACATTTTGTGCCCATGCCGAGCAGCGTGGGATGCGGGCCCACTTCCAGAAAAATGCGATAACCCTTGTCGTGCAACGCCCGCATGGCATCGGCAAAGCGTACGGTGCTGCGCACGTGCCGCCGCCAGTAGCCGGGGTCGCTGAAGAACGCGCCGGTTTCGAAACGGCCGGTGACATTGGAAAGCAGCCCGAGACGCGGCGCGGCATACTTCACCTGCGCGGCAACAGCGGTGAACTCCTCCAGCATCGGTTCCATCAGAGGCGAATGAAAGGCATGGGACACCGTCAGCCGTCTGGTCTTGCGGCCTTCGGCTTCGAACCTCCGGCACAGCCTTTCGACCGCGCCGGTCTCACCGGAAATGACTGTGCTGTCCGGGCCGTTGAGCGCGGCGATCGCGACTTCCTCGCTGTGGCCGGCGAGAGCAGCCGCAACTTCGGCTTCCGAGGCGGTGATGCTCGCCATCGTGCCGGAAACGCATTTCTCCTGCATCAGGCGGCCGCGCGCCGCGATCAGCTTGAGCGCATCTGCCAAATCGAAAACTCCCGCCACACAGGCGGCGGCATATTCGCCCACACTATGGCCGAGCACCGCGGCAGGCTTCACCCCCCAGGCGCGCCACAACTCGGCCAGGGCATACTCGAGCGCAAACAACGCCGGCTGGGTATAGGCGGTTTGATGCAGCTCGTGCACCGTCTCCGGTGCCGCCGGATCACTGAACATAACCGAGAGCAGCGGCTTTTGCAGATGCGGCCGCAGCAGCTCCTGGCACTGCTCCAGCGCCCGCCGGAAAACCGGCTGGGTTTCATAAAGCCGCCGTCCCATGCCGGGATATTGCGCACCCTGGCCGGTGAAGAGAAAGGCGATCTGTGGTGCCTCATCCACCACCACCTGGCCGCGGTGACAGCCGGCGGGCAATTGGCCACGGCCAAACGCCGCGAGCTTGGCACGCAATTCCTCCCTGCTCTCCACGGGCAGCGCCAGACGGTGTGAAAGATGGGCGCGGCCGGTATTGGCGCTGCGGCACACTGCCGCGAGATCGAACTCGACAGGGCTGGCAAGATGCTCTTCATAGCGTTGTGCCAAGGCCTGCAGAGCCGGTTCACTCCTGGCAGAGAGAGTCAACAGGTGACGCGGCCGCGCCGACACCGCCGAAACCGCCTGCCGCGAGGAGCTGTCACTGCTCTGCGAGGTCCCGCGAAATTCTTCCAGCACCACGTGGGCGTTGGTCCCGCTGAAGCCAAATGCGCTCACGCCCGCCACCCGCCTGCCATTGATCTCGGGGAAGGGAATCAGCGCCGTCACCACTTTGACCGGCAAATGATCCCAGGGGATCAGGGGATTCGGCGTTTTAAAATGGAGGGTCGGCGGAATCTGCCGGTGCTGCAGGGCAAGCGCGGCCTTGAGCAAACCGGTCACACCCGCGGCCCCCTCGAGATGGCCGAGATTGGTTTTCACCGCGCCGAGCAACAAGGGATGCTCTTGCGAATGGCCGGCTGCCAGCGCCGCGCCGATGGCCTGCACTTCGATGGGATCGCCCAGTGACGTGCCGGTGCCATGTGTTTCGACATAACCGACCTCGGCAGGTTGCAGGCCGGCATTGTGCAGCGCTTCCCGAATCACTGCCTCCTGCGCCGGGCCGTTGGGTGCGGTCAGGCCGCTGCTGGCGCCATCCTGATTGATTGCGCTGCCGCGAATCAGGGCATAGATGCGGTCGCCATCCGCCAGCGCATCAGAAAGACGCTTGAGCACGAGCATGACGCAACCTTCGCCCTGCACGAAGCCGTCGGCGGCGGCATCGAAAGTTTTGCAGCGGCCATCGGCCGCCAGCATGTTCGAGCGCGAGAAGCTGATGGTGTTGTCCAGCGACAAAATGAGATTCACACCGCCGGCGAGGGCCATCCGGCTTTCGCCCGCGCGCAGACTCTGGCAGGCAAGATGAACCGCCACCAGTGAAGAGGAGCAGGCGGTGTCCACCGTCAGGCAGGGGCCCTGCAAACCGAGCAGATAAGAAATGCGGCCCGCCGCCGTGCTGTAAGCGTTGCCGGAGGCATAGTAGGTATCGAGCTGGCCGGGATCATTCTGCTTGAGCAGCATCTGGGCATAGTCGACCTTGCACATGGCGAGGAACACGCCGGTGCGGCTGGCCATGAGCTGATCCGGGGCCTGGCCGGCATTCTCCAGCGCCTCCCACACGACTTCGAGCAGCAGGCGTTGTTGGGGATCCATGCTCATGGCTTCGCGCGGCGAAATGCCGAAGAAGGCGGGATCAAACTTGTCCACTTCCGGCAGGAACGCGCCCCATTTGCAAACGGTTTTGCCGGGCGTGTCGGGATTGGGATCATAATAGGCCTCAATGTCCCAACGCTCGCGCGGCATCTCCTGCACGGCATCCACGCCCGCCGCCAGAAGCTGCCAAAAGCCTTCGGGGTCGTGCACACCACCCGGCAGCCGGCAGCCCACGCCGACAATGGCGATCGGCTCGCGTTTGGCCGCCTCGACGGCTGCCAGCCTGGCCTGCATTTCTTCGATTTTGAGAAAAGCGCGTTTGAGCGGGGAGAGTTCCTTGGAATCCTTGGGAGTGTTGTTCAGCATATTACCTTCACGGGGAAGAATGCCCTTGCTGTTGTCGGGTACGCCAGTCATTTTTCCGGCTGTCCGCCGGGGGTCGGCGGTTGGTTGGAGTGCTGAGTTGTGAGGTGATTTGTGCGGCGCACACCAATTTACAGCCCAGTAAGTATCGACAAAGCCGTGATCCAGCGGAGAGGATTGCGCAAGAAATAAAACCTGCGCTTGCTGGGAGGCGCTGCCACTGTGGCCACCACCAAAGTGACACCTCCGAAAAAAGAATGCACGTTCGTAGAATTGCAATTGTCGTGGGGAAAAAATTCGGCGCAGTCAGCACCGCTTTGCCAGAGAAGCACCGCCGGCGAAACCCTGCTTCCAGTAGATGAACTTGCTTTGGAAGGCCATCAGCAACGTGAGAAGTGGTGCAGACATCCCTGCCTGCAGACAGGACGTCGGCGCCGGGTTTACCACGAAAGTGCCGTAGCGCAGGCTTCCCGTCTGCAGACTAGATGTCGGCGCTGCATTTTGATTGTGATGGGTGTGCAAATGCACATGGCAAATACCACAAAAACTGCAAGAATACCACGGCCAAGCCGTGGTGGCTGATCAAATCAAAGGTTCATCCGACTCAAGCGTACATGGCCACATGACTGTTCTTTGCATCTGATGAACTCCGATAGGAGTGAGAGGTTTATAGCCAGGTGCCGTTCGCCGAAATGAAACCCCAGCGGGGTGACAGGTGTATCGTGCCTCCTCCTTGATCTCCTCTTGAATTGAAGGCAAACGCCGCTACATGTCACTCCTAAAGGAGTTTGAAGGTGGAGGTGTTGACAATTGCTCTAAACATTTCACCCTGGCGGGGTTGGGCCGTTCGCTATCAAGTTAGGGCAAGTGGCTCTCAGCAGAGAAGGCACGGAACTGCTTTTGCGATTCTTTTCATCTTGTTGTCGCAAAATGTACGCAAAATTCGGATGACCCAAATCAAATGGGAAACTGATTCGTCAATGTTTTCTTTTTGAAACGCCGGGGCGCGGAGTCACCATGCCGCCAGGGAAAACTTCACAGTTTTCCTGACAGCTTTGCGTTGACCACGAAAATACTTTTACAGTAGCCCCTTAAGAGTCGGGGCCTGAAGGCACTGCTCCAAAAGCCCATTTTCATCCTGATGGCCGCCGCGTGCGGCATGGCAAATACCACAAAAATGCCGCCCGGCAGGCAAGATGATCTCCACGCTGAGTCCCCACACGTAACGGAGGCATTACGCAGGCGGGCAACCGCTTCCGCCCCGGCGGCACAGCAGGGAAGGGCGGCGTTGGAAGCAGACATCAAAAACCCTCCCACAAAGATGAGGTCCCACGGCAAAGCTCTTTTTGGGAAAATGCTTCGCCCAATGAAAATGAAAGTGAAGTCCCACAAAAAGCTTTTCGTGGGAGGGTATTTTCGTGGGAAAGGAAAGGCGGCGCTTTCTCCGCAATTCCGCAAGAATACCTGCGGGCAAACAGGAGGTCGGCGCCCGGCAGCAGCGTCTTGGGGCGGCTGTACTCATCCTGTCAATACATGCCAATGTGTGCAGCCCGACGGAAGGCGCCACGACCGAGAAATCTCAAATCGCTTCCAGCTTGCGCTCCAGCATCGCCGCGACTTCTTCCTCGGACAGCGCTGCGATTTCCTCGGCGGTGACGGTTTTACCGTTGCCCTCAAGCGCACTGCGCGTGGCGGTTACTCCTGCCGATTCACCGTCAGCAAACACCATTTTCTCCAGCAGCCGGGCAATGGCCTCGATGTTGGGATAGTCGAAGATCAATGTTGCCGGCAGGGAAGTTGTCATGCCCAGCCCGCGTGCCAGCAGGTTGCGCAGTTCGACCGCCATGAGCGAATCAATGCCGACCTCCATCAGGCGTTGTCGCCGCCCCAATGTTTGATCGGGATCACGGCGCAACACTTTCACCACGTGGCGGCGCACGTACTCGATCAACTGCTCGAAGCGTTCGGCCGGCGGCAGACTTTGCAGCCGCTGCACCAGCGTCTCTCCGGCCTCTGCCGCGGCAGACTCAACCGCCGCGGCCGGACCGGTGGCTGGCGTGCTGCTGCCGGCGGTCACCGCCTGCATCTGCACGCCTTCACGGGCCAGCGGCATCCGGGCGAGAAAGACATGCTGGTTTAAAATTTCCGCGGGTGAGCCAGCCTCGGGAAAAGCCGCGACTTTCTCGAAACCGTGCTCGCGCAACAGCGCCTGCCACTTTTCGGTCGGCAGCAAGGGGTTGTCGCTGCGCAAATCGTCTTCGAACAACTGCCAGCCTTCGATCAACCCGATCGAGATGTCGAACCAGTGGGGATGATGCGTGGTCTCGTAGAGGATCAAAGCGCCGCCGGGCTTGAGCAGGGCCCGGGTGTTCTCCACGGTGGCATGCAGGTTTTTGGTGGCATGCAGCACATTGGCCGCCACCACGATGTCGAAGTCGTGGCTGCCGAAGCCCTGCTCCGCGGGCGGGTTTTCGATGTTGAGAATGCCGTAGCGCAGGAAAGGATAAGCGCGAAAACGTTCGGCCGCCTGTGTGAAAAAATACTCCGACATGTCGGTGAAGTAGTAGAGCGTGCGTGTCGCCGGCAGCACCGGCAGGATCGCGGCGGTCGTGCCGCCGGTGCCCGCACCGATTTCGAGCACCCGCAGCGGCTGCGTCGCGGGCAGGGTGCGCACGAGGGCTTGCGCCAGACCGCGGACAATGCCGGTGTAGTAGCGCGACAACGCCCATTCGTGATACAAGAACTCCGAGGTGGCGTTGGTGCCGCCGGGGAAAAGTGTTTCCAGCGGGCTTTCCCCGCCGGTGAGAACAGGCACCAGCATGCGTCCGCAGCGCTGCAGGTATTCCAGCAACGCCGGAATGTCCGCGAAGAGAGCGCCGTCCTTCGCGAGAATGGCCTCGGCCGTCAGACGCGGCCACGGCTTGTGGCGCACATAGCCTTCACCCGCGCGCGTGAGCACGCCTTCAGCGGTGAGTTTTTCAAACCAGCGCCGCAGGAGATTGCGATAGGTCGGTTGAATCTGAAATTGCGCCAGGCACTCGGCCACGCGGCACGCGACTCCGGTTTTCTTGAAAATGCCGAGCTGGCGCAATGCCTTCACGATACAGGCGCTGGTCAGGCGGTCAAGGCAGGCCCATTTCGCGGGATAGGTGTGCAGAGCCAAATCCATCGGCACCTGCCGCGCGTGATAATGGCCGGCTTCCTCCACCTCCTCCCAGCGGCTCGCGGTTTTCGGGGTGAAACCCTGCTGCCAGACTTTCAATTCTTCCAGCCAATAGCTCTTGGGCGACATGGGAGTGGCGGGCAGCGCGACGCGACGGCGGGCAAAGGGCCGGTCGAAACCCGCCCAGTCAAGCTCGACACCGTGGACGTACAAACTGGCAAGGCTGTCGAGCATCTGCTCCTCCTCGTCGCGGCCCTGGCGCAACGAGGGCAGCCACACGCCTTCCCCGGCGGGGAAACATTTCTGTCCCATCACCACCAAAATCGGGGCCGGCCCCAGTTCCAGGAAAATGCGATACCCCATCTGGTGCAGTGCCTGCATGGCCTCGGCATAGCGCACGGTGTGTCGCAGGTTGTGGCGCCAATAGGCTGCGTCGAGCAGATGGTTTGCGTCGACCAACGCCAGTCGCATGCTGGAAAACAGCGCGGTGGCGGGCGGCCGGTAGCTGGCGCGCCGGCAGGAGGCTTCGAATTCGTCCAGCACCGGCTCCACCAGGGGCGAGTGAAACGAGTTGGAGACCTGCAGCAGCTTGCTCTTGATGCCCTGCGCTTCGAGCCGCTGCAAAATCTCCATCACCGCCTGGCGCTCGCCGGAGATCACCGTACTTTCCGGCCCGTTGAGGGCCGCGATCGCGACACGATCGGTGAATCCCGCCAGAGCTTCGGCGACACGCTTTTCACCGGCAAGAATGGAAGCCATCAGGCCCGTGTGCGGCAGGCTGTGCATCAGGCGGCCGCGCTCACTGACAATCATCAAGCCATCTTCCAAACTCATCATGCCGGCCACGGTCGCCGCCACAATTTCCCCGACGCTGTGCCCCATGATCAAACCCGGCACCACACCCCACGATCGCCACAACTCCGCCAGGGCATATTGCAGGGCGAAGGTGGCCGGCTGGGTGTAATTGGTCTGGTCGAGCAGGCCTTCCTCACCGGGTTGCGGAAAGAGCACGGACCACAACGGCCGGTCGAGGTGCGCGCGCAGGATTTCTGCGCAGCGTTCGAGCGCGGCGCGAAAGACGGGTTGCGTCTCAAAAAGCCGGCGCCCCATGTTGGCATATTGCCCGCCCTGGCCGGTGAAGAGAAAAACCACCTCCGGCCGGTTGGTGAGATCACAACGGCCGTGCATGACGCCCGGCGCCTCCTGCTGCGCGAGAAAGGAAGAAAGCTTTTGCTGCAATTGCACCGTGTCCGCTGCCACGATGGCCAGACGATGATCGAAATGAGCCCGTCCGGTATTGGCGGTGAAGCAAACGTCGGCGGCTGGCAGAGCGGGGTTTTCGGCGAAGTGCCTGACATAGCGGCCGGCCAGCTCCTGCAAATTCGCGGCACTGCGTGCCGAAAGGGTGAGCAGGTGGCGCGAGCGCCCAGGTTGCCCGCCGGCCGGCGGCGCGAAATCGCGGCCCTCGACAATGATATGCGCATTGGTGCCGCTGAAGCCAAAGGAACTCACCGCGCCCAACCGCCGCCCCGCCACTGCCGGCCAGGGCGTAAGCCGGGTGGGAACTGTCAGCGGCAACTCCTGCCACGGGATGTGGGGGCTGGGGGTGCGCAGATTCAAATGCGGTGGAATCTGGCCGTGCTGCATCGCGAGCACGACTTTGATCAGACCCGCCACGCCTGCCGCAGTTTCGAGATGGCCGATGTTGGTTTTGATCGAGCCGATCGCCACTGGCTGATCCAGGCGGCGCGCTTCCGCCATCACCGCGCCGAGCGCCTGCGCCTCGATGGGATCACCCAGCGCCGTGCCGGTGCCGTGGGTTTCAACATATCCGATCTCCGCGGCGGAGACCCCGGCGTTTTGCAACGCCTGGCGGATCACCGCCTTCTGTGACGGGCCGTTGGGCGCAGTGATGCCGCTGCTGCGGCCGTCCTGATTCACCGCCGAGCCGCGAATCACCGCCAGAATATTGTCGCGGTCGGCGAGGGCATCGGACAGCCGCTTGAGCACCACCAGCGCCGCGCCTTCGCCGCGCACGAAACCATCGGCGGCAGCATCGAAGGTTTTGCAGCGGCCATCGCCCGCCATCATGTGCGCTTTCGAAAAGTTGATCAACAGCTCGGGCGCGATGATCAAATTCACGCCGCCGGCCAGCGCCAGATTGCATTCGCGCTGCCGCAGGCTGTTGCACGCCAGATGCACGCACACCAGCGAGGAGGAGCAGGCGGTATCCAGGGAAATACTCGGGCCTTGCAGACCGAAAAAGTAGGAGAGCCGTCCCGAGGCAATGCTGTGCGACGAACCGGTGGCATAATAGGCATCGATCTGGTGGTGTTCGAGAAACTGCATCTGCATGGCGGGGTAGTCGAAGGCGGCGATGCCGATGAACACCCCGGTGCGGCTGCCCATGAGTTTGTCGGGGGCCTGCCCGGCATGCTCCAGTGCCTCCCAGGCGACGGTGAGCAGCAACCGTTGTTGCGGATCCATGCTCATGGCCTCGCGCGGTGAGATGCCGAAGAAATCCGCATCGAAGTGATCGATGTGATCGATGAAGCCGCCCCAGCGCGTTGACATTTTGCCGGGCTGGTCGGGGTCGGGATCGTAGAACGCCTCGATGTTCCAGCGGTCGGGCGGCACTTCACGAATGGCATCGACGCCGTCCCGCAACATGCGCCAGGCGGACTCGGGATCATGCGCCCCTCCGGGGAAACGCAGGCCCATGCCGATAATGGCAATTGGTTCGTTTTTCGCCGCCTCGGCTTCTGCGAGGCGCGCCTTCAGCTCGCGGATTTCCAAAAGCGCGCGCTTGACCGGCGAGAGTTGATCACGTTGCTCGATTTGTTCAACAGCATTGGCCATGAGAGAATCCTTCGAGTTGGTGTTTGTCCAAATGGGCGGCAACCGGCCGGCATCGCCGGGATCACGCGCCCTCGAGCTCCTGCAACAACAGCGCTTCCGCTTCGGCGTCACTCATTTGCTGCAGATCGCGCAAGGCCGCCGCCTGCTGGCCGTTGCCGTTCGAGGCGCCGTCTGCCGTTTCCCACCTGAGCACTTCCGCCGCCAGATAATCGGTCACCGCGTTGATGCTGGGATAATCAAACAGCAGCGTGGCGGGCAGGGAACGCGGCCCGCCCAAACCCGCGCCGAGCAGATTGCGCAGTTCCACCGCCATCAGGGAATCCAGGCCGAGCTTCTGCAGCGGCTGGTCTTTGTCGATGGGATGCGCGGCCTCCAGACCCAGCACTTTCGCGGCCTGCTCTCTGACAAACGAGGCGAGCAAGCCGCGGCGCTTGCCCGCCGGTGCCTCTGCGAGCTGCTGCAAAATCGACGGTGCGGCCGGTGCCGCGCCGGCCACCGGCTTGGGCGGCGGCGCGCTCACCAATTCCGAATAGAACGCCGGCACCGTCTGGAATTGCCGCGCAAACATCTGCCAGTTCACCGGCAGCACGCCCACTTCGACTGCATGCTCGGCCAGGAGGCTTTCCAGTACTGCGAGACCTTTTTGCGGCGAGATGACACCGATGCCCTGACTGGAAACTTTTTCGCCGACCTGTCGCGCTGCCGCCGCACCAATTTCCGACCACGCCCCCCAATGAATGCTCATGCCCGCCAGTCCCCGCCGCCGGCGATGCTGCGCCAAACTGTCGAGAAAAGCATTGGCCGCCGCGTGATTGCCCTGACCGCGCTGCCCCAGCACCGACGACATCGAAGAGTACAGGATGAAAAAGTCGAGCGCCAGGCCGGTGGTGTGCTGATGCAGCAGCCAGGCGCCGTCGATCTTCGGCCCGAGCACACGGCTGAAGCGCTGCCAGTTCTGCTGCAGCAGCGCCCCGTCATCGAGCACGCCGACGGAATGAATCAGGCCGCGCAACGGCGGCAACTTCTCCCGGATCAATGTCAGCAGGCGTGCCACCTCCGCCGGCTGCGAAACATCACCCTGCACGATCATGACTTGCGCGCCGGCCTGCTCCATCGCCGCGATTTTCTCTCGGGCCGATTCCGAAGCGCCGCTGCGGCCCATCAGCACAAGATGGCGCACCCCGCGTTCGACCAGCCACTGCGCCGTCAACAATCCCAGACCCGCCAGACCACCGGTGATGAGATAAGTGGCATTGCTGCGCAACGGAATGCCCGCCTCTTGCTCCTCCCCTCTTGCCCCTTGCCTCTTTTCCCTCGCTTCCAGTCCCTCGCCCTTTTCCCCTTGCCCCTTGCCACTTGCTTCTTGCCCCTTGCCCCCTGCCACTTGCTGACTCACCACAATCTTGCCGAAATGCCGGCCGCTTTGCATCAGGCGAAACGCCTTCACCACTTCATGACTGGGGAATTCCTGGAAGGGCAACGGCCGCAGGTGGCCATCCGCAAAGCCCGCCATCACCTGTGCAAGGATTTCCCTGATCAAGCCGGGATTCGCAGCCGCGGCGGCCGCGAGATCGACGACGTGATAGGCACCGACGCGCTTGAAGTCATTGACCTGGGCAGCGCTCCAGATCTCACGTTTGCCGATTTCGAGAAAACGGCCGTCATCCTTCAACACCGACAGGCTGGTGGGAATGAATTCGCCGCTGAGTGAATTGAGCACGACATCCACACCCTCCTCGTCAGTGAACTGCATGATCTCGTGGGCGAAATCGAGCGAGCGGGAATCCATCACATAACGCACACCGAGCTCGCGCAGCCGCTCGCGTTTTTCGCCGCTGCCCGCCGTGGCAAAGATGATGGCGCCAGCGCGTTGCGCGAGCTGCACCGCGGCCAGGCCGACCCCGCCCCCCGCCGAGTGAATCAGCACGCGCTCGCCCGCCGCGAGCCTGCCGAGATGGATGAGCGTGTAATACGCGGTCATGAACGCGCTCGGAATGGTGCAGGCCTCGGCGAAACTGAGCGCTTCCGGCTTGGCCACGAGCAAATCCGCGGCGGTGGTGACATAGTTGCTGAAGCTGCCGGCAGCGATGCCCATCACTTCCTGGCCGGGTTGAAACCGGCTCACGCCTTCGCCCAGCGCCACGATTTCGCCGGCGCATTCCCCGCCCAGCAGGCCGGCGTCACCGGGATACATGCCGAGGGCATTGAGCACATCGCGGAAATTCAGGCCTGTGGCGCGCACGCGGATCTCGACTTCACCGGGGCCGGGCGGCCGGCGTTCAACGCGGCGATAGCTCAGGCTGTCGAGCACGCCCGGCACACTCATCTGCAATTGCACCGGCTCCTCGGTGGTGGCCGGATCAAGAGGCTTGGCGGGTTCCTGTGCAACGGGCACCGTTGCTGCGTTTTGCCTGCCGGGCACATGGCGAATCAGGCGCGCGACATGGCGCACCCGCCCGCGCCAGGCCAGCAATTCTTCGCCGTCTTCGGTGAACAGCTCCTGCAACAGATCGGCGATCTCGTTTGTCTCTTCTTCAGTCGTGGCGGTACTGCCGCTGCCAGAACGGCGACGCACTGCCGGATCGAGATCGATGCGCTTGCAGCGCAGTTCGGGATGTTCGAGCGCAATCACCCTGGCCAATCCCCACACCGGCGCCTGCGTACACGCCACCTCCGTCTGTTCATTGCCCACGGCCTGGGCGCCGCGGGTCACCAGCCAGAGCGCCGGTGTTTCGCCACCGGTTTGTTTGATCATCGCCTGCACGAGATGCAGCACACTGGCCACGTTGAGGACTTTGGCCTGCTGCAAACTTTCCAGCGTCGCGCTCGCCAGCCCGGCCGCGTCCAACGACCAGAGATGGATCACGCCCTGACAGGGCCTCTGCTTCTGCGTGAAGGCCTCCTGCAGCAGGTGGAGAAAATCCTCGGGCTGTCCGGCCGCGAGTTGCCAGCGCTGCTCACCAACTTGTTCAAAAGCGGAACCGGCATAAGCGAGGACGCAATGATGCTGCCGGCGGGTGAGCGCCGTTGCCAGGCGTTCGCCCACGCCGCCCTGATCCGCCAGGATCAACCAGTTGCGCGGCGGCGCGGCAATCGCAGCATCTGCCACTGCTGCTTCCACCTGCGGGCCGCGCGCCAGGATCAGGGCGTGCTGCGCCAGGGCACGACCGACTTCAGTCTTTGCCTCCGCCGCCGGCACAATCCGGGCATCGCTGAACGCCAACCCCTCCAGCAGCCCGAGCCATTCCGGCTTGCTCAGCAGCGCATAGGAGGGGCGCAACTCATGGTCACGAAATTTCCACCAGCCTTCGGTCAAACCGAAGGTCAAATCCACCCAGCGCTCGCGTTCCGTGCCTTCGAGCAAAACCAGCAAACCTTGCGAAGCGAGAAGCTGCCGCACGTGTTGCAGCGTCTGCCGCAGGTCGGCCGTGGCGTGCAGGACGTTGGCGGCAATAATCAGATCGAAGGCATGCGCGGCAAAACCCTGTGCCTGCGGCGCGGCCTCAATGTCCAGGGTGCGATACTGCACGAAAGGAAAGCCGCGAAACTTGTCCTGCGCCTTGTTCAAAAACAGCGGTGAAACATCGGTGAAAAAGTATTCGGTGCGCTCCACCGGCAGCAGCGGCAACACAAACGCGGTGGTGCCGCCCGTGCCCGCGCCAATTTCGAGCACGCGCAGTTTGCGATCCTTCGGCAAGCCCGCCACGGCCGCAGCCACCGCCTGTGCCACCAGCCGATTCATCGCCTGCGTGATCGGCGAATTTTGATAGAGTTTCTCCAGCACCTCGACCGAGCCACCCGGGAAAAGCAGTGGCAGCGGGTCCTGCTCGCCGCGCAACGTCCGGGCGAGCTGCTGCCCGCATTTGCCGGTGAGCGCCAGCTCGGTGCTGCTCGCCGGATATTTGGCCAGCAGGGTTTTGAATTGCGTCTCGGGATTGGCATAAACCGGCGGCCGCTGCACCACCCACTCGCCCTCCTGCCACTGCAACACGCCGTCTTCCGCGAGCATCTCCAGCAGGCGATGCAGCAAACGGCGATGCCGCTCGATCACGCCGGTTTGCTGCGCCAGCGTTTCCGTGCGGAAGCGCTGCCGCGGCTGCCACTGGCAGCCAAATTGGTGCAGCGCATGCTGGACGTAGGACAGACAGAGCGCATCAAGCTGCGGCAGCAATTCTTCATAGGCAGCGAGCTCGGGAGTGGCGCGCAGTTGTGGCAGGAGCGGTTGCACCTGCGGCACCAGGCTGCCGGGGCCGGCGAGTGCAGTCGCGGCATTAGGCGTGGCGAGCGGCTTGGGCCGCCAGGCAATCTCGTACAGCCATTCGGCGAGGTTGTCTGCGGCCAGGTCCTGCAGGACTGCGGCGTTGGTGCGCTTCACCAGCACCCCGCGCAGCTCCGCCACGAGCCGGCCGTCGCCATCGTGAATGGTCACATCACCACTGTAGGTCTCGCGATTCTTTTGTCCGGCTTCACGCAGAACAATGTGACTCGTCACCGGGCCGGTGGGACGGCGAGGGAGGCGATAGCTCTCGACCCGCAGCGGCAGATAGGTTTCTTCACTGTTACCATCGGCTGCCGGCCAGCCGGCAACGAAGGCCTGCAAGCAGGCATCGAGCAGTGCCGGATGAAATTGATAGGTGGACAATTGCGGCAGCACCTCCTCCGGCGGCTGCACGTGCGCGAAGGCTTCGCCGTCACGGCGCCAGAGCTGTTGCAAGCCGCGAAATTGCGGCCCAAATTGCAGCCCGCGCCCGGCCAGTTGTTGATAGTAGGTCGCAATCGCGAGTTCTTCCCGGCAACGTTCGCGGACGGCCGCCGCGTCCAACTCTGTCCCGGCCGGCTCCTCCGGCTTGCCCGCCGCCACCCGGCCGGTGACATGCACCTTGTGGCCGGCCTTGCTTTCTTGCGTCAGGCTGATCACTTGAAACGACGCGATGCCGGGCGTTTCCGGCGTGAAGAGCAGTTGCACGGTGCGCTCCTCGTGGCCGGCCAGCACCAGAGGCTCGTGCAGGGTGATTTCTTCGAGAGCAAGCGCCTGGTCGGGAAACGCGGCCTGCGCGCCAGCCAAAACCATTTCGAGATAACCGGTGAGCGGCAGCACCACCAGGCCGTGCACCTGGTGATCGGCGAAATAAGAATATCGTGCGGTGCTGAGTTGCGACTCGAAAACGATCTCCCGCAACAACGGCGAGCGCGTCTGCCGCTGCAGCAGCGGATGAATGTCGGGCAGCGGCGTGTGCCTGTCATTGCGAGGCGGGCCGGACGCAATCCAATAGCGTTTGTTTTGGAAGGGATAAGTGGGCAGCTCGACGCGGCGGCGGTGGTAGTCGCGATCGAAGCCCTGCCAATCCAGCTCCACGCCACAGGCAAACAAGCCGCCGGCGCTTTCCAGCAACTGCTGCCAGTCGTCGCGCTCCTTGCGCAGCGATGCAAACCAATGCCCGTAATCCTCCGGGGTGAAGCGGCGCGCCATGCCGAGCAGCGTGGGGTTGGGTCCCAGCTCGACGAAGTATTCACAACCCAGGCGGTACAGCGTCTGCATGGCCTGATGGAATTGCACTGGTTCGCGCAAATGGCGGCGCCAATAATTGGCATCCACCACCTGCACAATCTCCTGTCCGGTGAGCGTGGAAACCACGCGCAGGCGGCCGGGTGAGAATTTGACCTGTTCGGCCACGCGGGTGAATTGTTCGAGCGCCGGCTCGATGAAAGGCGAATGGAAGGCATTCGAAATCGCCAACCGGCGAACATTGACGCCCTCGCGCTCGAATTGCTGCAGCACCTGTTCGACATTTTCCGTGATGCCCGAGATCACGACGCTGTCCGGCCCGTTGATCGCGGCAATGCAGACCTTGTCGCCATGGGGCGCAAGCACCTGGCGCACGCGTGCTTCGCCGGCCTGCACCGAAGCCATTTTCCCCACTGCCGGCAAATCCTGGGTGATCAGGCCGCGCGTCGCCACCAGCTTGACCGCATCCTCCAGGCGGTACATGCCCGCCAGATGCGCCGCCATGAATTCGCCCAGACTGTGCCCCATCACCACCGCCGGTTGGAGACCCCATGACAGCCACAACTGGGTGAGCGCGTATTGCAGGGAGAACATCGCCGGTTGCGTGTAGATCGTTTGATCGATCAACGCGGCGCCCTCCGGCGTTTCGGGATAGAGAATCGCCAGCAGGGATTTTTGAATGTAGGGCCGGAACAATTCGTCACATGTTTCCAGGGCGCGCCGGAAGGTCGGCTGCGTCTCGAAAAGCTGGCGGCCCATGCCCGCGTGCTGATAGCCCTGGCCACAATAAAGAAACGCCAGTTTTCCGGGCCTGCCGGACTTCGCTTCCCCGCGAATCAAGCCCGGGGTCTCGCGGCCGGCCACAAAATCCGCCAGCTTGTCGGCCGCCTGCGCCAGCGAACCGGCGACGACAGCGAGGCGTTGCGTGAAGCGGGCGCGGCCCACACCGGCCGTGTAGCAGACATCCGGCAGCGATAAATTCGGGTGGGCGGCAAAATGCTGCTGATAGCGCGCCGCCAGTTGCTCGAGGGCATTCGCCTCCCTGGCCGAGAGCGTGAGCAGATGCAACGGCCGTTCTCTCCCGCCCGCGAGGCGCAATGTGCCGTGAGCCGTGCTGTCCGCAGCGAGTCTGGCGTCTCCGCCACCGGCCGTCAACAGATCACGGCTCACGGCCGACTGCTGCCTGGCAGGCGGTGCTTCTTCAAGAATGACGTGCACGTTGGTGCCGCTGAACCCGAAGCCGCTGACGCCGGCAAAGCGGGCTGGTCCGGCGGCGGAGCGCGGCCAGGGCGTGCGCTGTCTGGGCACCTCGATGGGCAGGCGCTCCCACGCAATGTGCGGAGTGAGCTGCTGCAAATGCAGATGCGGTGGAATTTCTTCGTGCTGCAGCACCAAAACCGTCTTGATCAAGCCGGCCAGGCCGGAGGCCGATTCCATGTGGCCGAGATTGGTTTTGACGGCACCGATGCGCAGGGGATTGTCACGGCTGCGACCTTCGCGGTAAACCGCGCCGAGCGCCTCCACCTCGATGGGATCGCCGAGCGTGGTGCCGGTGCCGTGTGTCTCAACGTAGCCAACCAGAGCCGGTGCGATGCCGGCATTTGCCAGCGCGCGCCGGATCACCGCCTCCTGTGCCGGCCCGTTCGGCACGGAAATGCCGCTGCTCGGCCCGTCCTGGTTGGCGGCCACGCCGCGAATGACGGCGAGAATGTTGTCATTGTTGGCGAGCGCATCGGACAGGCGTTTGAGAATCACCGCACCACAGCCTTCCGAACGCACGAAGCCATCGGCTCCCGCGTCGAAGGTGCGGCAGCGGCCCGAGGGCGACATCATCCCCCACTTCGAAAACGAAATCAGCGTCTCGGGCGAAAGAATCACATTCACGCCGCCCACGATCGCCATGTCACACTCGCGGCTGCGCAGACTCTGACAGGCCAGATAGGTGGCCACCAGCGAGGAGGAGCAGGCGGTATCCACGGAAATCGCCGGGCCGTGCAGGCCGAGATGAAAGGCGATGCGGCCGGAGGCGACATTGGAAACATTGTTGGAAACGAGATAGGCGTTGATCTGCGCGGCCTCGATGACCTTGTAGTGAAGCTGCAGATATTCATTGGTGGTGATGCCGACGAACACGCCGGTGTTGCTGCCGTGCAGTTTGTCCGGTGCCTGGCCGGCATGCTCCAGCGCTTCCCACACCACTTGCAGCAGCAGCCGGTGCTGGGGGTCCATGTGCACCGCCTCGCGCGGCGAGATGCCGAAAAAGTGCGGGTCGAATTTGTCGATGTCCGACAGGTAACCGCCCCAGCGCGTGGTGACTTTGCCCGGCGCGCGGTGATCGGGATCATAATAGGCGTTGATGTCGAAGCGGTCCGGCGGAATTTCGGTGATGGCATCAACGCCATCGCGTAAAAGCTGCCAGTAGCTTTCCGGGCTGTTGACGCCGCCGGGATAACGGCAGCCCAGTCCGATGACCGCCAATGGCTCGCGCCCGGCCTGCTCCGCGGCGGCAAGCCGGGCTTCCAGCTCCTGAATGCGTTGCAAAGCTTCCTTGAGGATGGCTTTGCGGTCGGTGGTTGCAGCATTGCTCATTTCGACATCATCCTTTTTGGATCATCAAGCCTTGTGCAGCTTGGCGGCGAGCATCGCCACCAGCTCCTCTTCGGAGTAATCTTCCTGTTTGGCCGTGCTGGCCGCGGCCGCCGTGCCGCCATTCACCGGGGCAGCGGGCGCGGGTGGCCCGGCCTGCTCCAATCGCAAGACCCGCTGTGCGAGATAAGCCGTGAGCGCGGCGACATTGGGATAATTGAAAGTCAGCGTGCTGGGCAGCGTTTCGCCCAGGCTGCGTTCCAGGCGGCGGCGCAATTCCACCGAAGTGAGCGAATCCATGCCCATTTCGAAAAAGCCGCGCGCCGGGTCGACATTTTGCGCGGCGGCAATTCCCAACACGGCGGCAGCCTGGCTTTGCACGAAATGCAGCAGGACCTCATGGCGATCTTGCGGCGGCGTTTGTTGCAGTTGGGTGCGAATATCGATCCTGCCTTTGGCCGGCTTGCTCTCCGGCGCTGGTGCCGGGTCCGTCACGTCCTGGAGGACGGGCCGGCGCCGTCTGGCCTCATAAATCGACTTGAGTGTGCTCCAGTCGACATCGGCAATCGCGATTTGTGCCAGGGGGAGCGCCAGCACGTGTTCGAGGGTTGCCAGTGCCTGCCCGGCCGGCATGGGCCGCAGGCCGGAGCGCGCCACCCTTTCCTGCTCGGCGGTTGAGAACAGGCGCATTTTCTCCCAGGTGCCCCAATTCACACTGAGCGCGGGCAGGCCCAAACTGCGGCGATAATGTGCGAAGGCATCGAGGAACTGGTTGGCGGCGGCGTAATCCGCCATGGCGCCCGCACCCAGCAGCGCAGTGGTCGAGGAAAACAGCACGAAGAAATCCAGCGGCAGCGCCTGGCTGAGATGATGCAACACCCAGGTGCCGTATAGTTTCGGCCGCAGCGCCGACTGCAAATTTTCGAGACTGGTTTCGCGCAACGGATGCCGATGAATCACGGCAGCCGCGTGCAGAATCCCGCGCAACGGCGGCGCCGCCGTGCCAAAGCGCGCAAACAGGGCGGACATTTGCGCCAGATCGCTGACATCCGCAGCAAGCGGCGTGATCTGCGCACCCAGCGCCTCCAGCTCGCGAATTGCCGCCACCGGTTGCCAGAATTCGCTGTCCTCGCTCAAACCCGGCCAGCTCTCGCGCGGCGGCAGGCCGCGCCGGCCAAGCAGAAACACCTGCCGGCCGCCCTGCTCGACCAGCCATTTCGCCAGCAGCAGACCGAGCCCGCCGAAACCACCGGTGATGAGATAACTGCCGTCACCGCGAATCGGCAGCCCCTCCCGGCCGTTGCCGGCCGCGCCGCGGGAAGGCTCTGCGATCTGCCGGCGGGTGAGACGCGCCACGTAACGCTGCTCGCCGCGCCAGGCAATCTGATCTTCCTCTGATGCCGCTGCCATCTCCTGCCACAGCTTCGGCACCAGCGCAGCGGGATCGGCCTGCGGGTCCACGTCGATCACGCCACCCCAAAATTCGGGATGTTCGAGCGCAATCACCCGGCTCATTCCCCACAACGGCGCCTGCTGGACAGCGAGGCCGGCGCTGCGCTCTCCCGCCGGCTGCGCGCCGGCGGTGATCACCCAGAGCTTCGCCGCGGCCGGCGGTTGTTCCTCCGCCAGCGCCTGCACGAGATGCAGCAGGCCGCCAGTGCTCATGGTTTGCCCGGCCTCCGCCTGTTCGAGCGCGGTCGCAACGAGCGGTGGGGTATTCATCCCCCAGAGATAAACCAGCCGCCGCTGTGCTGCCGGTGCAGCGCGCAGCAGTTGTTGAAAGTCGGCAGGGTTCGCGGGATTGACGCGGAAGCCCGCTCCGCCCGGCGCTTCGAAGGTCGCGCCGGCGGTCACCAGGTGCGCGGCTTGATTGCGGGCGGCGCAATATTCAGCGAGCTGCCGGCCGAGGCCGCTGCTGTCCGCGAAGATCAACCAGTTGGTCTGCGCCTGAACCCGCGGACCACGCGCCAGCAACAGCGCCTGCTTGTGCAAGCCATCGACTTCTGCAAGTGCAACAGGCTCTTCGAAGCCGGCCTGCGCCAGCACCTCCTGCCACTGGAATTCTGAAAGCAGGGGATGCGCCGGTCGCAGATCATGATCGCGGAAACGCCACCAGCCCTCGGTCATCCCGAAAATGAGATCGATCCAGCGCTGCTGCACCGTGCCTTCGAGCAGGAGCAGGAGGCCCTGCGACGCCAGCAGCGTTTTGACATGTTGCAAAGTCCGGCGCAGGTCTGCCGTGGCGTGCAGCACATTGGCCGCGAGGATGATGTCGAACTGCTGTCCGTCAAACCCTTGCGCCACGGGATCCTTTTCGATGTCCAGCAACCGGTAGTGCAGACCGGTGCGGTTGCGGAACTTTTCCGCGGCCGTGCTGAGAAAGAGTGGGGAGACGTCGGTAAACACATACTCCAGACGCTCTGCCGGCAGCGCCTCCAGCACAAAAGCGGTGGTGCCGCCGGTGCCTGCGCCGATCTCCAGCACGCGAATTTTGCGGTCTGCTGGCCATTGCGCCACCACCGCTGCCAGCGTCTGATAGGCCAGCACATTGGCGGTTCTGGCAAAAGCAGAATCACGATAGAGTTTTTCCGCGGAGACTTCCCCGGCTGCGGGAAACAACAGCGTCAACGGATCACACCGGCCGCACAGCACTTCCGCGAGCCGGTCGCCGCACTGGCCCAGCAGCTTCAGTTCCGTGGCGCAGACGGGGCTCTCCTTCAGCAATTCCTGCAGATGCCACTGCGGATCGATGGCCGTGATGGTGGCGGCCGCCTGATACCGGCCGCCGCCCGCCGGCGTGAGCAGGCCGTCTTCGACCAGCATATCCAGCATGCGCTTCGCCAGAGGGTGCTGCGCCGGCACGATTCCCAGTTTCTCGAAAAGGGCAGGTGCCGTGAATTCCTCGCCGGCCCTGCAATCCCAGCCCAACTGATGAAAGGCATGCAGCACATACATCAAGCTCAGGCTTTCGAGATGCGGTGCGAGATCGGCGAACTGCGCCAGGCCGTGTTGCGCCGCCGTTTCCCTTAGCGCCGGCCGCAGCGAAGCCAGGATTTCCGCGGGCGCGATCACCGGCGCCGGAGTCTCCCCGGCGGGCACCGGCGGGGGTGGCGGCGCCGGTTGCCAGCTCATCTCATAGAGCCATTCGGTTTTGCCAGCCGGTGTTTCGCGCTGTAGCAGACCGCGTGGCAGGCGCTTCAGCAGCAGGTTTTCCGCGCTGGCGATCAGCTCACCGGTTTCGTTGTAGAGATGAACGTCGCCGTGAAAAACAGCGGCGGCGTGCCCGCTCTCCGGCTGCAGCCGCGCATGGCTCCACAGCACAGTGCCGGGAGGCCGGTGCATCTGAAAGCGGCCGAGATTGACCATCAACACCGGTTCGGCGTGCGGGCCGGTGTCGGGCAGCAAAGCCGCGAGCATTTGCAAGCCGGCATCCAACAACGCCGGATGAATGAAATAGTCTCCGGTTTCCGATGACAGCGCCTCCGGCACCTCGATGCGGCCCAGCGCCTCCTCTTTTCCCAGCCAAAGCTGGCGCACACCGCGAAAACGCGGGCCGAATTGAAAACCCAGCGCCCCGAGTCTTTCATAAAAGGCATCGCCACTGAGGGTCGCTGCCAGCCGTGCTTGCAGATCGGCCGGGACCAGCGGGGCGGTGCCGGCAGTGGTCGCTTCCGTCACCGGCGCGAGACTGCCCGTCGCATGCAGTTGCCATGCAACCCGCTCCGCTTCCCCGGCAAGACTGAAAATTTGAAAGGCATGCGTCTCTGCCGATTGCGGTGTGAGAATGAGCTGCAGCGTGACCTCGCCGGACGCCGGCACTGCCAGCGCCGCGTGAATGTTCATGTCGGTTATCACATGAGGGCGGTTGCCGAAAATCTCCGCAGCCGCCGCCCGCAGCATTTCCAAATAAACCGCGGCGGGCACAAGACCGGCGTCTGTCACGCGGTGGTCTTCGAGAAAAGGCAGGGTGGTGAAACCGACCGGCACTTCAAAAATGGGAACCGCGGCGAATACACGCTCTGCCAGAAGCGGATGGCCGGGCTGCGCCAGCGGCAACCGGCTGTCGCTCCCCCGCACGGTCTGGCGACGACCGGATGAGCGGCGCGCTTCCAGCCAGTAACGCCGGTGTTGCCAGGGATAGCCGGGCAGGGCCACGACCCTGCCGCCCGCAGGATGCAGCGCCGGCCACTTCACTTCGTAACCGTGTACGTAAAGCGTGCCGAGCGCGGTCAGCAGCATGGCGCGATCATCCTGGCCGCGGCGCAGCGAGCTGACCACGACGGTTTCCTTTTGCTGCTGCTGGGCACATTGGGTGATCGCGCCGGCAATGACCGGATGCGGACTGATTTCCACGAAAGCGCGGAAATCCTCCTGCAGCAGACGGGCAATGCCTTCCGCAAAACGCACCGTGGCGCGCACGTTGCGGCCCCAATAGCCGGCATCAAGATGATCGCCCGCGATGGCTTCGCCGGTCACGGTTGAAATCATCGGCAGCATTGTCGGCCGCGGTTGCAAGCCCTGCAGCAGCCTGGTCAATTCGAAACGGCAGGGCTCCATCTGCGGGCTGTGGGAAGCGAACTTGACGGTGAGCTGGCGGCAGGAGATTTCGCGCTGCTGCAGCAGGTGCGCCACCTCCTCCAGTGCCCCGGCATCGCCGGAAATGACCACGGCGTTGGGACTGTTGATCGAGGCAAGGGCCAGGCGGTCGGCGTAGCCGGCGAGTATTTTCTGCATTTCCTCCGGCGACAACTCCACCGCCGCCATTTTGCCGCGACCGGTTTCGCGCTGCAGCAGCCGGCCGCGATGATACACCACCGTCATCGCTTCTGCGAGGGTGAGGGCGCCGGCCACGTGCGCGGCAGCGATCTCGCCGACGCTGTGACCGATCACCGCTTCAGGAACAATGCCCCAGGATTGCCACAATGCCGCCAGACTGATCTGCATCGCGCAAAAGGCGGGCTGGGCAATCTCCGCCTCCTCGAGCCGGGAATCCGCCTCCGCGCGCTGCAATTCCTCCAGCAGGGACCAGCCGGCGAGCTGGCGCAACAGGGCATCGCAAGCTTCCATACTGGCGCGAAAGACCGGTTCGTGCGCGAGCAATTGCCGGCCCACGCCAAACCAGTTCGGCCCCTGTCCGGAAAACACAAAGGCCAGCGGCGGTTGCCGGTCGCCGGGCTTGCGGCGCGCGGCCAGCACGCCGGTGTCTTCCTCCCCGGCGGCAAAGGCTGCGAGCTTCTGTGCCATTTCGGGCAGGGAACGGCCGACGATCGCCAAACGGTGTTCATGATGCGTGCGCCGCACGCCGGCAGTATAGGCCAAATCAGCGGGCGTGCAGCTTGCCCCGGGTAAAAAGCGGCAATACGATTCCACCACCTGCCGCAAAGCCTCCGGGCTGCGCGCCGACAGCGGCAGCAACTGGCTCACTGCGGCATCGTCCGCGGCCTTTTCATTCTCCGCCTCCGGCTGGCCGCGCCAGGCTTCCAGCACAAGATGGGCATTGGTGCCGCCGAAGCCAAAGGAACTGACGCCTGCGAATCTTCTCTCCGCAGCGGGCCAGGCACAGCCCGCGGGGTGGATTTCGAAGGGCGTGCCGCTCAGCGTGATGTGCGGGTTGAGCTGCTTGAAATGAAGCTGGGGCGGGATTTCGCCGTGCTGCAAACACAGCACGGTTTTGATGAGACCCGCAATGCCGGCGGCGCCTTCGAGATGACCGAGGTTGGCTTTCACCGAGCCGAGCACGCACGGCAGTTGCCCGGGCCGCGGCTGGCCGAGCACCGCGGTGAGCGCTTCCACTTCGATGGGATCGCCGAGAATGGTGCCGGTGCCGTGTGTTTCCACGTAGCTGATTTCCTGCGGCGCCACGCCGGCATTCTGCAAGGCGGCACGAATCACCTCCTGTTGCGACAGGGCATTGGGCGCGGTGATGCCGTTGGTGCTGCCGTCCTGGTTGACCGCACTGCCGCGAATCAACGCCAAAATCGGATCGCCGTCGGCAAGGGCATCGGAAAGCCGTTTGAGCACCACCACGCCGCAGCCTTCGCCGCGCACAAAACCATCGGCGCTGGCATCGAACGTTTTGCAGCGGCCGTCGGCCGCCATCATGTTCATCTGCGACAGCGCGATGGTGAATTCGGGGGCGAGAATCAAATTCACGCCGCCGGCCAGGGCCATGCGGCACTCATGCTGGCGCAAACTCTGGCAGGCGAGATGGGCGGCCACCAGCGAGGAGGAGCAGGCGGTGTCCAGCGCCAGGCTGGGGCCGCGCAAATCGAACCAGTAGGAGATGCGGTTCGCCATCACGCTGTGCGCCGTGCCGGTGCTGGTGTAGGTGCCGGCCGACGCAGGGTCGGCGAGCTGCATCATGGCATATTCACTGCTGTGGCTGTGAATGCCGATGAACACACCGGTGGCGCTGCCGCGCAGGGCTGCCAGCGTTTGGCCGGCTTGCTCCAGCGCCTCCCAGGCCACTTCCAGCAGCAGGCGTTGCTGCGGGTCCATCTGCGCGGCTTCGCGCGGCGAGATGCCGAAGAAGTCGGCGTCGAATTGATCGACCCCGTCGATGAAGCCGCCCCAGCGGGTGTTCATCCTGCCGGGGGTGGCGGGGGTGGGATCGTAGTAGGCCGACACCGGCCAGCGGTCTTGCGGCACCTCCCGAATGGCATCGACACCGTTTTTCAGAAGCTGCCAGAAGGCCGCGCTGCCATTGGCGCCACCGGGAAAACGGCAGCTCATGCCGATCACGGCCAGCGGCTCGGGCGCCGGCGGTTCCTTCCTATCGGACTTTTCCTTCAAGCGCTTTTCCAGCAGGGCGCGTTTTTCGGGCGTCAGGTTGGCAATGCGTGTGGAGAGGTCTTCCATCAACTCGTCCCGTTGCAGTTGTGATGTGGGGGTCGGGCGGTGACCGCGTGCCGGGAGGCCGCCGCCCGGCCGGGCAAGGGTGAATCCCTCAGAGTTCCAAAGAGGTGCCCCGGTCACTTCGTCAAGATTTTGCGGGCTTCTTCTTCCGAGAGCTGTTCCAGCTCGTCCAGAATTCTGCCGATGTCCTGCGTGTCTTCAAACGAAAGCCGGCCAGCGTCGGGGGTGGGAGGCTTGCTGCCGTTTTCCTGCGACAGCAGGTCGGTCTCCAGTGAAATTTCCATTTTCTCCGCAAGATGTTTGGTCAGGGCCGCCAGCGTCGGATAATTGAAAAACGTGGTGGCAGGCAGGGTGAGGCCGAGGCTGCGCTCCAGGCGATTGCGCAGCTCGAGCGCCATCAGCGAATCCATGCCCAGCGTGCGCAGCGGTTTGTTCAAGGTCACCACCGCGGGTTTGAGCTTGAGTACCTGCGCAATTTGCTCCTGCAGATGCGCTTCCAGCAGGGTGCGGCGCTTGCGCCCGGATTCGAGCGCACACAATTGTTCTTTGAGAGCCACCGGCTTGACGCTGGCGCTTGTGGAGGCTGGCGCGGCGGACGGCGCCGGCGCGAACTCTGCCAGGAGAGAGGCATGCTCGGCAGCCGGATGAAACTGCCGCCACAGGGTAAAATCGAACGGCATCACCGCTGCTTGTGCCGGATTCGCGCTGAGCAGGGCCGCCAGGGCTGCCAGTCCCTGCGCCGGTGTGAGGCTGCCAAGGCCACGGCTCTCCAGGCGCTCGCCACGATTCGTTTGCGCCGCGGCCAGGCCAACCTGCGACCACGGCCCCCAGTTGATGCTGAGCGCCGGCAGACCGAGGCGGCGGCGATAATGTGCCAGACTGTCCAGGAAGGCATTGGCCGCGGCGTAGTTGGCCTGCCCGGTGGTGCCCAACAGCGCTGCCACCGAGGAGAACAGCACGAAGTGATCGAGCTTGTCTTCCCTCGTCAAAAGATGCAGATGCCAGGCGCCCTGCACCTTGGGCCGCAGAGCCTGCACAAAACGTTCGGCCGTCATCTGTGCCAGTGTGCTGTCGGCCAGCAGGCCCGCCGCATGAAACACGCCCTTAAGCGGCGGCAGGCTGTGCCGGATCTGCGCGAGCACGCGCTCGACCTCTTCCGCCTGGCTGACATCGGCCTGTGCCACCTGCACGCGCGCGCCGGCCGCCTGCAATGCGGCCAGTGCCGTTTGGGCGGCGGCGGTGGGCGCGCTTCTTCCCACCAGCACCAGCGTGCGGGCGCCCTGTTCCACCAGCCATTGCGCCAGCGTCAGGCCCAGCCCGCCCAGACCGCCGGTGATGAGATAGGTGGCCTGTTCTTCGAACCGGCGCGGCGGGGCGGCGGCCGGCGCAACCGGCACGTTTTGCTCCTCGAATGACAAAACGAGTTTGCCGATGTGCCGGCCCTGTGCCAGCGTGCGAAAGGCAGTGGCGACAGCGCTGATCGGAAAGACCTGCACCGGCAGTGGCTGCAAATCACCGCTCTCGAATTTCCGTCCCAACTCCGCAAGCAGCGTTGCGATCAGCCCGGGCCGGTCGCTGATCACGGCGGCGAGATCGATGGCAAAGTAGGCAAGATTCTTCTTGAACGGCTCGAGTCCAATCCGGCTGTTCTGATAGATGTCACGTTTGCCGATTTCCAAAAAGCGGCCGTAGGCGCGCAGCAGCTCCAGGCTTTTGGGAATGGCGGCGCCAGTGAGCGAGTTCAACACCAGATCGACGCCACTACCGCCCTCCTGCGCCGCCGTGATCTGTTTGATCTCGCCGGCGAAGTCGAGGGTGCGGGAGTCGAACACGTGGTGGACACCGCGACTTTTCAGAAAGGCGCGCTTCTCCGGCGTGCCGGCAGTCGCAAAAATTTCGCAGCCAGCCGCCTGCGCAAGTTGCACAGCCGCCAACCCCACGCCGCCGGCCGCAGAATGAATCAACACGCGCTCGCCGGCGTTCATGCGGCCGAGATGATGCAGGGCGTAATACGCCGTCAGAAAAACTGCCGGCACCGCCGCCGCTTCGGCGAAACGCAACGGCCGCGGCTTCGGCACGGCGAGACGCGCCGGCACCGTCACAAAGGATGCCAGCAGGGAAGTATGATTGAAGGACGGTGTAATCGCCATCACTTCATCGCCGATTGCGAAATTTTCGACACCTTCGCCCACCGCACAGACTATGCCCGCGCATTCACCGCCCAGCGCCACCGGCGCGTTCGCCTCCAGCCCGGGATAGACTCCCAGGGCCTTCATCACATCGAGAAAATTGAGACCGGCGGCCCGCACTTGAATTTCGATTTCACCGGGGCCGGGCGCACGGCGGGGCGCAGCTCGCAGCAGCAGATGATCCAAAATACCGGGCCGGGAGATTTCGACGCGAAAACCCTGATTAGGTTGTGCCGGCACCTTTTCGATTTCTGAAACAGGGTCACTGGCTGAATCCGGCCCGGTTGCCAAATCCCATTTCACCAGCCGCACGGCGTACCGCCTGCCGTTGCGAAATGCGACTTGATCTTCGACCGCCCCGGCGAGCAATTCCTGCAACAGCGGGGTGAGGGCTGTGGCCGAATCAGCAGCCGGAGCCGCCTCGAGATCGAGGCGTGTGCATTTGAATTCCGGATGCTCGTTGGCGATCACCGCGCCCATTCCCCACAGCGGCGATTGTGCAAGGGCTGGTGGCGGATCCGCTTCCGCGACCGCCTGCGCGCCAGCCGTGACCAGCCACAGGCGCGGCGGCTGCTTCAGGCCTGCTTCGCCCAGTGCCTGCACCAAATACATCACACTCAGGCATCCTTTTTCCGGCGCCGCGTTGAGTGCTGCCATTGGCCCGGGTGCTGCCGCGGCATCCAGGCTCCACAGATGCACGATGCCATGCCACTCTGCTGCTTCACCGAGCAGACGCCGATAGTCTTCCTGCGTTTGCAGATCGATTTCGAAGTGATCCGTTTTTCTGCGGCGAAATGCCGTCCCGGCCGTGACCAGCGTGACCGCGGCGCCGTGTTCGCGCAGCCTCTCTGCCAGCCCTTGCGCGACACCGGATTGATCTGCAAAGAGCAGCCAGTGCAAACCCGCAGGCCTGCCGTTGCCGGCGGGCGTCACCGGCGGCGGGAGTTCACGCCAAACCAGGCGGTGGAACCAATCGCGCGGCACGATTTGCGTTTCCCTCTGCAATGCCTGCAAGCGCAGGCCGCGTGCTGCGAGCAAAACGGTGCCGGCTTCATCCAGCAGCAGGACATCACCGGAAATCTCGCCGGCTGTGCCCTCCGACGTGAGAAAGGCATGCGCCCAGAGCGCTTGCGTGCTCTGCGGCGCACGCTGCCAGCACAAACTCGCGAGCTGCACCGGCAGATAGGTTTGGGCCTCATCCCCGGCGGCGGCCAGCAACGTCTGAAAGCAGGCATCCAGCAGCGCGGGATGAATGCGGTATGCCGCCCTCTCCGCGGCTAAATCGGCGGGCAGTTGCAGCCGGCCCAGCGCTTCCCCCGTTGTCCGCCACAATTCACCGAGACCCTGAAAGGAAACGCCGTACTGCAAGCCACGCCGCGCCTGCGTCGCAAAATGCGCGGCGGCGCTCAGGCTTTCGGCCAGGCGGCGGCGTCTGGTTGCGGGCGGCTCCGGTGCAGCGGGCCAAGCCTCCGCATGCAGACTGAGAGTGGCGCTGGCATGCAGCTTCCACGCAGCTTTTTCATGCGCCGCGCGGCTCAACACTTGAACCGAAGCCAGCCCCGGCATGAGGGGTGAGAGAATCGTTTGCACACGCAACGGCGGCGCCTCGGGGACGAACAGCGCCTCGTGAAAGGTGATTTTTTCGAGCACGGCCGGGCTGTCGCCGAAGACGGCGCGCGCCGCCGCGAGCGCCATTTCGACAAAGGCCGCGGCCGGCAGCACCGCCGTGCCGTGCACGCGATGCTCCGCGAGATAGGGCAAATGCTGGGTGCTGATCTCATTCTCCCAAAAGCTGGTGCCGTCCTGTGCCGACTCGAACCGGCGGCCGAGCAGGGGATGCTCGCCGGCAGGTCGTGCCGTGTGGTGGCCGTTCACGGCAGGCTGCTCGTCGAACCAGTGGCGCTCACGCTGCCAGGGATAATTCGGAAAACGCACCACCCGCCGGCCGTGCGGATGCAGGTGGCGCCAGGCAACGGGATGACCGGCCACATAAAGTCCGCCGAGCGATTCCAGCATGACAAGCTGCTCGTCTTCATCGCGCCGCATCGAAGGCAGGGTGAGGGCGCTGGTGTCGAGCGACTGCAGTTCCTGTTGAATGGCGGGCAGCAGCAACGGATGCGCGCTGATTTCGATGAAGGTGTCGTGGCCGCTGGCGCGCAGCCGGCGCACCGCGGCGGAGAACAACACCGGCTGGCGCAGATTGTTGACCCAGTATTGCCGGTCAAGGCGCTCACCGGCGATGAAGTCGCCGGTGACCGTCGAGCAGATGGGAAGGTCGGCGGGCCGCGGCTGCAAACCATGAATGGCCTGCAGCAGCTCCTCGCGCAGCGGATCCATCTGCGGGCTGTGCGAGGCCACGTCCACTTTGATGCGGCGGCAGAAAATTTCGCGCCGTTCCAGTTGTGCGATCACTTCATCGAGTGCGGCGGGATCGCCGGAGAGCACGGTCGAGCGCGAGCTGTTGCTGACCGCGATGGCAAGCCGGTCTTCATAACCGGCGATGGCCTTTTCCGCCTCGGCGATGGTCAATTCCACCACCGCCATCGCGCCCTTGCCGCTGGTGCGGCGCAACAACTGGCTGCGGCGGCAAATGATGCGGCTGGCCTCCTCCAGGGTCAATGCGCCCGCCACATGGGTGGCCGCCACTTCGCCCATGCTGTGTCCCACCACCGCGGCCGGCGTGATGCCCCAGGCACGCCACAGCGCCGCGAGCGAAACCTGAATCGAAAACAGCACGGGTTGAATCACGTCGATTTGATTGAGACGATAGCCGCTGTCGCTCTCCGCCAATTGCAGTTGCTCCAACAGGGACCACTCGACGTACTGCCGCAACGCCGCTTCACAGCGCTGCATGCTGTCACGGAAAGCCGGTTCCTTTTCCAACAGGCGGCGCGCCATGCCCGGCCATTGCGAGCCCTGGCCGGGAAAAACGAAAACGATCCTGCGCTGTTCTTCCGACTCTTTGCCGCCGCTCACCAGCCCCGGCCGTTTTTCCCCCTGCAGAAAGCTTTGCAGCTTGTCGCTCATTGCGTCTTTGCTGTCCGCCACCACCGCGAGACGCTGCTCGAGATGAGCCCGCCGCAGGCAGGCGGTGCTGCAAATCTCCGGCAGCGCGTCCGCGGTGGTCTCGAGATATCTTTTGCAGGCGCGCACCAAATCGGCGAGCGCTTCCGGTGTTTTCGCGGAGAGCGGCAGTAAATAATTGCTGCCTGCCGCTGCGGCACCGTTGCCCGCGCCGGCACTCGAGAACACCACGGTTTTTTGCTGTTCGCCGGGCACGGCGCCCTGCCATTCCTGCAGCACGACATGCGCATTTGTTCCCGAAATGCCAAAAGCGCTGACACCGCCGTAGAGCGGCCCCTCAACCCCGGACAAGTCCTGCACGGTGGTGGGAATGGCGACATTCAGCCGGTCCCAGGGAATGTTGGGATTCGGTTTCTCGAAATGGAGGGAGGGGGGAATGAGACGGTGCTTCAGGCTGAGCGCGACTTTGATCAAGCCCGCCACCCCGGCGGCACCTTCGGTGTGACCGATGTTGGTCTTGACCGATCCCACAAAAACCGGATGGCCGGCGGGACGATCGGCACCCAACACCCTGCCGATGGCTTCCAGCTCCACCGGATCACCGGCGCGCGTGCCGGTGCCGTGGGCTTCGAGGTAATGCACCCGGCCGGGCGCAATGCCGGCGCGGCGATAAGCCTGGCGCAGCATGTCTTCCTGGCCAGCCACGCCCGGCGTGCCGAGCGAGCCGCTGCTGCGGCCATCATTGTTCACCACGCTGCCCACGATCAGTGCAATGATGGGATCATGGTCCGCCAGTGCCTGCGACAAACGTTTGAGCACAACCAGGCCCGCGCCTTCACTGCGCACATAACCATTGGCACGCGCATCGCCAAATTTACAGCGACCGTCGGGGGCAAGCATTTGCGACTGCGAATATGCGATGCTGATGTGCGGCCGCAGAATCGCATTGGCGCCGCCGGCAAGCGCCACCTGACATTCGCCGCTGCGCAGGCTTTGACAGGCGAGATGCACCGCCACCAGCGAAGACGAGCAGGCGGTATCCAGCGTCACGCTCGGGCCGCGCAAACCGAGCAGGTAAGACAACCGCCCGGAAGCGGTGTACCGCCCGCTGCCGGTGGTCATGTAGAAATCGATCTTGTCGGGATCGGCAAAGAGGCGATCCTCGAAATCATTGATCCACATGCCAATGAACACACCGGAGGCGCTTTCCGCCAAATGCTCGGGTGTTTGCCCGGCATTTTCCAAAGCTTCCCAGGCCACTTCCAGCAGCAAACGCTGCTGCGGGTCGAGGCGCTCGGCTTCGCGCGGCGAGATGCCGAAGAAAGTGGCGTCGAACTTGTCCAGGTCCGGCAGAAAACCGCCCCACTTGCTGATGACTTTGCCGGGCGTGGCGGGCCGGCTGTCGTAGAAGCGCGCGATGTCGAAGCGATCGGGCGGGATCTCGGTGATGGCATCCTTGCCGTCCCGGATGAGCTGCCAAAATGTTTCCGGCGAATGGGCGCCACCGGGAAAGCGGCAACCGATGCCGATGAGGGCGATCGCTTCGTCGGCATAGGCGGGCGACAGCGATGCCGCTTCGGCGACAAGGGTGGCACACGACGGCATGTCAATGCGGGTTTTGGTCATGATCATTCTCGCTGCAAACGGCCTCGGTTCCTGACGGGAAAATTGGGTGCGCCCCGCTGCCGGCCGGGCGCAAGGGGCAACCTCACGGGTGATTTTCGCGAATGGGCATGGCGGTATCCATCTGCCGGCGCAGACTGAGCGGCCGCATGTCCTGCCACACCTGCTCGATGTATGCCAGACACTCGGCCTTGCTGCCGGTGCACCCGGCATCGCGCCAGCCCAGGGCATTCTCACGGTCCGCCGGCCAGATGGAATATTGTTCTTCGTGATTGATGACGACTTTATAAAGCATCTCCGCTTCGGAGGAATTGGCGTTCATTCAACACTCCACAGTTCAACGCGGGTTCAGTCCGTTTCATTTTCCTCTTCAGTCTTGGCCTTGGTGCGGCGCAGCGCCAGATTCAAATTCTCGATCAACTCCGAGGCGACCACCAGCACCTGCCTGGGTTCGAAGCCGGCCTTGCGCAAATCGCGATAGAAGGAACGCGCCACAATCACGGCCACTTTTTCCGGATTTTTGACCGCTGCAAGAATGTGCGAGCTGAGCGGCTCCTGGCTGGCGGAATCCTCGCTGCTCCGGCTGAGGGCGAGCATGGTGTACTGTGACGCCAGCATGTGCCGTGTTTTTTGCGCCTCCAGGGCGCGGCCGATTTGTGCGCCCAGAGCCAGAAATGCTTCGCGCTGGCGCGCGGCCTCCCGCGCATTGAGTCTGGCTGCCGGCCAGCCGTCCATCCGGCCGATGATCTCGCCATTGACTTTCAACTCACTGGTCCATGGCAGGTTGTCATCGCCGGTCTCCTCCGGCATGTTCTGGATGCGCACGCCGGGATTCAAGTTTTGCGGAACGCTGCCGGCCGGGCGGCGCAGCAGATGGCTGCCATTGCGACTGACGCTGCCGCGGGTCCCGAGGGTGACATTGTCCCCGGCGAACAACGCGATGCGGCAATGTTCCAGCGGCAGCAGCTCGACCGCGATTTGTGCCGCCTGCTGCAGCAGCGCCTCGACGGTCTCGTGATGCGCGAACAGACGATGCAAGAGGGTGAGCACCCTGGTGAGCGGAACCTCCCCGGCCGCCGTTGCCGGCAGTTTCCCCACGATCATGACTGTTTCTCCTCAAGGGACAACGGTGAGTTGCTTGTGGGAGTGCACGTGAATATTGCTGTCGCAGCGGCTTCGGCCTGCTCAATCAATGCCACAACATTCAGTCGGTCTCCGGCGCAGAAATACATTGCCACCCTGCCCGGCGGCGCATGGCATGAAAGCAAAAGGCAACGCCCTGAAAAACGATCGAGCGCAACCTCTCGCCGCGCCGGCGGGACGGGATTATTCATTCCCTGCCCGGGCGCCATGAAATTACCTTCCCCTCAGGCGGTGTTTGCCGGATTTCATTCCTTCCCGCGATGCCCCCGGCGGGCTGTTGCCTGCGCGCCGCGGGATCACTTCAGCCCTTCTGGAAAAGACGGTGTGAACGCAACGTTGCAGCAAACCAAGCCGGGCTGCCGGCGGGACGCCACCGCGGGGTGCGGGCATCGCTGCCGGAGATTATCTCCCATTCAACCAGGGCTGGAGCTCCTGCACGATCGCGGCGAGCAGGGCACTGCGGATGACATCATCCTGCCAGTAGAAATGGCCGCCGTCAAACAGCCGCAGCGTGCAGGAAGAGCGCGTGTGTTCGCGCCAGCCGGCGAGATGCTCCTGCGTCACGCGTTGATCGGCGCGGCCGCCGAACACCGAAATCGGACACGCCAGCGGCTCCGCCGGCTCATAGACATAGCTTTCGAACACGGCGAAATCCGCGCGCATCACCGGCAGCAGGAGTTGCAGCAACTCGGGACTGTCGTGCACCGCCCGGGGAATGCCGTTGTAACGATTACCCACCTCCGCGACAAATGCGGATGCCGGCAGATGATGAATGGGCGGATCGTTTTCCGGCAGGTGCGGCGCGCGTCGTGAGGAAACAAACAAGTGCAGCGGCTCACAACCGTGCCGGCGCAAAAGCCGCACGACTTCGAACGCCAGCAGGCCGCCGAGGCTGTGGCCAAAGAACGCAAAAGGTTTGTCGAGAAACGGACGCAGCCCCGCCGCCGCAGCTTGCACCAAGGGTGTCAGTTGCTGAAACGGGCTTTCCCGCAAACGCGCGCCCCGTCCCGGCAATTCCACCGCACAAATCTCCACGCCTGCCGGCAAATGTTTGAGCCAGGGGCGGTAGACCGCCGCGCTGCCGCCGGCATAGGGGAAACAAAACAACCGCAGCCGCGCCTGCGGCCGGGCACCAAAAGTATTGATCCAGGAATTTGCAATCGTCGTCATCAATCCAGTGAGATGGTTCACCACACACGCAATCACACCGGCGCGACCATGCCGCCGGCGGGATTCCTTCTCTGCGGCATGCGTTTCGTTGTTCTCCAATCGGAACCTTCCCGCGCCGGCGCTCCCGGGCAGCAATCCATCCGGCTTGTGCCTCTGTGCGAATGAAGCAGGCAGGGTGAAAGTCGATCAACATGCCCGGGGAAACTCACAAAGCCCACGGCGATCCGTTGCCCAGCCCCAACCGTTGCACGATGATTCTTCTATAAAAACAACTTGCCCCAACTGCGGGAATTGTGTGCGCGTTTAAATCCAACCCGCGGGGCGGGGGGCTTGCGTTTTGCCGACTCGATTGCCACGAAAATGCCGTCGCGCTGGTGGCGCAGTCTGCAGGCAGACAGGAGGTCTGCGCTGCGGTATCCGCGTGCTTGGTTGGCAAGCGCACACGACAACTTCGCAGTGTGATCCCGAATAACATCCAGGGGAAGTCCTGGCGAAAGATTCGCCATCACGCTGAAATCTTGACGGCTTCTTGTAGAATGCGGGGATCCTGGCGAGTAAAGTGCCGGTTTGATCGCAATGGGTGAGCGGGAGGACACGGCCACCAATCAGGGGAACAACTCTCACCAGGGGCCTCGCCAGGAAGGGTTGTGCGGGATGCCCGCTGGGTGCCATTGCCAACAGGAGAGTTGCACCTCACCGCCCTCGAGGGCGAGTGCCGCCACGTAACCTTCGTCAACGGCCAGATGGTACAATGACCAGCGCCCTGCTTCGGCGGGGTCCGGACGGGTGGCGAGCAGGGCGGCGGGTTGATCCGGCGCCAGCGAAACATCAAACTGCGCGAGCGGATGCGACAGACCTTCTCCGACGGCCTTGATATAGGCTTCCTTGCGCGTCCAGCAGGTGAAGAAGGCAAGTGGCCTTTGTGCTGCGGGCAAGCAAAACAGCGCCGCGGCCTCGTTGGCGGAGAAAAAGCGCCGGGCGATTTGTTCGAAATCTTGCACCGGCCGCAGGAATTCGATATCGACACCGATGCGGCGGTTCCGCGTGAGGGCGAGCAGTGCCAGGCCGTTGGAATGGGAGAGGTTGAATTGCAGATCACTATGATGCCGGCGTGCCAGCGCGGGCTTGCCGAACTCGCTGTATTCGAAGTGAATGTCACCGGCGGCGGTGTGCAGATAGCGGCTGAGAATGTCGCGCAGCGCCGCCCGCGCCACCAGGAAACGGTGGCAGTCTTTTAAGAAGACGAAACGACCGGCGCGTTCCTGCTCATCCGCGGCAAGCGACTGCTGCAGACCGTCGCGCACGGTTTCCGGCTGATCGAGCGGGATGCGCCAGACATGGAGAGCTTCGGGGCGCAACACCCGCGGCTCAGGCTGAGACCAGCCTGTCGGCAGAGCAGGGGAGCTGACGCTTTCTTGGTTTCGACTCATCGCCGGATTATTACCGGCAAGTCACAATGAGTGGGGAAGGCAATCGCGGCAGGCGTGTAAAAGAACGGCAAAGAAGACCGGCTCAATTGCCGTCGCTTGCCTGCGACACGAGAGCAGCACGCAGGTTGTCGCAATGAACCGCGAAAACTTTATCCGTTCAGAACAAAACAGGCTTGCGTTTGTCATCCGAAGAAACTATAGAATGCGCGTCATCTTGAAAAAGGATTCATCGCAGAAATCACAGAAACCAGACTGAAAAACTTTACAGTTTCTTTGCATCCTTGCTGGTTGGTGTAAATCTCTTTCTCCCGAATTTTGCTCGTCTGGCTCATAAAATTTTACAGAAAAATCATCGTGCTTGGTTTGCGCAAAGACACTTTTAAGGTGTAATTTTAGGCGCATTCAAGTTTCGAATTACTTTGACTACAAGCTGAGTGCTGTATTGGCCGCATGCCAAACAAGCTCTGCACCGCACCAACAGGCGTGACAAAAAATTCGCCAGCGCACGACAACTTCAACTCATCCGCAGGACCACATTGCTGTCTTTCTCCCTTGCCATTCTGCAGTCGCGGCGAGGGACTCAGAAGCAAGTAAATCGTGGTTTTTTGTTTTCATCTCGATTGCGTCACAATGGGCGGCCAACCGCAGGGTGAAAACGATATGACCTCAACTGACACAATCACGGAGATCGCAGAGCCGCCATCTTTACCTGGTGTCTCTGTTTCTCGCAATCAACAAGGTTTTGCCAAGGAGGGCTTCTTAGCAAAGGAATGCCCTCCAGCCGTTAGGAAAGGGCGCTAAAATGTCAGGTGCAGCAGGATCAAAGTATGGTGTCATCTATGATGGCATCCCATTGAAAAAAGGCAAGGACGCCGGCAGCGAGAGCAGGGATGAACTACAGTCGGAACTCAAAGATCTTCGGCCGTTGATCAAGAGCCGCGCGCAACACAAAGCGACCGGCCAGCCGGTGGCTTGGTGAGAACACATGGCAATCTCGACTTTTGCAGTCTGGGATGCGATGCTGGCGCCGGATTCCGCACTGGTGTCGGCGCAGGGCGTTGGGGCACTCCATCGCTTGCTGGTGGAAAACGCACAGTTGACGTGGTTCGACATCGACCTGCACAAAGCGTGCAATCTCACCTGCAATCATTGCTTCTACCACGACAATTATCCCAGGAGCAGCCGGCCGCCGTTGTCTGTCGAATTGCTCGAAGAAGCCATCCGCCAGGCGATGCGCATGCAGGTCCGCGTGTTGACCTTTAGCGGCATGGAACCAACGCTGTCGAAAAACTTCGACTTCGCGGTTGCCACGGCCCATGCCCGCCGCGCCAGTTTCGCTCCCCAAGCCAAAATTGGTTTCATTACCAACGGTCTCACGCTGCCGCATCATCTCGACCGGCTCGTGCAAACGCCGGTTGACTTCATCGACATTTCGATCGACGGCTGGGATGCCCACAACTTCATCCGCTCCGGCACGCGCGATCGTGTCGTCGCCAATTTCAGGCTCGCCAAAGAGCGACTGCCTGCTACCCGGGTCGGCAGCTCGACGGTGCTGCGTAATGACAACATTTTCGACGTGCTCGTGATGATCGAGCATCTCTCCGCGTTCTCGAACTATTTTTACTTCGAGCCGGTCATTGCGGCAGTCGACAAGAATGTCCCTTCGCTGCTGCCGGGCAGTCTCCTGGCCTTCGTCACGCAACTGCGCCGGCTGGCCGAAAAATTCACCGACCGCCAGAAGCGCTTTTCGATCCTGCTCAACGGCGACCAGACCCTGCCTCTCTTCTATGCCGGCATTCTGGAGCCGGAGCAAATCGAAGAGGATGAGTTGCATTCGCTCTACATTCGCCAGTGCTTCGGCAAGACTGAAATCGACTTCATTCTGCGCATCGTGCCGGAATACTACTGGCGCAGCGCGCGCTTGAGCTACGACGGCTACTGGCTCGGCACTTGCGATCTGTTGCAGGCGCCCGATTATCGCGAACTGGCGGGCGGCAGCTTTGTCGAGACCCCCGATCTGCCGCAGCTCATGCAACGCTCGCTCGGCCGCGATTCGCTTTTCCATCAAATGCTCGGGGAACTGCACCAGCATCCCTGCAGCCACACGCCCCGTGAGCAGCAATACTGCCTGGGCTGCTTCAGCAGGCGCTGGGTCGATATGGTGCACCGCCGCTATGGCTGCAAATGGGCAAGAGTGCCGGTTGCCGCCTGAGTTGGCTGTGACCATTACGGCAGACTATTTGTTCCATCCAACATGACAACCATCTCTTCTCCGCAGCCTGCGGGGAAGGCGGGCCTCCCGGGCAACTTCACAGGACCTCTACTGGATTACGCCAGAGATCAAGCATTTTTTACGAGTTTTACCAGACGACCGCGTACCATTGGCCGGCCCTCTGCTCTGCCGCTCTTCCCGCCCCGCCGGCCGGTTGGCAATTCTCCCTGATCATGCCCGATTCTTCCTGCACTGAGGCGCAACACTTGCGCGAGTTCTACGACGCCTTTGCGCCGTTCTACAACGATTTCTATGATCTGATCGACTACCCGGCATGGGCCAGCCTGATTCAGGAGGTACTCGACGAACTGTTGCCGCCGCCGCGTCGCGTGTTGGAGGCAGGCTGCGGCACCGGTGCCATGCTGGCGGAAATCGCCCTCGCGCCGCACCAAACCTGTGTGGGCGTGGACCAGAGCCGGCCAATGCTTGACATTTGCGCAAAAAAATGCTTTGTTAATGCGCGGCCTGCCCTGGTGCAGGGCAATCTTCTGGGCCTCGGTTTTCGTGACGAAAGCTTCGATGCGGTGCTCGGTGTTTTCAGCCTGCTCAATCTCTATGGTGCCGCCGGTCGCCGCGCGCTGCTTGCTGAAGTCCGGCGCGTGCTCAGACCCAACGGCATTTTTCTGACGGATTTTGCCACTATCGGGCGTTATTTTCAGTTGCGCGAGGCCGCCAGCCGCGGCCGGGAAACCTCGCATTGGGAATCAGCGTTCGAAATTCAGCAATCCTTCCCGGCTCAGGCAGTATTGTCTGAAACCGGGGAATGCGTGATTGACCGAATCCTGCGCACCGGCAGCCAGACGGTTCAGCATCGCATGTATTTCTTCGAGACCACCGCACTGCTGGCTGAACTGGCCGCAGCCGGTCTGGAAGCAATAAGAACCGGTCCCCTCGTGCCCGACAGCTCCGCAGCCACAGCCAATCGTCTCATGCTGATTGGACGGAAGCCATGCAACGCTTCTATGCGGACATCATCGACGAATGCATCGAGAAGTTCCGCCTCGACGAGGGCTTGAGCTTCAATTTTTCCCTGCTCGATTTCCGTGACGAAGTTTTCCACAACTACGGCCTCAAACCGCCACTGCCGGAATACGAATTGCGTCAAATTCTGCGCCATGCACAAAAGTATGTCAATGAACAGGGCCGGCACAATCCCGCCTTTGCCCGGCTGAAAAACTTCCTGTGGGATGATTTGCACAACAGCGCTGAGGGGGAAATCAAAGCTTTGTTCGAAGTCATCCTGGAAAACAAACCGGTTTCATCCGTCCCACATGTCGCTTCCAAGCATTTCTCCCGTCTGGTCAGTTATTTACCTACCAAACACTATTGGGATATTTCCGGGCGGCTTTACCGTCGTGTCTGCGAAGAGGCGAGCAGTTTTTCGAAAATCTATCTGAATCATTATCGCTACGATGAGCAGCATCGCCGGCCCGAGGAAGTGTTGTGCCGCGAGATCGACATTCCCAGCAATGCCATTGATTTTTACCGCCTGCGGGACCGGTTCGCAGCCCTGAATCAAAAGCCCTTCAAGCGCAATGACGAGTACTTCGAGTTACAGCCCGGAGACCGCAATCTCTACGAACTCTATGGCCAGCTTTATGACCTGCTGAACTGGGGCACTTCCAATCCCGCGCCCGTCATCAGTTACCTCGACGCCCGCGCTCAAGTTTTAGAATTCTACAACTGCGTCTTTCCCATCGTATTCCACGGTGTCTACTACGGCATCGCCTACTTCGCTTTGCCTGCCGATTATTTCCACCGCACGCGCCAGGTCGCCGAAAAGCTCAGCCGGGTATTGACCAAGGGCTGGACCTACGTCAACCACTATTTCCCAGCGATGATCTTCGATGCCTACAACAGCCGGCTCATCAGCCGCTTCACCCGTGATCATGTCGAATCGGTGGTGGACGTCATCCGTTTGATCAACAGCAAGCTGCCCCTGCATTTTTGCTATGACAGCAAGACCGGAGCCTTCTACACTTTTAAAATTCCAGCAGGTGAAATTGCCAGACAGCTCGAGGTGCAGCAACTGGCACCCGGGCTGGATCCGCTCTCGCCGGCATTTCGCCAGCAGGTGGTGCGGATCGACCCGCAGCTCCATGGCGAAACCATCCACACCATTCCGCAAAGCATCCTCAACCACTCCCTGGTCTTCGGTTTCGACTGGTCGAAATTGCCCGGTCGTGAAAAATGTCTGCCGGTTTTGGAGAGCCATCTCGGCCAGGCAGTGATCGTGTTGGAGACGCTCGAAGAGCAGGCGCGACACAAGCGCGAGGAAGAACAGGCCCGCATGCTCGACATGCTGGCGCATGATGCCAAAGTGACACGCGAAGTGCTGATTGAGGACATGCGGGAGGGGTTGGAGTCGGAGGTGGCGGTGCAGCAATTGATCGAGCAGAACAACAAGGAAAAAATCATCCGCGAGATGCTGTTGCGCCACAGCGGGAGAGCCGCCGGGGAGATGCCGGAACGGCAGCGGAAATCATTGCTGCTGCCGCAGTTTTTCAGTGAAATCTTCTTCAACAACTGGCGCGCCTGGCTGAAGAGCCGGCGTTTCACCGCGAGCTACCGCCGCAATCACCATCCCTCCCTGTGCCTGAACGCCGGCTCATCCCGGCTGGAGGTGATGGACTGGTGGCAGGCTCATGTGCAAGCGCATCCCGGCCGGCCGGAAGCCGCCTGTCTGGCCATCTTGCGTGAGAGCTTTTCCGCTCTCTCGCCGGCCGCCGAAATCACGGTGCAGGCGCCGCCGCTGCTCATGCTCGAAGATGGCCAGCTGCGTCTGGAGGCGATTCTCAACAATTTGCTGAGCAATTTCTTCAACCATGTCGCTGTTTCGCCGCTCACCGGACGCCAGGAGTGTGTCATCCGACTGACGGCGGCGCCGCGGAACGCGGGCGTGTATTTCGTCTTCGACTTCAGCAACAGCAGCGAAATCCGCGAACGCTTTCCCGACGAGGTGAAGGCCTTGCTGCGTTATGGTGCCGAGAACCGGGGCCTGCAAATCCTGCGTTACCTCATCTACTCGAACACGGCGGAGGCACCGGATTTCCGAATCGTTCAGCAGGACTATCTGTGGCACATTTATCTGGGGAGGTTATGCCGTGCGTGCTGCGAAAAGCAACTGGTCTTTTCTGGTCGTTGAAGACAATGCCAGCCTGCGCGAGCTGATCAAAGGCAATTTCGCCGCCCTGCTGGGCGGACAGGTCCGGGTGGACTTTGCGGCGAGCATTTGCCATGCCATCGCCCGGACGAAATGGCAGATGCTACGCGGGGATCCCTATGATGTTTTCTGGATCGATCTTTACCTGGATTATTTTTCCTACGACGACACCCGCGGTGAAATCATCTCCGCCGGCTCGCTCTCGCAGATCATCGACACCAACGCCTTCCTGAAACATTACGGCCTGCGCGAGCTGCGGCTGCCGGCACTCATCGGCCTTCTGCAAATCCCCGTCACCCCTCCTCACAAAAGCGGCACCCACTACACCGATTGGGAAAAATTTCTTGTGCTTCAGAAATTCGCCCCTCATTGTTTGCCAAATGCCCGCGAGAGCTTCCTCGCGCTGCTCGAGCTGGCCGAATTTTATCTCTCCCGCCAGCAAAAAAAGGAAACGGTGCCAGTCGAAAATGTCTATGTGCATCATGCGCTCGACTTCATCTTCCAGCGCCTGCTGCAATGGATGAACAGTTCCAAAGAGCGGGAGGTTGCCATTCGCGAAGCCGAGCTGGACGACTGGCCGCCCCCCAACCAGTGGGATTTTTTACCGGATGCCAAAGCGAAGAGTGACCAGAGCTGGACCCTGTTGCGGGGGTGGATCGAGCATTTTTACCATGCCGTGGCGCTGGGGGCGACGGGATACGAGAAATACCAACAGAGCCATAAACGGCTGCATGCCTTGCAACAACATCGGCCCAGCGGGTATCCGCTTTTTCTGGTGAACACCGCCTATCCCAGCCGCCGGGAAAACCTGTTGCAAACGGCATCTGTGTGGGCGGAAGAAAACCTCCTCATCGCCCCCTCCGATTTCAAAGGCAGCCGGCGCGATCGCGAATTGGTGGAATATCTTGCAGATCTTCTCCAACTATGCCGCCGGCCCTATTTCTTTCTCCGCCGCCATCACCGCAGCGGCGGGATGTTTGTCATCGCTGATGAGATCGCGCCCGCCGCCGCGCTGCTGGCGCAGGGTCAGCACCAACCCGCGGTGAAAATCTCCGATCCTGAGCTCGGCATCGACTTCCAACTGCCGGCTTTTTTCCCGGACCTGGTCGCCGCCTGGGACCAGGTCGAGGGCGCAACGGAAGACTGGCAGAGGAATTTGCGTGAGACCGCGCTGCGTGAGGTTGAGGACAGTTTGCAACAACGCCGGCCCGGCATGATTCATCACTTTCACCTGTATATTCCCCACCATTTCTTCGAGGCCGATTCAAAACACGGGCAATTCCTCCTGCGACTACCGGTTGCCGGCAGCCCGCCGGAACACGTGCCCCTGAGCTTCGACGAGGGCCGCTGGCTGCTGCTGGAGCTGGTCTGCCGGCGCTGGTTCCCCAAGTGTTTCTTCATGCACAGCAGTTGGACCATCCTGCACCATCGTGCCAACCGGTCGGTTTACTTTTATTCCACTACCGAATTGCTCGAACGGGCCCTGAAGCGCGCGGCGCTCGATCAGCCCGACCTCTTTCCGCCGGCGGCGCAGAGCAGGCAACTGGCGTCCTCGCTGCAACCCACAAAAGCATTTTATCAGCCCCACAGCCCGTATGCCGACGCCTTCAATTGGCAGGAACTGGACGAACAAATTCAGCTCACCGCGCGGCCTGCAAGCGCACATCCTCCCGCCCTGGTACGGGCACGGCAGCGACTCACGCTGACGCAGTATCTGTTGCAGGAATTACACATCCGTGCGATCGCGAGCCAACTGCTCAAAACCAGGCCGATCACGGTTACCGCTCTTCCAGACCTGCTGATGAACAGCGCATTTCCACGACTCGAGGAAGAATTGGGCAAATACCAACGCCTGCTTGCGCCCGGCAACGAAAATTCCCGCCGAGTGGCCGGAGAGCTGCTCCCCAAACTCGACAATTTGCTCTCCGTGCTGCTCTGTTTCTACTCCATCCCGGATGCCGATCTGCAGCGCTTTTACCATTTCTGGGAAAGCAAACTGGTTCCCGATGCCAGCACCAGTCCGCGACCCACGGAAAAATTTTCCAACATCAGCCGCAAGCTGCAAAATGCGCAATTCACCCGCAGCGTTCCCCTGCCGGCAAAGGCGGCAGGCAAAAACAAGTATCTCTTCGTCACCGCCACCTTCGAAAGCGGGGAATCACGGCTGCTGCTCACCAATCCGCCGACCGGTCACCATTCCCACCAGCCACCATTTATTGACCTCACTGCCCTCAATTTTCCGGAGCTGCTGCATCACCTTCCGGCGCCGGTATTGTGACAACAGCAAATCCTTGTGACGATTCCCGCCTCACGCCGCCCGGCCAGGCAAGAACTTCAACCCTCCCTCGTACGGTTTAAAGAAGTGAAAAGCCGGTCGCGTGCGACGACAGTTTTTCCCTGATCGGGCCTTGCTGCCACGACCGGCTGCTCATCGGTGCAGCGGTCACAAGCCTTCACTGCACTGCGGGATTTTGCTCATGACCGTTGTCGCAACAACCATCCCGCACGATCCCTTGCTTTCTCCAGACCGCCTCGTTCATTCACACTATTGTTGTGCACAAATTACCGCCAAGGAGGTGCAAAATGCGGGCATCAGACCTGGTGTTGCTGCTCTCACTTCTCGATGGAAGTGAGTCGCCCTCCCTTGACGCCATTGGCAGACGCAGTCCACTCAAGGGGATGTGGCGACTGGTCAAATTCTTTGTGTTCCTCTTCCTGCTGCTCTGGTTTCTCTTCAGCCAGGACTTCTTCACGGTGGAAGTCAAACCGGTTGAGAAGACCAGAAGCAGTGCCGTGCAAACCGCGCACTGAGCCGCGCCGGCTCACCGCACAAACCAATCGCCCAAGGAGAACAACATGTTTCTCGACTTGTTCCCCTCGCACCACAAGCATGAAGTGGTGCCGCTGTTGACCCTTCATGCCGGACTGTATGACGGATCCGAAATCACGGCGCTGGCGGAAAACCGGATGCTGACGTTCGCAACGGCCATGGGCCCCACCAGGATTGGGCTGCGACAGATCGCCTCCATGAAAAACATCTCACACGTCGTGGCGCTGCGGCGGTATCTCTGGGCCAACAAATTCGAGATCGAATTCCGCGACGGCTGCCGCTTGATCGGCACTCCCAGGCACCCGCGCGCGCTGCCACTTTACGACAACGGAGCACCTCATGCGCGCGGCAGGCTGCAACTATGGGAAATCGACTGGCTGCGCATTGAGACCGACGGCGCGCTCGCCTGAGTGATCCCGGAACGCGCCCGTGGCCGGACGACTCCGCACCAGCCGGGCCGGGCTCGGGCAGGATTGGTGAGCTTGCCTCCCGGGTCTCTCACGGCTCGACTCCGCAGGCTCCCGCCGTGGTTCGACGGCGCGGTGCGGTTTTCCAACAAACCCGACTTCGCGACCACCTCATGGATGGCTGCGAATCTCCCATGCCAGGCCGGTGTGGGAGTTCGCGGTTCACTTCTCTCCGCCTTGCGCAAGGCCGGGCAGGCGCTGCTGCAGGTGCAAAACTTGATAGCGCTGCAACAGTGCGAGTGTTTCCGCTATTGGCAGTGCCTCCAGCTTGTGTCCGCCTCTGCCCGCGACGGTTGTCGCCTTGAACAAGGAATTATAGACGGCCTCTTCCGTGGCCTCCACGACCGCGAGAAAAAGCGGCGTCATGGCCTCATTCGCCAGCTCGTTCGCGGGCTGCAGGCGGTCCGGCGGCAGTTGCTGCGCAATGCGATACGCGGTCGAGAACGCGATCACGTAATCGCCGCTGCCGTTGGCCATGAAGCTGCCGGCGCGGGCCAGGCCGAACAACGCCCGCCTGGCGAGACGTTCGAGATTGCGCGGGGAGAGCGGCGCATCCGTGGCAACCACCATCATGCACGAGCCGCCCTCCTGCGCTTTTTGCACCTGCTCGCTCAGATAAAATTTGCCCAACTCCCGTCCCACCGGCGCCCCATTGATGGTGAGAATACCGCCAAAATTCGTTTGCACCAGCACGCCGACGGTGTAGCAGCCCAACCCCGGCGGCAGCCGCCGCGAAGAAGTGCCGATCCCACCCTTGAAGCCCAGACAATGCGTGCCGGTGCCCGCGCCCACACTGCCTTCTTCCACGGCACCGCTTGTGGCAGCCTGCAGCGCCTGCCACACATGTTCCTCCTGCACGTGCATCCCGCGGATGTCATTCAACCAGCCGTCGTTGGTTTCTCCCACCACCGCATTCACCGAAGTCACCATTTCATTGCCGGGCTGCTGCAAAGTGTATTTCACCAGTGCTTGCACCGCCACCGGTACGCTCAGCGTGTTGGTCAGCGCGATCGGCGTTTCGAGCGTGCCCAACTCCACCACCTGCGTGGAACCCGCCAGTTTGCCGAACGCATTGCCGCAGTGAACCGCGGCCGGTACTTTTTCCTGAAAAATGTTGCCGGCGTGCGGCAGAATCACGGTCACCCCGGTGCGCACCGAATCCCCGCGCCACACGGTGCAATGGCCGACTTTAACGCCACGGACATCGGTGATCGCATTCCACGGACCGGGGGGCAGAATGCCGACTTCCACGCCGGCTTCACGGGCGCGCGGCCGGCCCGTGCCGGCTTCCGCCACGGTCGCCCATCCGCCCAGTGCCATGAGCAGCACGATCATCACCAAACCACCTTCGCCCATTTGTGTCATGCTTCATCTCCTTGCTTGTTTGGAATTCCAACTTGCAGGTTGCCCGGCTTTTTCGCATCTTGTCAGCAACAACAAGTGAGAAGGTGACGGCAAAATGATTTATCGCACTCGTCCGGCCTGGCGGCGGCAATGGGGTCTGATGTTTCTGGCGCTCTTTTTCGTGGCCGGCATGCTTGCGGTGCTGTACGAGTCATATGTGACGCCTGACAGCCGCAATCCGGCCGCTTCGCTCTCCCTGTTTGCCGTACCGCTGTTGCTGCTCTGTTTGATCATGGTGTTCCGTCACTACGCCTGGCGCTTCACGGTCGAAGACGGCACCATTGAAAGCCGGCATGGCTACATCGCGCGCGAGATCAAGTCGGTGCGCGTGGAGGACGTGCGCAACATCAACGTGACGCAAACTTTCATCCAGCGGCTGCTCGGCATCGGCAACATCGAATTCAGCAGCTCGGGAACCTCCGGCATCGAAGTGATTTTCGAGAATGTCGCCGATCCCGTCAGTGTCAAAAACAAAATCATGAAAATGATGTGAGGCCACACCCGGCACGGGCGGACATTCCGCGCCGCCGGATGGCAGGGCGACGGTTGAGCGGAAAAACGCGATGAGATACTTTCTCACCGGCGCGACCGGTTTCATCGGCGGCCGTCTGGCAAGGGCGCTGCGTGCGGCCGGCCACGAGGTGGTGGCGCTGGTGCGCAATCCCGGGCGGGCGGCTTCTCTCGCAGAGGCGGGCGTCACACTCGCATCTGGTGACCTCACCGACAAGGCGGGCATGCGGCCGGCCATGGCCGGCGCCGACCGTGTCTTTCATCTGGCGGCGTGGTACAAGATCGGCGCCAAAGATAGCACAATGGCGGAAAGAATCAATGTCGCGGGCACACGCCATGTGCTGGAACTGGTGCGCGAGCTGGGCATCCCCAAGGCCGTGTACACCAGCACACTCGCTGTCTTTTCGGACACGCACGGCCGCATGGTGGATGAACATTATCGCCACGACGGACCGCATCTGAGTGAATATGATCGCACCAAATGGCTCGCCCACCATCAAGTCGCAGTGCCCATGGCCGCCGCCGGGCTGCCCCTGGTGATCGTGCAGCCCGGCTTGGTTTACGGCCCCGGTGATACCAGCGCCGTGGCGCAGACCTTCAAACAGTACTTGCAGCGCCGACTGCCACTGCTGCCCGAGCGCACCGCTTTCTGTTGGGCGCATGTCGATGACGTGGTGCGCGGCCATCTCCTGGCGATGGAAAAAGGCCGGCCCGGTGAAAGCTACATCCTGGCCGGGCCGCCACACACCCTGATCGAGGCCTTTGCCATCGCCGAACGCATCACCGGCATCAAAGCGCCGCGGCTGCGCGCCAAGCCGGGGTTGCTGCGCTTCCTGGCGGCACTCAGCGCTTTCTTCGGCACCTTCCTGACAATCCCGGAAACCTACGCAGCGGAAACCCTGCGTGTCTCGGCGGGTGTGACTTATCTCGGAGACAATGCCAAAGCGAAGCGTGAGTTGGGATACATGGTGCGGCCGCTGGAGCAGGGATTGCGCGAAACCCTGCTGCAAATGATGACGGATTTGGGCCTGCCGACAACCATCACCATCACCCCGCGGACTTCTTAAGGACGGCGCGCCGGCATTTTTCACCGCCTGCTCGAACCACTGCACCAAGCTGCTTGTGATTTATGTCCTTCAAAACTCTCGGCGATTTTGCCCGCCACCTCGAATCTCTCGGCGAATTACATCGCGTCAAAGTCGAAGTCGATCCCGAACTGGAGATCACTGAGATCGCGGTGCGCGCCCTGCGGGAAGAGCGGCCGGCGCTGCTCTTTGAAAACGTCAAAGGTGCGCGCTTCCCGCTTGCCATCAATCTGCTCGCCAGTGCCCGCCGCATCGAGCTGGCACTCGGCAAGCCTCCCGATCAACTCGGTGAAGAGCTGATTCATTTCGTCGAAGCGGCCATGCCTCCCAAGCCCCGGCTGGTCCTGGACCACTGGCCGGTGGTCAAGCGCCTGCTTGCAGCGCGGCCCGGGCGCTGCCGCCACGCGCTCTCCCAACAAGTCGTCAGCGAGCCCAACCTCTCGCACCTGCCGGTGCAAAAATGCTGGCCGGAGGACGGCGGCCGCTTCATCACCCTGGGCCAGGTCTTCACCCACGATCCGCGCGATGGCAGGCGCAATGTCGGCATGTATCGCATGCAGGTTTATGATGATCGCACCACCGGCATGCACTGGCAGATTCAAAAGGGTGGCGGTTTTCATTATTACCAGGCACAAAAGCTCAGCCGGGAATTCGAAATCGCGGTGGCGCTGGGCACCCATCCCGCCCTGCTGCTGGCGACAATTGCCGCCCTGCCCGAGGGCATCGATGAGGTGATGTTGGCGGGCTTTCTGCGGGGCGCGCCCATGCCCATGGTCTGGGGCAAATCCATCGCCCTGCCGGTGCCCGCCGAGGCGGAGTTCATTTTGGAGGGCCGGGTGCCGCTTGCCGAAACCCGGCGCGAGGGCCCGTTCGGCGATCATTTTGGCCATTATTCACACGCGGCTGATTTTCCCGTCTTTCATCTCAGCAAGATCACGCATCGCCGCGGCGCAATTTATCCCTGCACCGTGGTCGGCAAGCCGCCGATGGAAGACAAGTTCCTCGGCGATGCCACGCAGCAGATCCTCGGGCCGCTCGCCCGCCTGCTTCACAAGGAGATCAAAAGCATATGGGCTTATTATGAAGCCGGCTTTCACAACCTGCTCGTGGTGTCTGTGGAGCAGCGCTATCAAAAGGAAGCGATGAAATCCGCGCTGGGGTTGATGGGCACGGATCAGCTTGCGCTCACCAAATGTATCGTGCTGGTGTCCGATCACGTCAACGTGCGCGACTGGCAGGCGGTGCTGGCCGCCCTCCGGGAAAACTTCGATCCGCATTATGATTTCGTGATGATTCCCAAAGTGCCGCTCGACACGCTGGATTTCACCTCCTTCAAAATGAATCTTGGCAGCAAGATGATTTTGGATGCCACGATGAAGCCGGAGCGGCCGGGCAAAGAGACGGGGCCGGCAGCCGGGGAAGAGAGGGCGAGAATGTCAAACGTGATCGCGCGCCTGCCGCAGGATTTCCCCGGCGTGCTGGAGGCCTGCCTTCATGAAGAGGTGCTGCTGCTGGTGAAAACTGCGGGCGAAGGCCGCAGGATCATCGAACCTCTGGTCAAACTCCCGGAACTGCGCCCGCTAAAAATTATTGCTGCAGTGAGTGCGGATGTTGATTTGCATTCCCGGGAAAGCTACATTTGGGGCGTCTTTACGCGCTTCGATGCCGAGCGCGATGTCATCTTCAGCGAGCAGTCGCTGCACGGCATCAGCCCGATTTACCGCGGGGTGATGGGCATCGACGCCACCTGGAAGCCGGGCTATCCCGGGCCGCTGGTGATGACGGAGGAGATCCGGGAGAGGGTGGCGCGGAGATGGGAAGAGTATTGGCGATGACGTTTGGTCGGTTTTACTGCAAACAGAAAAATATTGCATCCAGATAACGAAGGAAGAATCAACCATGGCATTCATGTCTGCAATCCAATTCCACGACCCCAAACTCCTCCCCATTTGGGAAAAAGTCCGGGCGGGCGAACGGCTCGGGCTGGAAGACGGTGTGACCATGCTGCAAACCGACGATCTGCTCGGTCTCGGCAAAATGGCGCATGCGGTGCAGCGCGAAAAAAGCGGCGACGCGGTGTACTTCGTTGTGAACCGCCAGGTCAACCCCACCAACATCTGCGTGCTGTCATGCAAATTCTGCGACTTCGCAGTGAAAGCCGGTGACCCGCGCGCCTACGCCATGACCATCGAGCAAATTCTCGGCAAGCTCAATCACGAGCTGCAGGAGGTGCACATTGTCGGCGGGCTGCACCCGGAGTGGCCGTGGGAATTTTATCTCGACATGATGCGGCAAATCAAGTCGCATTTCCCCCAAATCGACATCAAGGCCTGGACCGCGGTGGAAATCGACTTTTTCTCCAAAAAATTCAAGCTGCCGATTCACGAGGTATTGCGCCAGCTCAAAGAGGCGGGGTTGAGCACGATGCCGGGCGGGGGCGCCGAGGTTTTCTCCGAACGCGTGCGGCGGCGGCTGTTCAACCAGAAAATCGGGGAAAAGCGCTGGCGCGAGGTGCATCGTGCCGCGCACGAACTGGGGATACCCACCAACGCGACCATGCTCTACGGCCACCTCGAGACGCTGGAGGAACGGGTGCAGCACCTGATCAAACTGCGCGAGCAGCAGGAGGAATCACGCGGCTTTCTGACGTTCATCCCACTGGCCTACCAGCCCGGCAACAACGGCGTGGTCGATCGCTACACCTCCGCGGTCGATGATCTCAAAACCATCGCGGTGTCGCGGCTGATGCTCGACAATTTCCCGCACATCAAGGCCTATTGGATCATGCTCACCGCGGAGGTCGCGCCCGTGGCGCTGCATTTCGGCGCGGACGACATGGACGGCACGGTTGGCGAGGAGCGCATCGCGCATGCGGCGCATGCCACCAGCCCCGTGGCCCTGGCCAAAAATCACATCATCCAGCTCATCCGCAGCAGCGGCAAGATTCCGGTGGAGCGTGACATTCTATACAACCCGCTGGCAGTGCACGCGCCGCACGCCCTCGGCAAAATTCCCTATCTCAACTGCGTGCCGTTCTACCGCGAGTTCGCGCCGACACGCGTCAAGCAGGTGCCGATGTCCCCCCAGCAGATGGGGCGGCTCGCCGCACGCCATCAGATCGAGGGCGGCCCCCTGTCCCTGGTGGATTACTTCCGTGTCGAGAAAAATTACGCCATGCTGGATTACGGCATCGCGGTGAAGGACCTGGCGCACAGCGTCATCCTCTATTCCAACTTCACCTGGCACGAACTGGAAGGCAGGCGCATCGGGGTCACCGCCGACACCTCCACCTCGATCGAATTGCTGAAGGTCATTTTGCGGGAGAAATACGGCGTGCGGGCCGAGCTGCAGCGCATGCACACGGTGTTTCAGGCCCAGGAAGCCGGCCGCTTCGATGCGGCACTGGTGATCGGCGATGAAGCCCTGCGTCGCCTGCACGCCGGGCTGGCGGGCTTCCATTATGTTTTCGATCTCGGCCATGAGTGGCATGCCTGGACCGGACTGCCCTTCGTCTTCGCGGTATGGGCGATTCGCCGTGATGTTGCGGCACAAGATCGCGAGCAACTGCTGGCCGACCTCGAACGCGCCGCCAGGAGCGCCGAACAGCGCCAGCCTGACTGGGGGGTGCTGCACGGCAAGCGGCTGGGGTTGACCTCTGCCGAGGTGCAGGCCTACTTCGACGGCTTCATTTACCGTCTGGGAGAACGCGAACACGCAGCGATTCAACGGTTTCGCGAGTATCTGGACCAACTCCAGCCCGCAGGGTGGCCGCTGACCGCCGGCTGAGTATGAAACCGGAGGCGCTTTGTTGTTTTGCTTTGGCCCAGTGCTTCCGGCTGAAAACTGCAGTGCAGACATCGTATCCGATGTCTTTGCCTTGTCAGGCACGGCGAAAGCTCCCCCGCCAGGAGACGCAAAAATTTTTCTGCAGCAATTGCCCAAACAAGCATCAACACCACAAAAACCACAAAGGCCGCCGGGCTTGTCGCGATGTCCCTGCCGGCCTTTGTGGTTTAAAAATCTTTGCGGTCTCGCATCTTTGCCCGAGTGTTTTGGCTGTGTTTGAAAACCGCCTCGTGCACCGCAGTTGGCCCCTCCTCCGTGATGAACGCAGATTTGATCACGAGGCCGATTCAGCCGATGGATGGTGCAGAGAAATCTCACAGGCAAGCGTGCGGTCAACTCCGGCAGGGGTGCATGTCACACCCGCCATTTCTTCCGGAGAACAGCAGGCCAGCATGCAAAATTCAGGCGTAACATTCAGGTGAAAGGTTGGTGACCGTGGGCAGGAGGTCCGCCTCATGTCTTCACACGCCACAACACCAAGCCTCCCGCCAGCAAAAAAATCAGATTGCCCAGCCAGGCGCCGAGCAGCGGCGGAATGGTGCCGTTCTGACCGAGCGACTGCCCGGTCTTGACCATGCCGAAATAAAGAAAAGTGATCACCAGCGTGAGCGCCACTCCCACTGCCCCCCCGGAGCGCACGCGGCCGACCGCCAGCGGCGCGCCAAACAGCAGAATGATGAGATTGGTGAAGGGAAATGAAATCTTGAGATAGAGATCGACCAGCCAGTGTTGCGGATTACCGCCGTTGTTGGCCACCTCGGCAATGAATTGCTCCAGCTCGCGATAGGACATTTCCTGGGGGTCCTTCTGCACTTTCGTCAAAACCTCGGGGGTGAAGGAGAGCTGCGGCACTGACAGCGTGTCGAAGGGGGTGGCGGTTTCGCTGTCGCCGGCGAAGAAGCGTTCATAGCCCTGCAATGCCACCCAGCGGCCGTTGCGCCAGCGCATGGCGGTGGCGTCGATGCGGTGCACGATGAAGACGCCGTCATACTCCTGAATGCTGATTTTGGTGGCGCTGCTGTCGGAGGCATTGTAATAGCCGATGAACACGCGCCGGCTGCGCGGTATTTCCGCCGGCTCGCCGTTGCGGCGCTGGTTGTTATCGGTCAGCCGTTCCTGCAAATAGAGATTGGCATGGCGGGTGGGCAGATTGCGCGGCAGGCGGTCGATGTACTGGCTTTTCAACTCGGCGCGGCGCTGATTGGCCTCCGGCATCACCGTTTCGGCAAACACCAGCATCACCAGGCTGACCAGCAGGCCGAGGACAAACAGCGGCAGGAGGATGCGAGGGATCGAAAGGCCCGAAGCTTTCATCGCCGTGAGCTCGTTGTGCTTGTTGAGCTGCCCGACACTGAACATCGCGGCGAGCAGCATGGCGATGGGCATCATCAGGACGATGATGTAGGGAATGTAGTAAAAATAGTAGCTGAAGATCACCACCACCGGCACCTGCCGGTCGATGTAATCGGAGAGGCTTTCGACCAGGTCGATGATGATGAAAATGCTGATCACCGCCGCCAGCGCGAAGGCGAGAATGAAGAGAAATTTGCGGAGCAGGTAGCGGTCGAGCAGGCGCATGGCGAATCCTGCGAGCGGCGCTCATGGCGCGTTCACGTTGCAGAGTTTGGTCCGGCCGTTGGCGGGCGGCGCGGGAGAAGCTTGATCACCCACGACAAGTCGGTGGAGGGGCGCACGGTGCCGGAACGAATCAGCAAAAACAGGCCGCAGGCCCCGACGAAAAGATTCGCCGACCACATGGCCATGAAGGGGGAGATGATCTGGCGCTTGGCCAGGTCTTCCCCGCCCACCAGAAACGTCCAGTAAATCAGAAAAAAGAGCAGGCTCAAACCGCCGGCAGTGGCCATCCCGCCGCGCCGCGCCATGGTGCCGAGCGGCGCGCCGATCATCACGAACACCAGACATGCCACCGGGATGGAATACTTCTTCTGAATTTCGACGCTCAGCGCTTTGATGCGACGCTGGTTTTGCTGAATCGCCATGAGCTGACGGTTGATCTGGGTCTGCAAATGGCGCTGGTGGTTCAATACTTCAACCAGACTTGCTTTGTGTGAAGAGCCGGCCGGCGGCAACCCGCCTTGCAATGAGGGCCCGGCCGTGGTCGGAACTCGCGAGCGGTGCGGGCCGCTGTCAGGCACACCTGCGAAATTGTCCCAGCGCGCGTTTCCGGCACTGGAATCGGCGGGGATATTCAATAATTGCCGCAGCGAGGCCGGCAGGCCTCCCGCCAAAATGGTGTTGATTTGCTCGCGGCAGCCGGCAATCTCCTGGTGGTTTTGCCGCACTTCGGCGCGCATGTGTGCCGCGCTTTTTTCCCGGTCGCCGCGGTATGCCGATTCGCTGCGGCTGAGGAACATGTCATCCACCGGAATCTTGATGATGTGTTTGGGAAAGGCGATGCGGCGGAATTCCTCGGATTTCTTGAGATCGATTTCCTGCATTTCGCCGTCGAACAGCGTCAGCACCAGCGCGCCCTGGCTGGCGCTGAGTTCGAGCAGGCCGCGCCGCGCGGAAATGGTGCGGTTCAGATCGGTGCTGCTGTAATCGTTGATGAGCAGATTGCGGGCGCGCGTCACCCCGCTGCTGTCTTCCAGGTCTTGCACCAGCAGACCATAGTTGGGAATGCCGTCATACCACACGCCCGGCTCGATGCTGATGCCGGGCCGCTTGCGCGCGATGTCGCTGCCCAGCAGGCGTGTGCGATGGTTGAAATCCGGCAGCACATTGTTGTTGAACCAGACCATGAATACAGCCAGTGCGCCGGCGGCGAGGAAGGCGGGCGCGATGATGCGGTAAATGCTGATGCCGCTCGCCTCCATGGCGGTGATCTCATTGTCGGCAGCCAGGCGGCCGAAAGCCATCAGCGTGGCGGTGAGCACGGCCATGGGCACGGCGAGCGCGACAATCCAGGCCAGATTCAACAGGAAGAATTCCAGCACCACGTGCCAGGGCAGGCCTTTGCTCAGGATGCGGCTCAACTCGCGGAAGAGCAAATTGAGCAGGAACAACAGGGTGATCAGCGAGAAGGCGAAGAAGAACGGGCCGATGTGTTCGCGCAGTATGTAGCGTGCAAGAATGAATCTGGGCATGGTTCACCAGCAATTCACCTGAGTCTGGTGCAGCGGCCCGGCCGGTGGCGCGGGCGTGGCGGCAATATAACCAACCACTGCCTGCTTTGCCATAGAATTTTGCTCCGCGGGCAGCCGCATAAAAATCATCCGCCAAGTTGACTTTGTGCCTCTCGTGGCTTGTTGCTGACGTTGAGAGGCTCGTTTTACCTGAATTTGGCATGCTAGCTTGCTGTTCCCTGGCAGAAATGGCGTGTGCACCAAACTCCGCCAGTTATTCCGCTCGAAATCAAGCAAAACTTTTTTCGAATGTGAAGTCGTACCAGTTTGCCGAAGGCGTCACACGGCTTCTCTCCCGGGAAAATGGAATCCCACGAAATGGCTTTTTCGGTGGGATTTCTGCTTTCGTGGGCGGATTTGGGGATTTGATCTTGACATTGAGGGTTGAATCTCTGCCTTGCGATGACAGGGCGTCCCGGGCGGAACTGCCGGCGGTCATCTCTCTCATCTCAACGCAACGCCAAAAAACAGCGCCAGCGGAGCGAACTGTTTATAGCTGCGCCCCACCCCAAAATGCAAGCTTCGGGGTGGTCGGTAGAATTTACCACGTTTTGTAGTGAACCCTTCAGGGTCCGTGCCTGAAGGCACTATTACGAAAGCTCATTTTCATTCTGACGGATGCCGATACGGGCGTGGAGGTCCCAACGTGACTTTGTGCCATTATTTTTTGCGGAGGCCGTGCCAGCCGGCGGAACTGGCGCACCCATGGTGGCGTTGGGAGGGATGCGGCAGCGCTGGCATCATATTTTCCCTTGCTTCTCAACGGCTGGAATACTACTTTTCGCACACTCGAAATCGCCCGTGGAACAAAAAATGGAGGCTGCTATCGAGCGTATCGCTACGGAACATCAACTTGAGAGTCCAGAGATTCGATCCTTATGACGTTTGAGTCGCGCATCGCACAACAGGCCAAGGCACAGCTTTGCAGTTGCTTTCTGGTCTTTTTTTATTTTTGTCCCGCCGCCGGCCAAGTTTGGGCGCAGACGCCAGCCGACAGCACGCGCCCGGCAGTCTGGAAGCAGTGGCTCCCCGACATTCGCAGCTATGATCCGCGCGTGTCACCGTTCGACGAACCGGTTGCCATCGGCCTGACCCGGTTGCATGGCCGCAACACCTGGTTGCGCTGGCAACCCGCCTCCCTGCAACGCAAAGTCGCCATCGATTCCACCGGCCAGTATATCACCATCCGGGAAGAGCTGTTTGAGCAGCCAATCCGTCCGATTTACAAAGCCCCTGTCTCCGTTTACTATGGCGCGCGCCTGTCGGATAACCAGCACAAGTTGTGGCAGAACGCCCTGGCAAAAAGCCTGACCACCGGCCACGAGCAACGCACCGGCCGCGGCGGCGTGGACATCGATATTCCGGTGCCGATCAAGAGCCGGGCGTTCGCACAAATCTTTGGTGGCAGCAGCGTCGGCTTGAACGTGCAGGGTGACATTCAGATCGACGGTGGCTTTCGCAAGGAGGATCGCAGCGAGCAGCGCACGGCCTACAATCTCGGCTCCAACACCAGTTTCAAGATGTCGCAAAAGCAGCGTTTCACCGTCACCGGCCGCATCGGTGAGAAAGTGACGGTCAACGTCGATCAGGACAGCGAGCGCGCCTTCGATTTCGAAAACAACATCAAGCTCAACTACACCGGCTTCGAGGATGACATTCTCAAGAAAGTCGAGGCCGGCAACATTGCGTTGTCCCTGCCGGGCACGCGCTATGTCACCTTCGGCGGCACCAGCGCCGGGTTGTTCGGCATCAAATCCGAAATGCAGCTCGGCAATCTCTTCCTCACCGCCATAGCCAGCCAGGAGAAGGGCGAAAGCAAGAAGCTCACCGCCAGCGGCGGCGCGCAGGCCAAAAACTACACCGTACGCGACATCAACTACGTGCGCGACACCTACTTTTTCCTGAGCCGCGAGTACCGTGAAAATTTCCGCTACTTCTCCGACAAATGGCGGCACGTCGCGGTGCCTCCCGGCCGTCAAATCAGCCGGCTGGAAGTCTACGTCACCGGGCGCGTCGATGATCCCAAAAATATTCAGGGCACGGCCTACCGCGACATTCAGCTCGATGCCCAGGGCAACCTCATCGGCGTGCCGGATGAGCGTGAGAAAGTTGACGGCAGCTTCCGGCGGTTGCTCATCGATCAGGATTACCGCCTGGAGCCGACGCTGGGCTTCATTCGCCTGACCCAGCGCCTGCAGGAGGGGGAGGCGCTGGCGGTGGCCTATCAAACCAATGACGGCGAGATTCACGGCGACATCAATTACGCCTCCGGAAACATCCGGCTCAAGCTGCTGCGGGAACGCACCGCGCTGCCGGCACCGCGCGATCTCGACGATACCTGGCACCTGGAATGGAAAAACGTCTATGATCTCGGCAGCCGCAACATTCCGGAAGAGGGGTTGGACATTCGCGTGTATTTCCAGCCCGGCTCCGCCGGCACGCCGGAGGAGACCCTGATCCGCAGTGATGGCTCCCAGGTCTCCTATTTGAACATCTTCGGCCTGGATGAAACCAACGTCAATGGCGAGCCGCGGCCCGACAATCAAATCGACCTCGATGGTTTCGTCGTCAATCGCGGCCTGGGCGAGCTCACTTTTCCCTTCCTGCGGCCATTCGACGCCTCGGATGCGGTGTTCGTGTTCGATCGTGCCACCGGCCAGTACAAGACCGTGAAAAACCTGCTGCCTGTCGAGAAGCAGGTCACCGCGATGTATGACACCTCGTCGCAAAGCGAGCAGTTGCGTTTGAGCAAGTTCTTCATCGAGGTCAAATCGCAGAACCGCTCCACCACCTATCAACTCGGTTTCAACGTCATCGAGGGTTCCGAGGAAGTGTTGTTGCGCGGCACCCGGCTGGTGCGCGATCAGGACTACATCATCGACTATTTCTCCGGCACCTTGACGGTCACCAATCCCGAGGCCAACAAGCCCGACGCGCAACTGGAAATCACCTATCAAAACAACCAGCTTTTTCAGCTCGAGAAGAAGTCGATTCTCGGCTCGCGCGCGGAATACCGTTTCAACAAGGATTCCTTCCTGGGCGGCACGTTGTTGTACCTGAGCGAGCGCACGCTCGAACAGCGGGTGCGGCTGAGCGGCAGCGAGGAACGCGGGCCGATGAAGAATCTGGTGTGGGATATCAACACCCGCCTGCAGTTCCGCCCCAATTTTCTCAGCCGCGCGCTCGATGCCCTGCCGCTGCTTTCGACGCAGGAGGTGAGCACGCTCAACTTCGAGGGCGAGGTGGCGCAGATCATCCCCAATCCCAACGCGCTCAACAACAAGAAAACCGGCGACCCCGAGGGCGTGGCCTATGTCGATGACTTCGAGGGCACCAAGCGCACCACGCCGCTGAGCGTGTCGCGCCGGGCCTGGATCGAGGCCTCGATTCCCGTGGAGGTTCTCAACGATGCCACCGCCGTCCGCTATGAGGAGGGCGATGTCCTGACGTTGCGGCGGCGTCAGGCGCTGGCGCGGCGCGGCGATTTCATTTGGTGGAATCCGCTGCAGGGCATCCCGGTCACGGACATCTACACCACGCGTGAGACCAATGCCGGTCTGGGCGGTGCGCCGCAGAACCTGCCGGTGCTGGTGTTTGACTTTATACCCCGGCAGGCCACCACGCCCCAGGGTACGCCGGTCTCCGAGCTGGAGAAATCATGGGCCGGCGTCCTGCGTGCGCTCTCCCCCGGCTACTTCGATCAGACCGAGGCAAAGTTCCTGGAGATTTGGATCAACGGCGACACCGGCCGCGTGCATATCGATCTCGGCTTGATCTCGGAGGATGTCATTCCCAATGACTCGCTCAATTCCGAAGACCTGGTGCGCAGTCGCATCATCAACAACATTCTCGATGAGGGCGAGGACATTGGTATGGACATGATGGCGGGCAATGATCCCGCCGACTTCTGGGATGTCAACCGCAATGGCCGGCAGGATTGGGGCGAGCCCGCCAGCAAGGATGACTGGGTCTCCAACAAAATCTCCTTCATCGGCACCGGCACGTTGAACGGCACCGAGGCCAATGGCAAGGGCGGCAATTTAAGTGACGAAGGCGGCCTGCGGCCCGACACCGAGGATCTCAACAACAACGGTACGCTCGACCGCGAGAACGCCTATTTCAGCTACCTCATCGACTTGAACCATTCGGAGCAATCCGAAAAATACATTTCCGGCCGTGGCAAGAGCGGCTGGACGCTCTATCGCATTCCGCTGGCGGACATCGCGCAAAAGGTGGGCAATCCCTCCCTGGCGCGCGTGGAATACGCCCGCATCTGGATTGACGGCATCACGCAACCCACCCGCCTGCAGTTGGCGGAAATCAGCCTGGTGAGCAATGAGTGGAAGGAAGTCGGCATTACCACGGAGAGCACGGCCCTGGGCAACTTCAAACAGGATGACCGGCTGGAGGTGACGATCACCAACACCGAGGAAAACCCGACCTATCCCTTTCCGCCCGGCGTCGAACGCGAGACCAATCTGATTCAGAAGATCAGGGAGAAAGAACAATCGCAGGTGCTGCGGCTGACGGCATTGCGGCCGGGAGAGACTGCGCTGGCGCAAAAGACACTGCATGCCCTGAATTTCGTGCACTACGACAGCCTGAAAATGTTCGTTTACGGCGGCAAGGACATTCGCGTGAATGCCGACACTTCGACGGTGCGGTTCTTTCTGCGTTTCGGCGCGGATGAGCGCAATTTTTATGAGTTCCGCACAGATGTTTATCCCGATCCCTTCCCCAATTCCGGGCAAAACAGCGCGCGCTGGGACCGGCGCAACGAAATGACGATCTACCTGCCCGCCTTGACCGATTTCAAGCGCCAACTGCAGGATTCCCTGCTGCTGCGCGCCGCCGAAGCCGCAGGCAAGATCAGGCGCATCCGTGCCCTGCCCGCCGATTCGCTGAAGGTGACGGACTATTTCGTTTACATCCCCAATCCCGGGCGGCGGCAGGAGTGGCGCGTGCGCGGCAATCCCTCGCTCACCAACATCCGGCTGCTGGTGGCCGGCGTGCAAAACGTCGATCCCTTCCAGGATTTTACCGGGGAGGTATGGATGGACGAATTGCGCGTGTCCGGCGTGCAGAAGGATAAGGGCATGGCCATGCGCGGCCGGGTCGATCTCAAACTGGCGGATGTGGCCAACCTCAATTTCGAGATCGAGAACCAGGATGCCGACTTTCACAATGTCGCCACACGTTTCGGCAGCGGCGACAACACCCGCCGCCTCTCGCTCAACGGCAATCTCACCCTCGACAAATTTCTGCCGCAAAGCCTGGGCTTGAGCGTGCCGGTGAGCATGAGTTATTCCGAAAGCCGGGCGCGGCCGAAATACATCCCGGGCAGTGACATTCTCCTGACCCCCGACCTGCTCGAGCGTTTTCGCGCCGACAGCCTGGCGGCGATCGATGCCAATTCCAGCCAGCGCGGCATCAACGTTACCATCAGCCGGCGCAGCCGCTCGCGCAATTTCCTCATCAAGAACACGCTCGACAATTTGAGCGCCAGTTACAGCTACAGTTTCAGCGATGCCACCAACAACACGACCCGCCTTTCCGAGCGCACCGTCTACACCGGCAATCTCGATTACCGGCTGAATTTCGGCCGCGACAATTTCATCCAGCCGTTCGGCTGGATCGACAGGAAGACGCCGCTGTTCGGCAAATTGCGCACCACCAAAATGTATTACACGCCGCAGCGTTTTGATGCCAGGCTGCAGGCCAACAACAGCGTGCAGTTGAATCAAACACGGCGCACTCTCAACGGCCGTGAAAGCGCGCGCGGGGACAGCATTCTCACGCAGAACTACGGCGTCAATCACAGCTTCAGCGGGTCGATGAAGATTTTCGAAAACCTCACCACCGACTACTCGCTGTCGTTCAACAATCTGGTCAAGCCCAGGGCGTTGCGCGGCCGGGACTCGCTCAATGCGCTCGTGGCTCCCATGACCTTCATCGAGGGGTTGCGGCGCTTCACCTGGGGCAGGCGCGAGCTGCTCAGCACCGCGCAGACGTTCAATGCCAGCTACAATCCCAATCTCTTCAGTTGGATGACCACCGGCCTGAGCTACAATGCAACGTATCGCCTCAGCAACAGCGTGCAGCAGCGGGTGGGCGGCCTGAGTACCAGCGTCAGCCGCAGCATTTCATTCAATTCCAGTGTGCGTTTTTCCCAGCTTTTCCAGTTTGCCAAACGCAGGGCCGCACCGACACCCGGCGGGCGTGAAGATCGCAGCCGCAGCCGCGCCCGGCCCGGCAGCCGGCCCGAAGAGGAATCCGGCAAGCAGCCGCCGGGCAGCAAGCCGGAAGAGCAGAAGGGCAAAGGCGACACACCGCATGATGCCGACAAGCCCGAAAAGAAGCGGGGCGGCCTGCCCAACCCCATCACCGGACTGATGCGCTGGTTCGCTGACTTCAAGGATGTGTCGGTCACCTATCGCAAAAGTGAAAATGTCAGCCACAATGGCCTGGCAAGCGACAGCATCCGCGTCGGTTACAAATTCGGCTTCGTGTTGGATCCCGGGCCGGGCCAGGAGGGTTCGCTGGCCTCGATTTTCCGCAACTACAACCGCTCGGAAAACCTCTCCGCCTCCAGCGGCTTCGATCTGACGCGCAATGTCAACATCGGACTGCGTTTCGATTATGACCGCCAGCGCACCATCACCTCGCAAATCACGGGCAGCTCATCCCTGTCCTGGTTCAAGATTGGGGATGGTGGCGGCCTGCCCTTCCCGGAGTGGACGCTCAACGTCAGCGGGCTGGAGAAGCTGGCGCTGTTCAAGAGCGTGGCCAGTTCGGTGAGCATGAGTACCAATTTCAGCGGCAAAAAATCCCAGACCTGGCAGAACACGCCGGCGCGCCGCGGCATCACCTCGGAAGATTTTTCCATCAGCTTCCGGCCCCTGCTGCGGCTGAGCATCAGTTGGAAGAACGGCATGATCTCCAGCCTGACCTACAACATCAACAATGGCTACAAGCCGCAATACAACATCAACCAGAGCGGCCCGCTTTCAAACTTGTTGACCGACGAAGAGTTGATGCTTTATTATTTCCAAAGCGCCACTTTCACCAATGGCTCGGATCTTTCCATCACCCACAACTATTCCAAACGCTCGGGCTTCCGCCTGCCCTTCCCCTTTCTGAAAAACAAGGAGCTGAAAAACTCGGTGGATCTGGGCATCACTTTCAACTACAAGACCAGCGCCACCACCTCGCAATTGGCGGAGGGCACCGGCGAGAACAAGCGCAAAACGGAAAAGATTGAAAACAGCAAAACCAAGCTGTGGTCCTTCCGGCCTGATGTGCGCTACTCGTTCAGCAACCGGGTGCAGGGCGGTGCCCACTTTGAAATCGGCAAGAATGAGGACAACCGCAGCGGCAAGGTGAACTTCCGGGAACTCGGCATTAATATCAACATTGCCATCCGTGGGAACTGAGGTGTGGGACTCTCCTGCGGCAGCGGCTGCTGCAAGGCGCCGTTCATTCTCCCGGCTGTGGTGAAAGCCCCGAGCAAGACCCCGCTGGCACGACCTGGCGAACCAATCAGTGCCGCGGCACGGCAAGCCCGCATCATATGACACGCACCGCGAAAAAGAAAAAGAAGCCGGCGCCCTCAGGACGTGCAACTGCACGCCCGGCCTTGACCGGCAAACGACTCCTCGGCCTGGCGCTCGGGCTGGGACTGGTGGCCATCGCACTCACGATGGCCGTTTTCTTTCAGCAGCGTGAACCGGAGCTGATCGTGCCGGCGTTTGACGGCAGCCGCGCCTATGCACTGTTGCGGCAGCAATGCGCGTTTGGCCCGCGGGTGCCCGGCAGTGCTGCGCACGAGCAGACCGCCGCTTTTCTCATTGCCGAATTGCAGAAATATGCCGATCATGTCGTCACCCAATCGTTTGAGCACACCCCGCCCCGTCTCAGACAAACCGTAAAGCTCACCAACATCATCGCCGGCTTTCGTCTCCAGGCCGGACGGCGGGTGTTGTTGTGCGCGCATTGGGATTCACGGCCGTGGGCGGATGAGGAGCCGGATTCGAGCCGGCACCAGGAGCCGGTTTTGGGCGCCAATGACGGCGCCTCCGGGGTGGCAGTGTTGCTGGAAGTCGCACGCGTGCTGAAGGGAAACCCTCCGCCGGTCGGTGTCGACATCGTGTTGTTCGACGGTGAGGATTTCGGCACGCCCGGTGATTCGCGCAGCTATGCCATTGGTGCACAGCATTTTGCCCGCACCAAACTGGCGGGCTACCACCCGCTGTTCGGCATTCTGCTGGACATGGTCGGCGATCGCGAGCTGGAAATTTTTCAAGAAGGCAACTCTGTACGCCATGCCCGCGCCGTGGTTGATCGGGTGTGGAATCTGGCCAGCCGCCTTGGCGTTCGCGAGTTTGTGCCGCGTCTGCGCCACGAAGTTTTCGATGATCACGTGCCCCTGCTGGAAGCCGGCGTCCCGGTGATCAATATCATCGACTTTGATTATCCCCATTGGCACACGCTTGCCGATACGCCCGACAAGTGCAGCGCTGCCAGCCTGGAGAAGGTTGGCAGAGTCGTGTTGGCCGCGGTCTACCATGTCGAGTGAGTTGCATGCTGCCTGGCACTGTTTGTCGCAACCATGACAGGGGGCGAACTTGGCTTCCCTTCGCCACTGCAATCTGCCGTTGCAAACGCCTGCACCACGCGTCTGGCCAACGGCATCGTTCATGAAGCTGCGGGTGGCTCCTCTCGTCTGGGTTGTGCACCTCTGTTTGACTGCGGCCGCCGGTGCACAGGAGCCACGCATCACGATCGACACCGTGCGCGTGGCCTCCGGCAGGCTGGTGGTTGATTTTCATGTGGACAGCCTGCTGACCAGCCGGTTGCTGGCCGGTATGCAGCGCGGCCTCACTTCGGCAGCGCGCTTTCGCGTGCAGCTCTGGCGCAAGTCGGGCTGGTTCTTCAATGCGCTGGTGGCGGAGCGGGAGTTTCAGGTCAAATCGGCGTTCGCGCCCTGGGAGGGCAAATACCTGCTGCAGTCGGCGACGGAGCGGCGTTTGACCAAAGCGCTGGCCGTGGTGCGCGCGGGGTGGGAGGAGCACCGCGGCCTGGTGCTGGCGGATTCCGCGCAACTGCGCAGGGAAGCGCCACATTATCTCGTCATCGAAATCGTTTGCGAGCCGGTGTCCCGGGAATCGTTGCAGGAGATCCGCGGCTGGCTGGCAGGCGAATTCAAGGGGCTGCAACCGGACACCACGGCGGCAGCGGCAGCGCCGCGGGGCGGCTGGCGCTTCCGCTTACTCGACACGGTGGTTGATCTCACCGGCTTCGGCGCACGGGTGACTTCGATGAAATCCCGATCCTTTTGGGTGGCGGAAAACAACCGCATCATTTTCACAGAATGAGGGAGCACACATGACGCCACAGGAAAAAAGGGGCGGCGCGGTGCGAATGGCGAGTATCGACCTCGGCACCAACACTTTTCTTTTATTGGTCGCCGAGCATCAGGACGGCCGTCTCATGCCGGTGTGTGAGCGGGAGACGATTGTTCGCCTCGGCAAAGAGGTGGATGCCGCCGGCAACTTGCAGGCGGGGGCCATACAGCGCGGGCTGGCGTGCCTGCAGGAATATCTGCGCCTGGCGCGCGCACATGGTGCCACGCGCATCATCGCGGTCGGTACCAGCGCCCTGCGTGACGCCGGCAACCGGGCGGAGTTTTTGCAGCGCGTGCAGGCGGAAACCGGTCTGCAGGTGCACATCATCTCCGGGGAAACCGAGGCACGCTTGACTTATCTCGGTGCCCTCTCCAACCAGCGGGGTCTGGCTGAGCCAATCGCAGTCATGGACATCGGCGGTGGCAGCACGGAAATCGTGACCGGCACCCATGAAGTGATTCACAGCGCCCGCAGCGCAGACATTGGCTCGGTGCGGCTCACCGAGCGCTTTCTGCACAGCGATCCGGTGACCGCCGCGGAGGTGGCGGCAGTGCGGCAGCAGGCACGGCAAGCGATGCGCGCCGTGTGGCCGCGCAACGAGTTCGACAAAATTCGCAGCCTGGTTGGCACCGCCGGCACCCTCACCACGCTGGCGGCCATGGCGCAGCAATTGGCGGAATATGATCCGGCCAGGATCGCAGGCTTCGTGTTGAGCAAAAAAACACTGCACAGTATGGTGGCGCAACTCTCGGGACTCACCATTACACAGCGCAAAAAACTCCCGGGGCTCGCCCCCGCCCGTGCCGATGTCATCCTCGCCGGCGCATTGATTTTGGAAACGTTCATGGAGGTTTATGATTTCGATGAGATCCTCGTGAGTGACCGCGGCCTGCGCTACGGTGTGCTGCTGGGATTTGACAAGCAGGAGGGATCCGGCAGGGAGGCAGCCTGAAACGGCGTTTTGGCTGGCAAATGTGATTTTGCTCATTCATGCCGTCGGGGTGGGCCTGACGGTCGCCGGCATGGTTGCGCTCGTGACCGGCCGCTTCCGGGAGCGGCGCCGCCTGGATGTTTTTTTCTGGCTCTTCATGCCCGCGTGTCTCGGTCAAGGCATCTCCCTTCTCCTGACCAGCGGCTGTTTTTTGACCGAGTGGGAGCACGCGCTGCGGATACAGGCCAATGCCGGCACCAACGATGCGGCGACGTTTTTGGAAAAATACCCGCCCTTTTTGCCGGCCGCGCTGATCCGCGCCGTGCCGGTGCTCAGTCTGGCTGCCATGATTGGGGGGATAGTGTAATTGCTGGCCGCAATCCGCCGGCGGAGCAGCTCACGTGACCATCAGCCGGAAAAGCGAGACGCAACAGGCTAAACGCTTTTGTCTGTGATCGACTTCAAAACCGGGAAAAAGTGCGGCCGGAGCAAACCCGCATGGCACAGCAGGAGGGCCGGGCCCGGGAACTCCACGGCGAGATTGCGCTGCCGGGGGGAACAACCCGCCTGACGGTCGCGTCACACCAGCAATTTGCCCTTGAGCTTGTGCTTGAGCATTTCGCGGGCGCGAAAGATGCGCGCTTTTACCGTGCCGAGCGGCACGCCGGTGATCTGGGCGATTTCTTCGTAGGATTTCTCCTCGGTGTGGCGCAGAATGATGGCTTCGCGGTAACGAGGGGGGAGCTCGGCGATGGCCTGCGCGATCAGGGACGATTTCTCGGTGGACAACAGCTCGTTGTCGGTGATGGCGTGCACGTCGGCATACTCGCGCTTCAATTCACCTTCGCTGGACTGGATGGGCTTGTCGAGCGAGTAGGTTTGCAGCTTCTTCTTGCGCAGGTGATCGATGGTGGTGTTGATGGCGATTTTGTAGAGCCAGGTGGAGAAGGCAAATTCCCTGTTGAAGGTGTGCAGTGCGGCGAAGGCCTTCATGAAAGCTTCCTGCAGCAGATCCTCGGCCTCTTCACGATTGTGCACCATATTGTGGAGCAAATTGTAGAGCGGGCCGCGATGCCGCGCCATCAGCTCGGCATAGGCTTTTTGATCGCCGGCCAGGGCTCTTGCAATCAGGGGTGCATCGGATTTTTTGGTCGCCATAATGCTCGCAGGAGAGGCAAAATTTTTGCGCAGAAATCTAAATGAAAATCGCCTGACAAGCAAGCGAAAAGCCGGTGCCATGCGTGCCGGCAGTGACGGAAAACGGTGCACGGCTCGTGCTGGCATACCCGGGCCGCGTTTTTCGCTGCGCGCGAAGCAGGAATACTTTTGGTGCGGGAGGCGGCAACGGTGATTTGCGGTATCGGCATCGACCTGGTTGAAATTCCGCGCTTGGCGGCGCTGTTGCAACGCTGGCCGCAGCGCTTCCCGCACAAGGTTTTCACCCGCGAGGAAATCGCCTATTGTGAGGGCCGCGGCCGGCGAGCTGCCTCCTATGCCGCACGTTTTGCCGCCAAGGAGGCCTTCGCCAAAGCCCTGGGCACCGGCTGGAGCGAACATTTTCTGTGGAAAGAGTTTGCCGTGTGCAATGATGCGGACGGCAGGCCGCGCGCAGTGTTGAGTCCCCGTCTGCAAACACGGCTGCAGGACATCACGGTTCATGTCTCGCTTTCCCATGCCGATTACTTTGCCACCGCCGTGGTAATTTTGGAAAAACCGGACAGACTTGCCTGACACACCCGACCACGAACCACTGCAAGGAGCATGCTTCCCGTGCGCGTCGCTTTTTTCAGCGCCAAGCCTTATGATCGTCAGTTTTTTACCGCCGCCAACCGGAAATATGGCCATGATTTGCAATTTTTCGAATCCCGCCTGACCCCGGAAACCTGCTCTTTGGCGGTTAATGCCCCGGCGGTTTGTGCCTTTGTCAATGATCAACTCGATGCCGCCGTGTTGCCTGTGCTGGCCGGACAGGGTGTGCAGCTGCTGGCGTTGCGCAGTGCCGGTTTCAATCATGTGGATCTGAACCTGGCACAGCAGCTTGGCCTCGTGGTGGCGCGCGTGCCGGCTTATTCGCCCCATGCCGTGGCGGAACACACCGTGGCGTTGATGCTCGTCTTGAATCGCAAGATTCATCGCGCCTACGCCCGCGTGCGCGAAGGCAATTTTGCGCTGGAGGGCCTGCTGGGATTCGATTTGCACAACCGCACGATCGGCATCATCGGCACCGGCAGAATCGGTGCCACCGTGGCACGGATCATGGCGGGTTTTGGCTGCCGCCTGCTGGCACACGATCCCCTTACCAATCCCGCGTGCCTCGCGCTCGGCGCACGCTATGTCGATCTGCCCGAGTTGCTGGGCGCCTCCGACGTGGTTACCCTGCATTGTCCACTCATGCCGGCGACCCGCCACCTCATCAACGCGCAGTCGTTGCAGCATTTCAAGCCGGGTGCCATGCTGATCAACACCAGCCGTGGCGCTCTGATCGATACCCGGGCTGTCATTCAAGCCCTGAAGCGCGGCACCATTGGCGCACTCGGCCTGGATGTCTATGAAGAAGAAGCCGACATGTTTTTCGAAGATCTCTCCAATCAGGTGATTCAGGATGATGTCTTCGCCCGGCTGTTGACTTTTCCCAACGTCATCATCACCGGCCACCAGGCCTTCTTCACCCGGGAGGCGTTGGCCAACATTGCCGACACCACCCTTGCCAATCTCTCGGAATTCGAGAAAACCGGCCAGTGCCGCCATGCGGTGACGCCGTCCCTGGTCAGGAAGTGAACAGCAAAGCCTTGCCGTAAATCGACACATAAAAACTTCTCCCGCGCGACAGAAACCTGCTTGAGAACCACGGCAAGCAGGTTCATGGAGCCATGAAAATTCCGGGAGTTTGCAGGATCATCGCCGTTGCGAACACCACGGCTCAGCCGGGGGTGCAGCATGGCGGGACGGACACGAACCAGGCATCGAGGGGTGTGCGCCATGACTTTTTCCGAACGTCTTTCCACCCTGCCGCCGGTGGTTTCCGCACAGGAAATGCAGGCCGTGGATGCCTACACCATCGGCACGCTTGGCCTGCCCGGCCGGGTGCTGATGGAGAATGCCGGCCGCGCCACGTTTGAAGTGATTCGCCGGCGCTGGCAGCCGCTGGCGGGCAAACACGCCGCCATATTCTGCGGCAAGGGCAACAACGGTGGTGATGGCTTGGTGGTGGCGCGTTTACTCGGTGAAGCCGGCGTAAAGTGCGAGACTTTTTTGTTGGGCGAACCGGAAGATTTGCGCGGTGATGCCGCAGCCAATTACGGGTTGCTCACCACGCTCGGCCACCCAATCCAGGTGTTGCGGACTGGCGACCGGTTGCCCGCGCTCGCCGGCAGTGATTTCGTGATTGACGCACTGCTCGGCACCGGGGTGCGCGGCCCTCTCTCCGGCCTGCTCGCCGACACCGTCGTTCATCTCAATCACAGCGGCCGTCCGATTGTCGCAGTCGATTTGCCCACCGGCATGAATGCCGACACGGGTGCGGTGGCAGGCCCGTGCATTCGCGCCAGCGTCACCGTCACCTTCGGTGCCCGCAAATCCGGGCTGCTGTTTTCCCCCGGCCGTGAACACACCGGCGAGCTGGTGGTTGCAGACATCGGCTTTCCCCGCCGGGCTTATCAGCAAGCACACTGTCGCACCTACTGGCTCGATCCGGACGCCATGCCAGCCTGGTTGCCCCAGCGGTCGCCGGATGCGTTCAAGAATCGCGTGGGCCAGATTCTGGTCATTGCCGGTTCCGCGGGCTTCGGCGGCGCAGCCCGTCTGGCCGCGACCGCTGCTCTCCGCGCCGGTGCCGGCTTGGTGGTACTTGCAGCACCGCTGTCGTTGCTGCCCAGTCTGGAGTCCGCCACGGCCGAGGTGATCAAGCTGCCGCTGCCAGAGCAGGAAGGCAGGATCGCGCCGGGCGCCTTTGAAATGCTGCGCGAGCGTCTGGCGTGGGCCGGGGTGGTGGCACTCGGGCCGGGTTTGGGCATCGCGCCGGCGACCGCCAGTTTGGTCAGGCAGATTCTGGCGAACTACGACAAAACCGTGGTGCTCGATGCCGACGGGTTGAATGTGCTGGCGGACGATCCTGCCGCGCTGCGCAGCAGCCGCGCCACGCTCATTCTCACGCCGCATCCCGGCGAGCTCAGGCGTTTGTGGCCGGCGGCACAGAATGAGCATCCCCTGGTTGCGGCACGGCAGGCGGCAGCGGCGTTCGGGCAGATTGTGGTTCTGAAGGGTGCGCCCACGGTCATCGCGTTGCCGTCGCAGGAGGTCTTGATCAATTCCACCGGCAATGCCGGCATGGCCACCGGTGGCAGCGGCGACGTGCTCACTGGCGTGATCGCCGGCCTCGCCGGTCAAGGCCTGGAACCGGAACGGGCGGCGGCGTTGGGAGTGTTTTTGCATGGCCGCGCCGGTGATCTGGCCTGCGCCAGGCTGGGGATGTGGAGCATGCTGGCCGGTGACATTCTTGCCCATCTCGCGCCGGCCTTCCTGGAGACCAGCAGTCCCCGGCGCGCATGAGCTTTTCTCCAACAAATGACAAAAATTTCTTCAGATTCGCATGAACAACCGTTCCGGATGGTGCAGCTTTTGGCAGAATTACCGGGCGCCGCTGCTGTGGGCAGCCGTCCTGTTTGTCCAATCTTCCATTCCCGATTGGGATCCGCCGGTCCGGCTGACCAGGTGGGACGACAAATGGGCACACGTTCTGCTTTATCTGCCATTGGGTTTTTTACTGCTCGGTGCGCTGGCGCGCGCCCGTGCGGGCCGGAGCCGCGCCACTTTGCTGCTGTTGACCTTCATCCTCGGCACCCTCTATGGCATTTCCGATGAAATGCACCAGCATTTCGTTCCCGGCCGGCACATGGATTGGCGGGATGCCGTCGCTGACAGTCTGGGGGTAATGGCGGGGGGATGGTTGCATCTCAAGCTGAGCAGTGGCCTGATTTCCGGTGGAGCCGGCCATTCCGGCAAGCCGTGGCAGCGCGTGCTGCGCAAACTCATTTTCCCGGAACCGCTTCTGTCAGGGGAGGAGAGCCGGCCGGTGAAGTGAACCGGCTGCGCGGCTCACAGTTTCTCGACCTTTTCCAAATCTTCTTCGCGGCCCACCATCACCAGCACGTCGCTGTCCTTGATGACGTGATCACCACCCGGAATGATGATGACCTTGTCCGACAACACGTCTTTGATGACGATGATCTGCACGTTGTAGCGCCGGCGCACATCGAGCGCGGCCAGCGGCTTGCCGAGCCACTCGGAGGGGGCGCCCATTTCCACAATGCCGTAGCCTTCGCCCAGAGAGACATAGTCGAGCAGGATCGAGCGCCGCAGGGTGTAGGCGAGCCGCTTGGCCATGTCACGCTCGGGGAAGACCACGCTGGAAGCGCCGAGTTTGTCCAGAATCTTGGCGTGATCCTCGGTGATGACTTTGGCAATGATCTCCTTCACACCCAGCTCGCGCAGATAGAGCGTGATCAGGATGCTGGCTTCAATGGGTTCGCCCACCGTCACCACCACCACATCGAAATCCTCCAGACCCAGGCTGCGCAGCACCTCTTTGTCCTTGGCATCGGCCACTACCGCTTTCTGGACAAAAGGCTTGATGTCCTCGATCTTCTCTTCATCGACATCGATCGCCAGCACCGGCGCGCCCAGGTCAGCCAGGTGTTTGCACAAATGATAGCCGAAGCTGCTCAATCCGATGACTGCGAAACTGCGCATAATTCCATCCCGTTGAAAAGCTCATTGCCTTGTCAGGCAGGACGGCCTGCCCGCCACTTGCTCTCATCCCACCAAAACATTCTCCCGGGCATAGGTGAAGCGGGTTTTGGCCTGCGGCCCCACCGCCAGTGCCACCGTCAACGGACCCAGGCGGCCGATGAACATGACCATGATGATCAGAATGCGGCCGAAGGGCGTGAGTTTGGGCGTGATGCCGGTTGACAGGCCGACCGTGCCAAAAGCCGAGGTGGTTTCGAAGAACAGCTCCAGGAAGAGGCCGCGGGTTTGCTGGTGGCCCATGCCGCCGGTCTCCGAAAGCAACAGCAGGAAGGTGAAGAGTGCGATCAGCACGCTGGCAAAGAACACGACGGAGATTGCCCGGGCCAGCACATCATTGGGGATGCGGCGATAGAGCAAATGCACGTTCTCTTCGTTGCCAAAACGCGAACGAATGAGGGCGAGCAGCACCGCGGCCGTGGTGGTTTTGATCCCGCCGCCGCAGGAGCCGGGGGAGGCACCAATGAACATGAGGATGATCAGGATGAACAGCGTCGCATCCGACAGGCTGCCAATATTGAGCGTGTTGAAGCCGGCGGTGCGCGCGGTGACGGACTGGAAATAGCTGGTCAGCAGCCGCGTCTCCCAGGGAAGCCCGGCCATGGTATTGTTCATTTCCAGCAGCAGGATGGCCGCGGCACCGCAAGCAATGAGCCAGGCGGTGGTGCGCAACACCAGGCGGACATGCAGGGAGGGGGTGCGGCTGTCATTGCGCAGCCGGCGGTTGATCTCGAAGATCACCACGAACCCCAATCCACCGATGATGATGAGCGAGGTAATGGTGACATTAACCAGCAAATCACCGCGGTATTTTTCGAGATTGTCGCTGTAGAGGGCGAAACCGGCATTGCAGAAGGCGGAGATTGCATGAAAAATGCCGTGATAAACCGCGGTGCTGCTGGGCAAATCCCTCATAAAACGCAGCGTCAGCAGCATCGCCCCCACCAGCTCGATGGTGAACGTTGCAAGAAAAATCGTTTTCAGCAGCGCCTTGAGATTTTGCACCGGGCCCTGGCTGAAGGTTTCCTGCAAGAGATCCCGGCTGCTGAGCGAGAGCCGGCCGCCACCCAGGAGGTAGAGCAGCAGCGTGGAGAACGTCATCAACCCCAAACCGCCAAGCTGAATCAACACCAAAATGACGATCTGGCCGAAACGCGAAAAAGTTGTGCCGGTATCGACCACGGTCAAGCCGGTGACGCAGGTGGCGGAGGTGGCGGTGAAGAGCGCGTCGACAAACCCCGGGGACTCTCCGGTGGAAGCCGCCGGCAGCGTCAACAAAAATGCGCCAACCAGGATCAATCCGGCAAAACTGGCGACCAGAATGCGTGCCGGTCCGAGGCGGCGTTGCCAACTGCGCCAGCGCAGCAGCCACTCACTCGGGAGCTGCTGACTCAGGCGCAGGAATTCACGCTGCCAGACGCTTGGCGAAGAGTTCATGTCAGGGCTTTCTCGAGATCTTTGTGGCCAGGGCATCTTTTTCTGTCAGGAAGAGCGCAAGCGCGATTCCGTTGGCGAAACCGGTTCACGCGCCTTGTTCCTGGCGCTGCTTGGGCCGCAGAGATTCACTCCAATTCTTCGGCGCGCCATCCCCGGCTTTGGCGCACGCCGAGCACACCCAGCACTTTGTCGACAAAGGCTTGCACATAGGCCTGCACGGTGGTGGGCAGAAAATACAGCGGAGGGGAAATCGGCATGATGATGACACCATCGCGCGACAGCCGCAGACACTGTTCGAGGGCCAGCGAGGACAGGGGCGTCTCCCGCACACACAAAACCATGCGAAAACGTTCTTTGAGTGCAACCTGTGCGGTACGTGTGATCAGCGAATCGCCGATGCCGGAGGCGATTTTGCCGAGCGTGGAGGTGGTGCACGGAATGATGACGAAGGCGTCCAGGGCATTGGAGCCACTGGCCAGCGGCGCGTGCAAGTCATCATTCGAGAAAATCCTTTTGACATGCGGCTGCAGATCGCGCTCGGTCACTCCCATTTCATCCTGCAGCACGACTTTGCCCCACTTGCTGGCGATCAGATACTTGTCGCCCGGGCAGGCTTTGATGAATTCGACGGCATAAACGGCGCCGGAGGAGCCGGTCACGCCTATGGCAATTCTCACGGAAAATGAACTCCTACGAGAACCATCACCAGGATCACGAAGCCCAGCACGGCGTTGATTTTGAAAAAGGCCAGCTCCACATCACTGGCTTTGGCCTGCTCGAGATAAAGCAGGAAGCCGGCAGCGGCCAGAAAGGGAAACGCCGGCCAGGAGCGAAGATAGAGCGCAAAAATCAGGAGTAAAACCACGAACGCCATCGCATGCAGCAGAGCCGAGACGCGCAGGGCGCGCGTGCGGCCCAGTGCCGCCGGCAGCGAATGCAGGCGTGCCCGGCGGTCGAATTCCTCGTCCAGCGTGGCATAGATGATGTCGAAGCCTGCCACCCACAGCAGCGCAAACAGCGCGAACAACAACCCGGGAAAGAGATTGTGCAGTGATTGGGTGACCGCCACCCAGCCTGCCAACGGCGCCATTGCCAGCCCCAGACCCACCCCGAAGTGGGCCAGGGGGGTAAACCGTTTCATGTAGGGATAAAAAAGAAAAATGGCGAGCGGCAGCGGCGACCACTGCAGGCAAAAGCGGCCGATCAAGCCCGCGCTCACGAAATACAGGACCAGCCCGCTGAGCATTACTGCCACAGCCTGCGCCAGCGTCATGCGACCGGACGGCAGCTCACGCCCGGCCGTGCGGGCATTGAGTTTGTCGATTTTGTGGTCGATGATGCGATTCAGCGCCAGGGCAACGGTGCGCGCCCCGACCGCAGCGAGCAACATCAGCAATGCCAGTCGCCCCGAAATCAGACCGTTCGCCGCCAGTATCGCCCCGCTGAAAATCAACGGCAGGGAAAACAATGTATGCTCGAGTTTGACAAAGCGCATCACTGTGGCAAGCTGCACATCCTCGCTCCGGCTTGATAAATGCGCAAAGTACGGTCGGCCGCCTTTTGTGCATGTGGGAAGCGGCCTGTGCAATCCCGTCCCTCCCGCAGTTGGTTCTGCCTTGCCGGCATCCCGATGAAACGGGCAAGCGGGATGACAGCAAATAGAAGCGCTGTAATATAGTCAAATTAGTCTGAGAAACAAGTGGCAGCTCCCGCCGGACGCTGCCGGCACGCGCCGCCCGGGGAGATTTCCCTTGCAAGTTTGAACGAAAACCGATAAAGTGAGCGGTCTGAATATGCGCTGCTGCACCACTTGCCTTCCGGGGGAAGGACGGGACAGCAGTGGTGAATCGTGTGTGTGAGGGACGGGCGAACAAAATTGCAAGGGCCCATGTCCGTGGTGGATCTGCGCAGCGACACAGTAACGCAACCGACGCCGGCGATGCGCCGTGCAATGGCCGAGGCCGAGGTGGGAGATGATGTTTATGGCGAAGATCCCACGGTCAATCGCCTGCAGGAATATGTCGCGCAACTGCTCGGCAAGGAGGCCGCCCTGTTCGTGCCGAGCGGAACCATGGCCAATCAGATCGCCATTCACTGCCACACCCAACCTGGCGATGAGTTGATCTGCGAGGCACAGTCGCACATTCTCGATTATGAGCTGGGTGGCGCCGCGGCGTTGAGCGGCGTGTCGGCGCGCCCCCTCGCCGGTGATGCGGGAGTGATCACCGCCGCGCAGATCGAAGCCGCAATCCGGCCGCCGGTTTACTATTTTCCCCGCACGCGGCTGGTGGTGCTGGAAAACACCCATAACCTCGCGGGCGGTACGATCTGGCCTTTGGCGGAAATGGAGAAGATTCGCGAGCTGGCCGCGCGCAACTCCCTGCGCACGCACCTGGATGGTGCGCGGCTGTGGAATGCGTGTGCCGCCAGCGGTTTGGCCCCCAGCCGGTATGCCGGATTGTGTGATTCAGTTTCGGTTTGTTTCTCCAAGGGATTGGGCGCGCCGGTGGGTTCGGCATTGGCCGGCACTCAGGAGTTTATTGCAGCCGCGCGGCGTTGCCGCAAAAGATTTGGCGGCGGCATGCGGCAGGCGGGAATTCTGGCGGCGGCGGCGTTGTTCGCGCTCGAGCACAATCGTGATCGTCTGGCGGAGGACCACGCACATGCCGCACAACTGGCACGGGCGCTGGCGGACATGCCGGAAGTGCGGGTGGATTTGACGCGGGTGCAAACCAACATCGTCATGATCGACATCAGCGATCCGGCGCACGAGGCTGCGACGCTCAGCGAGGCCCTGAAACACGAAGGAGTTTGGCTTTCACCCGCGGGCAAACGCCGTCTGCGGGCAGTGACACACCTGCAGATCACCGCCGCCGACATCACACGGGTAATCGACGCTTTTCGGCGCGTGCTGCAGAACCGGAAGTAAGGTGGCGGTCGATCGTCTTCTTCCCTGACACGCCGGGCATGCGCCGCACGGGCCACGGGTGACATGCCGGAAGACGGTCGCGGGCTGCCGGGCACCGTCGCCGGTGGTGCCGGCGTGCGCACAGCCTCACGCCGCAGATTGCCGCGATGTTTGCATCACATGGCAGGATCTGGTTGCATCGCATTGCTACCACACTTGCAGAAAAATCCTCCCACCCAAGCGCTAAACCTCCACGAATGACCCCCGGAGCGGAAAGGGCCGGAGCCATCGTGCCCAGTGTGATTTGTCCTGGGTCTGCTGCTGTCTTCCAAAAAATGATGGTGTGCTTGCGCCAAACATACCTTGCCCGCCGCCTGGTGTGTGGCTTGTCTCTGCTCTGGCTGCTCGCCGGTGCCGGGGGAATGCCGGCCACGGCGCAGCCGGGTTTCTTCGCCCCGCGAGCCGTGGTGGTGGGGCTGTTGACTGGCGAGCAGGACGTGCGCCGGCTTGCGCTGCACACCCGCGCCGGTGATTTTTTGGTTGCGGAAACCGGTGATGCCAGCCCCTTTTCCATGGTTGCCGGCAAGACCAACAATCTTTTCCTCACCTTTAAGCCTTCGGCATTCAGCGCACCGCTTTCGCAGGTGCCCAGTGCGCGGCCTCCCACCGGTGTCGAATATCGTTTTTTTACCAGCGAGCGCAGCCTGGTTTCGGAGATCATCCTGGGCAACATCGACTACGCCGTGCTCACCAGCAAGGCTTCCGCCGAGGAGATCCAAAACACCGGTTCCATCTATCAAATCGTGCCGCTGCCGCCCGACCGCAATACCGTTGATCTGATCTGTTACAATTACGCGCACCCGCTGTTGCGTGATTTGGCGGTGCGCCGTGCGCTCGGCCATGCCATTGACCGCAAGAAGTTTCTGCGCCAGGTGCTCTCCGGCGAAGCGGATTTGGCGCGCGGGCCTTTCGAAAAGGAAAGCATCTACTATACCTCGGCGGTACGGGAAGTGAAATATGACCCCCGCCTCGCGATCGCACTGCTGGAGGCCGCGGGCTGGGGCCGGATGAACCGGGAACACATTCGCATCCGCAACAACCGGCCGCTGCGTTTTCGCCTGTTTTTCCAGGAGGGTGTGAAGCTGAAGGAGCAACTCGCCCGCCAAATCAAAATCGACTGGAATCAAATCGGTATCGACGTCATTCCCGAACCGCTCAGTGCCGCGGCGCTGAATGATTCGGTGCAAAGCGGCCGCTTTGATGCCGTGTTGCTGCAGCATCGTTTCGCGGATTCGCCCGCGAGCCTGCTGGAGTTTTTTGGCGATGGTTCCGGCAGCGGCCGGCTGGGCTACCGCAGCGAGCCTTACTGGCACACCCAGACGCTCCTGCGCAACTTCACGCGGCAGGAGGACATTCGGACGGCAACCATGCGACTGCAGTTGATTTTGGCGGAAGATCAGCCCGCCACCTTTCTGTTTCATCCCTGGCTGGTGTGGCATATCATCAACGCCGCGGGTTTTGCCGACTATCTCAACGGCAACGGCAGGCCCAAACCTTTTTTTGAATGGCGGGTGCGCTGACCGCCCGCCTCGCTGTGGCCGGCGAGGAATTCATCGCCGGTGAAACCGCAACGCGCGCTTTACGTGACGGGTCGTTGACATGCAGGTCCCCCCAATCCCCATTCGACATCGGCTCTTCACCCGCCTGCTGATTTCGCATATTTTTTTGGTGACCATTCCCCTGTTGATCACCGGCCAGATTCTCATTCATACGGCGCAACAGGCCATCCGCGAGACCATTCTCGATCGCAACCTGCAGTTTGCCCGCCGCTCCTCCTCCCTGATCAGCGCCACGCTCGGGCGCGCACATGACATTCTGCGCATCAATGCCCAAAGCCCGGCGTTCTCCGGCAACGACCGCATGGGGCAGGAATTGATCATCAACAAGATCGTGCGCGAGTTTCCCATCTTCAAAAAGATTTCGCTGCTCGATACCCTCGGCCGGGTGATCCGCTCGACGGCCTTCGGCGTGCCGCGGGGTCACTCGGTCGATCCGGATCTGCTCACCGCCATCCGCAACAACAAAAGCCACACCTCGCCGGTGTACATCTCCGATGAAAAATTGCCGCTGATGGACATCGCCGAGCCGGTGCTGGTCTTTGATGAGGTCAGCGCCTGCCTGCTCGCCGAAGTCGACCTGAAGGAAATCTGGGCGCTGGTGGACAGCAATCGCGTCGGTCCCAGGAGCGAGGCCTTCATCTTTCGTTCCGACGGCCAGTACATCGCACACACCGACCGCCGGCAGGTGCTGGAGCGCCAGCGCTTCGAGGAAGCTGCCATCGTTGCGGCTGCCATCGCCGGTAAAAGCGGCAGTCACACCTACGTCGATCGTCACGGCGTCGAGATGCTGGCAGCTTATGCCCCCATTGCCGGGCAGCGGTGGGCCACGGTGATCCAACAGCCCACCCGCGAGGCCTTCGCCCCCTCACGCGTCATGGAGATGCAGATTTTTTTGCTGATGGCGGGCAGCGCCCTGGTGGCGGCGCTTATCGCAGCCGTCTACACCAGACAAATCGTCAAGCCGGTGAATGAGCTGATCAACGGCATCACGGAAATCTCCCGGGGCGGCCTGAAACACCAAATTCGGCGCCTCGGCCGGGATGAGATCAGCACTCTGGCGTTGCATTTCAATGCGATGACACGGCGCTTGCGCCGCTTTCAAGACCGCCTGAAGCGGGCCGAACGGCTGGAGACCCTCAACAAGCTCTCTTCGGTGCTGTCGCATGAAATTCGCAATCCGCTTAACGCCATGGTGATCAACCTGCAGTTGATGCGGCGGGAGTTTCACAGACCCGAAATCGATCCGCAAAAGCTCGAACATTATCATCAAATCCTGGCTGCGGAAATCCGGCGGGTCGATGATCTGGTGAGCAATTTCCTGATGATCGCTCGGCCGCCCAAACTCGAAAAATCCGAGCAATGCCTCAACGATCTGCTCGATGAACTGGTCAAAATGGAAACCCCGGCGGCGCTGCAACGAGGCGTGCGCGTGGAGCGTGACTATCGCGTCAGCAATTTGCGCGTACAACTGGACCCCAACCGGATGCATCAGGTCTTCCTCAACATTTTCATCAATGCAGTGCAAGCCATGCCCGGCGGCGGCCGGCTGATCATTGGTCTCGACCTGGTGAACCGCCGGTCGCTTGAGGACACCCGCCGGCCTTATGCTGTGGTTTGGTTTCGTGACACCGGCAAAGGCATTCCCAGGGAAAATCTGAACCGGATTTTTGATTTTTATTTTTCAACCAAAAAAAGAGGCACCGGGATAGGCTTGGCTTTGGCTTTGCAAATCGTGGAGGAGCATGGCGGCACCATTCGGGTGGAGAGCGAAGTGGGGCGGGGCAGCAATTTCATCATCTATCTGCCGGCATGAGCAGAGGACCAATCACTTCTGCCGGAGGCGTGCTATCGCGGTTCCGAACCTGGCGCATCAAGGCAGGAGGGCTGTCAACCCGTTTGCGGGGGCAATAAATATTTGTCACATGCTTGACAATGTGAGATTATTGCTGTATATTCCGCGCTCTCAAAAAAGAACAAACAAGCCTATTCTTTTGGAATTCATCGAAGTTACGTCGGTAAAATTTTTATCGCGCTGGGATTATGAAGAAAGTTTTTCGCTGGCGGCAAAACAAAATGGCCAGATGCAACGTCTTCATGCCAGCATTCTGAGAATTGTCACCCGCGAGAACAGCACTGACAAAAATGTAATTGAACTCAAAATCTTCCAACAGCTTAACCGCCGGATCGTTTGAGACAATGGTGGAACTTTATCTCTCCTCGGGCAGTTAAGATGAATTGCCAGCGGGTTGTTAAGGTCTCTAAATTTCTAACCTTGACGCTCCGCCCGCTACACCCAAGAGAGTTAAAGCGAAAGGGGTTACCAAATATGGTCCGAGTTACTGTTGGCGCAAAAGAGTCGCTTGACCGCGCGATCGTCCGGTTCAAGCGCAAATGTGATCGCGCGGGTGTGTTGCGGGATTTCAGAAAGTCAACCTACTATCTCAAACCCAGCCAGCGCAGGCGCATGCGTCGGGAAAACGCCATTCGCAGAGCAAATCGACTGCGGATGCGCTAATGCCTGGCAGGATTTCTGCATGCTTGCTTTCCGCAATTGCACGCATGAGCGTGTATTAGCTGTCTCATAAGTCTATGCACACTATTGGTTTGATCATGGCAACATGATCGCAATCGGATGAACACATGGCCAAGAAACGCAAAGTAACCGAAAGCCGGACCAAACAGTCGATTGAGAAATATCTCGAAGAGATTGGTGGATATTCCCCACTGGCTCCCGAAGAGGAAGTGGAACTGGCGCGCCAGATCCGCAAGAGCAATGGCAAGGCCCTGGATAAACTGGTGAAAGCCAACCTGCGCTTTGTCATCAGCGTTGCCAAGGAATATCAGGGCCAGGGATTGCCGCTGCAGGATCTGATCAGCGAAGGCAACCTCGGTCTGATCAAAGCCGCGCAGCGCTTCGATGAAACCCGGGGCTTCAAATTCATCTCCTATGCAGTCTGGTGGATTCGCCAATCGATTCTGCAGGCGCTCGCCGAGCAAAGCCGGGTCGTGCGTCTGCCCCTCAACCGCGTGGGTGCCATCAACAAGGTCGGCCGCGCGCTGGAAGAGCTGGAGAAGCGCTTCGGCCGCGAGCCCAGCATGGAGGAGATCGCCGAAAAGATGGAACTGACTGCCTATGAGGTGGCGGACGTGTTGAAAACTTCCGCACGCCATCTTTCGCTCGACGAGCCTTTCAAGGAAGAAGAGGGAAACAGTCTGCTCGATGTCATCGAAAGCGACCGCTATGCTCCGCCGGATGAAGGATTGATGCAGGAGTCCCTGCAGGTGGAAATCGACAAAGTCCTGTCCACCCTCAAGCCGCGCGAAGCCGAAATCATCCGGCTCTACTTCGGTTTGGATGGCGACCGGCCTTTGACCCTGGAGGAGATTGGCGAACACTTCAAGCTGACGCGTGAGCGTGTACGTCAGATCAAAGAAAAGGCCCTGCGCCGGCTGCGGCACCGCTCCCGTCTGGAACCCCTGCGCAAATATTTGGGCTGATCCTCCCTTCCGTATCAACCTGATGATCAAATGCCTCCGGCTTCAGCCGGTGGCATTTTCATTTTCTGTCTTTGCAGGCTGGGCATGCGCCGCTGGGCCACAATTCCCCAAAACAGCAGACCATATGGTGGACCAAATTCCAACCATTTCCACCAGGCCGCCTCGCGCCACAAGCCGCTGACCAAATAATCATGCAGAATCCAATAGGACAGGAAAACGGTGGCCGTCAACAGCCACAAGCCGCCGAGTGCCGGCTTCCCAGCCAAGGCGGGGATCAGGGCCGGCTGCCAGATCGGAGGCGAGCCAGCTTTGCGGACTTCGTGGCTCAGGCAAAGCAGGGGTAAAAGCCACAACAAATACCAAGGCTGCAGAGTCGGGGAGAGCAGAAGCAACGATGCCAAAATCGCCAGTGAGAGCTGCGGCAGGTGAGCCGTCATGCCCACGGCTGGCGTTTGCCAAAAGTGCCGGCCGACCCGCATGGAGATCAGCAGAAACAGCACAGTCACGCCGGCTTTGGCGAGATGCAGCGCCAGGTCGATGCGCCGGGTTTGCAAGACTGTGGGCGTCACCTCCCAATCCGGCGGCACCATCAACAGCACAACCAGGCGATCCGGCAGCAACGCATGCACGGCGTTGAAGAGCATCGCAAAGAAGCTGTCATTGAAGCGCCATTTCGCGGAGTAGACCAGCAATCCCGCAAGAAGCTGTGAGCCGGCCCCTGCAACAGGCGCGTAGCCCAACAGAATCGTGGCGGCAAAAGCAGTGAAGCACCGGACCGCGGCCCGCCGCCCGGCGCTGCGCCACGCCATCATCAGCCAGAAGGGCAGCAATAAAAGTGCGAGAAATTTCACCAGAAATGCCAGGGCCAGAAACAAGCCGGCTCTGGCATGATGATTCTGCCGGCTCGCATGCATTGCCATGACAAGGCACAGCACACCCACCACGTCGCTGTGACCGCTGCCGGCGATTTCGATGACCGGCAGGGGATGCCAAGCATAAAGCAAAACCATGCCGGCGGCCGGGCCAAAATTCGGCAGCATGTGCAGCAACATGCCAATGAGCACGAGATCAAATAAAAGCAGGATGGCCTTCAAGCTGAGCACGGGATTGAAATCCAAGGCCTCGGCCAGCGCCACCCCGGCGGCGAAGAGATACTGCAGCAGCGGTGGATAGACGGTGTTTACTCCGGTGTGACTCATGCGACCGTACACCGCTGCGTCGCGCAAGCCCGCCAGCTCCGGTGCCGCGGGTGGCAGGGAATAGGGATTCAGCCCGTGCGTCACCAGCCGGCCATCCCACACGTAGCGATAAATGTCATTTGACAGCCACGGCGTTTGTGGTAGCAGGCAAAGGCGGAACACCACGGCAAATCCCATGATCAGCCATTTGAATTTGCGCGAAAGAGCGCCATCGCCAGCGTGCCGGCGCAGGGCCCCAAAAGCCGTGAGCAACAAGACAAACTGCGCGCCAACGAGCGCCAGAAACCAGGGCACCCTCGCTTCCGGCAGATGCAGGGCCGCGGGCATGATTTCCCCACCCAGCATGCCATAGCTGAGTGCGGTGGCAATCCCCGCAGTGACGAATATCACGTCCGGGGGCAGCCGTTTGCGCATGATCATGAAATCCTTCCATCTCCGGCTGGCGAACAGATGAAGCGACCAGTGGCGCTTCATACGCTCGGTGGTCAGTGATCCAAGCTGGCGAAAGTCCGGCAATATACCGAAATAGCGGCAAAAGAGGCCACACGAAAATTACGATGCCGGGGTTTGAATGAGGCATATGGTGCGCAGCGAGTTCAAGTTGCTTGAATGGCCTGCCTGCCGCATACGGCCAGCAAGGGCGGATCAACCGCCATGACTGTGGAAAAAACTTGCACTTGCATTTGAGGGGTTTCGTGTATATATTTTTATAATTTTTTTCTCATGCCATCTCCTGCCGCGTTCATCGTAAGGTCTCTGCTCTGTTCTTGCAATCATTTAAAGGAGTGACGGCGAGGTGCCTTTGCTGGTTGGTATCGAGACCATCGTGCCGCCTTTTGTTTACCGTCAGGAAGTCGCAGGTGATTTTGCCCGCCAGCTTTTTGGGGGCTCTGTCCTCAATGTTGCCCGCCTCTTGCCCATTTTTAAACATGCTGAAATCGAACAGCGCCATTTTTGCATGCCGGCGGAATGGTACGGCCAGGATCACCGTTTCAGCGAGAAAAACCGACTGTACACCGAGCAGGCGGTGGCGCTGGCCACTGAAGCCGTGCGCCGGCTGTGTGCGCAACATCGGCTCGCGCCGGAGGAAATCGATCACGTTTTCTTCGTTTCCAGCACCGGCATCGCCACTCCCAGCATTGATGCCCATCTCGTCAACACGCTGCCTTTGCGGTCTTCGGTCAGGCGTTCTCCGCTTTGGGGCCTGGGTTGTGCCGGCGGGGTGGCGGGTTTATCCCGCGCCGCCGACTGGTTGAAAGCCTATCCGGACAGGCGCGCCGTGGTGATCGCGCTGGAATTGTGCAGCCTGACTTTCATCCGCCGGGATCTCTCAAAAAGCAATTTCGTTGCCACCTCGCTGTTTGCAGATGGTGCCGCCGCCGCCTTGTTGCTCGGTGATGCCTGTCCGCATGACCAGACGCCTGCAATCCAGATTCTGGCCTCCAACGCCATCACTTGGCGCAATTCGCTGGAAGTGATGGGCTGGGAAATGCACGATGACGGCTTGAAGGTGCTGTTCTCCAGGGATATTCCAACCATCGTGCGGGAATCGGCGCGGCCCGCCATTGAGCAGTTTCTGGCCGCCCAGGGCATGGCAGTAAAGGACATTTCTGCTTTCCTTTCGCATCCCGGTGGCGCCAAAGTGATCGCGGCTTACGCGGAAGCGCTCGAGATTCCACCGCACAAGACAAAATACATGCGGCAGGTCTTGCGCGACTACGGCAACATGTCAAGCGCGACCGTGCTCTTCGTCTGGCACGAGTATTTGCAATCGTCCGATTACAAAAGCGGAAGCCACATCCTGGCGACCACGCTCGGACCGGGCTTCTCCACGGAAATGATCCTGGGGCGCTGCCTGTGAGCGGACCGCAAACATTCCTGCTTGCGGTGCTTGCGGTGCTGGTGGTGCAGCGGCTGCTCGAGCTGTGGCATGCCCGGCGCAACGAGCAGTGGCTGCGCCAACACGGAGCGGTGGAACTCGGTGCCGATCATTATGGTTTTATTGTAGCGCTGCACACCGCTTTTTTGCCCGGCCTGGCCGTGGAGGGATTCCTGCGCGGACCACAGTTGCATCCCTACTGGCCGGTGATTCTGGCTTTGCTTCTGACGGCCCAGGCACTGCGCTATTGGTGCCTGGCCACACTCGGTCGTTTTTGGAACACGAAGATTCTGGTGATTCCCGCCGCGCCTTTGATCAAGCGCGGGCCATACCGCTGGTGCAAGCATCCCAATTATGGCGTGGTCATTGCTGAGATTTTTTTCATTCCATTGCTTTTTCAGGCGTGGTGGACTTTGATAACTGCTTCATTGATCAATCTTGCGTTGTTGCGAGTGCGCATTGCCGTCGAGAATAAGGCGCTGGCGTGCGCTTTGCAGGATGACGGGAATGCTGCCGGCGCTGTCGTAAGCAAGGGCTGAGCTGAAAGAAAGCGCCTGCGCCATCGTTGCTTCACTCACCGTCTCGAAATCCAAACTGTGAGTTTGCATTGCGCATAGGAATTGACGCAACCTGTCTGCCGCCTTCTCTGGCCGGAGCGGGACGCTACGTACTCGGTCTCATCAGAGGGCTGGCAAGCCTGGAGCGCGATCACGAGTATTACATATTCGTGAAAAAAAAGGATGCACCGCGCTTCACCAATCTGCCAGCCAACATGCACCGGGTGGAACTCCCCAATTACCCCCGCCCGCTGCGATTGGTCTGGCAGCATTTCTGCGCGAGCAGTTCCGCACGGCGACACAAACTGGACATTTGGCATGGCACGCACTACGCCCTGCCACGCCCGCAGCCGGGCGTGCGTTTGGTCTCGACTTTTCACGATTTGGGCGTGTTCCTCCATCCGGAATTTTATCCCGCGGGCAAGCGCCTCTATTTTCAGGCGGCGATCACCCAGGCGGCACGCCGTGCCGATCATATTCTCGCTGTTTCAAAAGCCACGGCGCGCGACTATCGCCGCTTCACCCACCGGCTGTCACTGCCTGACCGCCACGGCGTCGTGACCGTCATTGCCTCGGGCGTACACGAAGAGTTCTTTGTCCCGGTCCCCGAGGAGCACAAGCAGAGCATGCGCCAAAAATACGCCGGCGGCGCGCCTTATTTGCTTTTCGTGGGAACCTGCGAGAAGCGCAAAAACCTCGGCATGTTGATCGAAGCTTTTCGCCGCTTCGCTCTCAACGGCCGGCGGGATCATGTGTTGTTGCTCGCCGGTCAACCGGGCAACGGCTCCCGCGCCCTCGAGCAGGCCCTGGCTGCTTACTGCCTGCACGGCCGCGTCCGGCTGCTGGGGTACGTGCCTGAAATGGATTTGCCCGCACTTTATCAGGCTGCGGCATTGGTAGTTCTGCCCTCCCACTATGAGGGCTTCGGCTTTCCGCTGTTGGAGGCGATGGCCGGTGGCGCCGTTGCCCTGGCTGCGAACAATTCCGCCCTGCGGGAACTGGCAGGCCACCGCGCCATGCTGTGCGACAACGATGCCGGGGCATGGGCTGCCCGCATGGCGGAGTTGGTTGACAACCAGGAATTGCGCCGCGAACTCTGTCACCACGGCCGCCGGCATGCCCGTCGCTTCACCTGGCGCAAAACGGCCGAACAGATGGTTGCGTTTTACGAAAGTTTGTCCAAAGAAAATTCCGTTCGCATGTTTCCCCCGGCAAAGGGCACAGCCATTCCGGCCTGCCGCAATGGCATGGCTGCGTTTGCAATGACTCCGGAGAGAATGCGGGTAGTTGCCGAAGCGGCATTACGCACCCTGGCATATGCGGATTTGTTTGACTATCCCCTGGCGCGCGCGGAGATTCACGAGGGCCTCCCGGGCGTGCGCGCCACCCCGGTCGAAGTCGCTGCTGCCTTGCAGTTTCTGCATCAGCACGGCCTGATCGCAGAGTCCTGCGGCTTTTTCTTTCTGGCTGATCGCCGCCATCTGCCCGAATTGCGCGCGGAACGGCGCGAGCTCAGCCGGCATTTGCTGCAGCGCCATCGCAGAATTTTGGCGCGCATCAGTAAATTCCCGTTCGTGCGCACCGTGGCCCTTTCCGGAGCGCTCGCCTTCGAAAACGGCCGGGCAGACGACGATATTGATCTGTTTCTGATTGTCGACAGCCGGCGTTTGTGGACTGTTTACGCCGGCCTGGTACTGTTTACCAAATTGCTCGGCAAACGCAGGATCATCTGCCTGAACTGTCTGGTCGGTCACCGCCACCTTGCGTGGCCGGAACGCGATTTCTTCATCGCCCATCAAATCGTTCATTTGCTGCCGTTGAGTGGCACCGCCATGTTGCGCCGCTTCATGGCGGCCAACGCCTGGTGTCGGACCTTTCTGCCGCAGGCCGGCGGTCGCCGGCGGCTGGCGCATCCGCTGGCGACCGCCGCTGCATCCGCTCCACCGGCGCGGCTGCAGCGCCTGATGGAGGCGGTGCTGGCGCTCGCTCCATTCGATCAACTCGAGAGACTTGTCTTCATGTTTTATCGCCGCCGGATTCAACGGCGCACGCAAAACCTGCCGGCCGGGGCGGTCACAGCGCAAGCCGGCTGCATCCTGCTGTTTACCAACGATCATCGTTTCCGTCTTCGGACAAAATTGGAGGCGCGCCTGCAGCCCGGGCTCGCCCGGCTGCAGGCGGCGTGGGAAGAGAGGAAAGAAACGCATGCGTGCCCCTAAGCGGTTGGCGGCAGTCTTGCTGCTGGCCGCCCTCGCCTTGCTGCTGGTGCAGTGCGGCCAGCAAAATCCGTTTGAACCGACGCGCGGCGCAAATGAAGTGTGGATTCAAGCAACGCGCTTCGATCCGCCGGAGTTGACCGTTGCCACCGGCACCACCGTGGAATGGACCAACAAGGACAATACCATTCATGACATCACCAGTGGCACGCCCACCCACCCGGCGGGTGATTTTTCCCCCTCGCCACCTTTGAAGACAAATGAAACCTACATGGTGGCGTTTCGCAAAGCCGGACGCTTCCCCTACTACTGCACCGTGCATCCGCAGCAGACCGGGGTCATCATCGTGCAGTAGAGGGAGCCGCCGCGGAGTCGATAAACCCTGACAGCGCAGAGGCAAAACAGCAGCGTCTCTTTCCCGCTGTCTCCCTGCCGCTTTGACCTTCTCATGAACTCAACTTGGAGGAGATCATGATGCAATTGCGCCCTCGCTGGTTGACCGCTTTTCTGAGCGTGCTACTCGCGCTGGCAGGCGCGAATTTCACGCGGGCCGGCGAAACCAGGCCGTTTGCGGCCAGCCCCGTGGAAGAACCGGCCTTTGCCTACCCCGGCCGACCGGATGAGCTGGAAGATCGCGTGCTCGACATCTTCGAGGCCAAATGCGCCTTTGCGGGCTGCCATGCCGGCACCTCTGCCCCGCAGGGTTTGGACTTGACCGAAGAGGGTTTCAAGGCCAGTCTCATCAATGTCAAAAGCTCGGGGCTGCCGAAATACCTGCGCGTCAAACCGGGCGATGCCGGCAACAGTTACTTGATGGGCAAGATCCGCGGTTCGGCCGCCATCAAGGGCGAGCGCATGCCCAAGGGCGCGGCACCGCTTTCGCCGGAAGAGATCAAGACCATTGAAGCCTGGATCAATTCACTCGCTGCCGACCTCAAAGTGGCAGCGCCGCGGCGGCAATATGCCCAAGCCTTTTATGGCTGGTCGCTTGCCAATTTGCCCACCGCCGAGCCGGTGGAAAAAGGCGCCTTCATGTATCGCATCGCCCATCGCTTCAAAGCCCCCGTCGCTCAGGGCTTCGATCAGCTCTTTGGTCTCGATGGCGGCGCCTTCATGATGACACAACTCGCGTTTCCGCTCACCGATGATTTCACCTTCAGCCTCGCGCGCTCGGGCCTGAATGCCACCTTCGAGATCGGCGGCAAATGGCGTTTTCTGCGCCAGAAAAGCGATGGCTCGGTGCCGCTGTCCGCCGCGCTTTATGCCGGCGTGGATTGGGCCACTTTGAAGGGGATTCCGGATCCCGCCAATCCAACCGCCGGCAATCTCAGCCGCACGGATGCGGAGCGCTTTGCGATTTTTGGCCAGGTGCCGATCACCAGGCAGTTGGGCTCGCGGGTTTCCCTGGCAGTGGTGCCGGGCATCCTGCTCAATGGCAACGTGACGGTGGACGGTGAAGATCCGCTGGTCACCATCGGCGTGGGCGGCAAGTTCGCGTTCAACGAGAAATATGCGCTCTTCTCCGAGATCGTGCCAATCGTCTCCGGCGATGAAACTGCGCTCATCGTCGGCGGTCCGCGTGTGGATGGCGGCAGGCAAGTTTTCAATGACACCTTCGTCGCGGGTCTCGAGATCAAAGCTGGCGGCCACGTTTTCCACCTGTTCGTGACCAACTCCGGCGGCAACACCACCAATCAATATTTGAGCGGCGGCAACCTCGATTTTGCCGACGGCGATTTTCGCCTGGGCTTCAATATCTATCGCATTCTCAGCTATCCTTTCTAACAGGAGATGTTCCATGTCTTTCCGATTCCTGCGGTGGTACGGCCTGCGGCTGCTGACGGCCTGCGGAGTTGCGGGTCTTTTGGCAGCCTGCCAGCACGATTTGAGCGCACCGTCCGCCCCGCAAGACCCCACCACCTTCTCCAGCATTCAAGCGAACATCCTGACGCCGCGCTGCGTCAATGCCGGCTGCCATCCGGGCGGCAACGCGCCGATGTCGCTCGCTGCCGGCGCGGCCTACAACAACCTGGTCAATGTCAATTCCGCCACCTACGGCAAACCGCGTGTCTCGCCCGGCAATCCCAACAACAGTGTGCTCTATCTCAAACTGATCGGTGACAACAGCATTGGCGGCAGTGCCGGCCGCATGCCGCCCGGGCAGCCCGCCTTGAGCGTCTCTGCCATTCAAGCCGTGCGCGATTGGATTGCCAAGGGCGCCCCCAACGACTGATCTTGGTCCGCCCAACAACGTTCGCGCTCCGATGCTGCCGGCGCTTTCGCACACCGGGCCCGGAACATCCCGGAGATTCTGCTTTGGCAGCCATGGTCATTGCAGATACATTCCCTCGGAAGATCGTGATTTCAGGCGGTGCAACCATCAACTTTGGAGGAGCAAATCATGCGGAAGTCTTCGGAATTCGCATTCATCATGCTGCTGTTGCTCGGTGGCAATTTGCCGGCACAAGACAAGGCCGCGTCCCCGCCGTTCGACGCCCTCGCCGGCCGCAGCATTTACGCCGCCAAAAAATGCGGTGACTGCCACAATCAGGGCGCGACAAAATTCACCGCCATCAAGAAAAACTATGACGCCGCCGGCCACGCCAAGCATGCCACGGATCTCAACCTGCCCATGGCGCTGGGCGAACCCAAGTCCGAACGCGCCAAAAAGAAGATGCTGGAAAAAGAAAGCGAGGCGCTTGCGGCCTACCTGGACCATCGCAAGGCCGCAGATGCCGCGCCCGAAAACTTCGTGACCGCCGGTTTGATCATGGTGCGGGAATCCTGCCGCAATTGCCACCTGATTCAGGGCACCGGCAGTGACACCGGCCCCGCGCTCGCCGGCGTGGGCGCCAAACGTGATTACAAATGGCTCTACGATCACTTCGTCGACCCGCAAAAGTTCGTGAAAGACTCCACCATGCCCAAGTTCGGCGAAAAGCTCGGCAAAACCGAGCTGGAGGCACTCAGCGCCTATCTCGTGACGTGGAAGTGAGCTGACTTGACGGGATTGCGCCGGCGTGACCCTGCTGGTCGCGCCGGCTTCAAGGTGCCGCCGGCGCCGCTGTTTCTCCGGCCGTGCGGCAGGCGATGTGCATGGTGCACTGCGTGAAAGACCAACACCTGCAGGCCAATTTGATTCGATGCCTGTGATCGAGCGGCAACCAGTCGAAAAGCCTGCCCCCTTCGACGCTCTCGCTGCGAGCTACGACGCCGGGGAGGCCGCCAATCCCATTTTGCAATGGATGCGGCAACGCCTGCAACAAGCCGCGCTGCCCACTTTTGCCGGCGGCCGGCGCTTGTTGGAGATTGGCAGCGGCACCGGCACGGATGCGGTCTTCTTTGCGCGCCAGGGCTTCACCGTGGTGGGTGTGGAACCGGCGGCTGCCATGCTGGCGGTGGCGCAGGCCAAAGTGAACGCCGCCGGCTGTGCGCCGCGTGTCCGCCTGGTTCAGACCGCGGCCGAAGCGCTGGCACCAGTCACAGCGGCGGCACCCTTCGACGGCATGTTCTCCAATTTCGGTGCGCTCAATTGTGTGGCGGATTTGCGCGGCTTTGCCGAACAAGCAGCGCGGGTGCTGCGACCCGGCGCGCCTGTTTTCCTCGTCGTCATGCCGCCGCTGTGCCCGTGGGAAATCACCTGTCATCTGTTGTGCGGCCGGCCGCGCACTGCTTTCCGCCGCTGGCTTGGGCGCCACGGCGTCCTGGTCAATCTCGCGGGCAGCGCGGTGCGCACGTGCTATTTCACGCCGGCGGAGATGCGTGCCTGCTTCGCTCCCTGGTTTGTGTTGGTGCGACAGTTCAGTGTCGGCCTGCTGGTGCCGCCGCCGTATGTCCGCCGGCTGGCGTGCAAACCGGCATGGCTCCGCGCCCTCGCGCACTGTGAGGAAAAAATTGCCGACTGGCCGGTGTTGCGCAATTGGGGCGATCATGTGGCGTTGCTCTTCCGCCGCCGGTGAGTCGCGCGTTTCACACCAAGCTTGCACCCGTGAACACACAACGCCGGAAAATTCTGCTTTACAATCCCCGCGCGGTGTTCTTCACCATGCCGCTCGGCCTGCTGGCCATTGCCTCGAACCTCGACCCGGCGCGCTTTGAGGTGATCATCGTCGACGGCCGCCTCACGGACGATCCCCTGGCCGCGCTGCGGCCGCATCTGCCGGACGCGCTCTGTCTGGGCGTTTCCGTGCTCACCGGTGCGCCAATTCGTGATGCCCTGTGCCTCTCGCGTGCCGTCAAAACACTGCAGCCGGATTTGCCTGTCGTGTGGGGCGGCTGGCATCCCTCGCTTTTTCCCACCGAATGCCTGGCGGAAAAAGCAATCGATATCACTGCGCAGGGACAGGGGGAGGCAACGTTTCGCGAGCTGGTGGAGAGGCTGGCCGCCGGCGAAAGTCTGCAGGGCGTGGCCGGCCTGGCTTATCGTGCGGGCGGGACAATTCAGCAGAATCCGGCCCGACCGCTGTGCGACATGAACACCTTCCCGCCGGCACGCTATGATCTGATTCCGGTGGAGGAATACTTTCGCCGCAAACAGCAGCGCCAGCTCGATTACATCTCCTCGATCGGCTGTCACTTCCGCTGCGCGTTTTGCGCCGATCCCCAGGTCTTCAAACGCAAATGGAACGGAATCGCGCCGGAGCGCATGGGCGAAGAGCTCGAGCAGCTCTGGCATCGTTTCGCTTTCGCGGATCTCAATTTTCAAGACGAGACCTTTTTCACGCATGCCGATCGCGTCGCGGCCATTGCCGAGGAGTTTTTGCGGCGTCATCTGCGATTCACCTGGGCCGGCACGCTGCGCGCCGATCAGGCGGTGCGCATGCCCGATGACCTCTTCGCCCTGTGCCGGCGCGCCGGCTTGCGCCGGGTCATGGTCGGCGTGGAATCGGGGGATCCGCAAACCCTGCGCTGGCTGAAGAAGGATATCACCATCGAACAGGTTTTCGCGACAGCGGAGCGCTGCAAGCGCTTCAATCTCGCCGCGATTTTTCCCTTCATCGTCGGGTTTCCCCAGGAATCGCCCGAGAGTGTTGCCGCGAGCCTGCAGGCCGCCAAACGGCTGCGCGCGATGAGCCCGAAATTCGAAACCGTGATTTTTTTCTATCAGCCCTATCCCGGTTCGCCGCTGGCCGATCTCGTGCGCACCCGCGGCTATCCCATGCCGCAAGCACTCGAAGAGTGGGCGGCATTCGATTACGTGGAATCCCGCGGCGCGTGGGTGTCGCCGGAAAAGTGGGAGTACGTGCAGCGCTTCAAATTCTATCACCGCTTCGCCTGGTCGGAGAATGGCGGTTGGGTGAAATGGCCGGTCAGACAGTTGGCACGATGGCGGTGCCAGCATGATTTTTACGCCTTTCCGATCGAAAAAAAGCTGGCGGAGTGGCTGCGGCCGGCCGCGCCGTTATCGTGAAACGCCGCCCGGCATTTTCCCGAAGTGTCTGCAAAAGGAGAAGAAGCATGGCAATTTCACTGCGCCTGGCAACATTCAACCTGGAGAATTTCGACGACAAGCCCGGCCAATCCCCCACCCTGGCGGACCGCATCGCGGTGATGCGGCCGCAATTGCAGCGTTTGCGCGCCGATGTTCTCTGCCTGCAGGAAGTCAACGGCCAGGAGCAAACCGGCCAGCCGCGGCAATTGCCGGCCCTGCAACGATTGCTGCAAAACACGCCTTACGCGGCTTATCATCTCGCATACACCCGCACCAGCAACAACCAGGCCTATGACGAACGCAACCTGGTCGTCGTCAGCCGCTTCCCGGTGATCGCCCAGCAACAGATTCGCCATGATTATGCGCGCGAACCGCTTTATCGCAAGATGACGGCGATCCCCGCCGAAACCGAAGCGAAAGCCGTAACCTGGGAGCGGCCGATTCTGCACGTCACGCTCGATCTCGGCGGCGGCCGCAAACTGCACGTCATCAATCTGCATTTGAAATCGAAAGTGCCGGGCAATATTCCGGGACAACAGATCACCCAGGACAAATGGCGCACGGTGGCGGGGTGGGCGGAGGGATATTTCATTTCGTCGATGAAACGCGTCGGCCAGGCGCTGGAAACGCGCATGCTGATCGATCAGCTTTTCGATGCAGCCCTGGCCGCCGGCGAAGAAGCCCTGATTGTCGTGGCCGGTGATTTCAACGCCGATCTCGACGACGTGCCAATACATGCCATTCGCGGGCAGGTGGAAGACACCGGCAATCCCGCGCTGCTGGCGCGGGTGCTCGCCCCCTGCGAGCTGTCCGTGCCCGCCTCCGCGCGCTACAGCTTTTTACACCTCGGCCGGGGCATGATGCTCGATCACATTCTCGTCTCGCGGCCGCTGCTGGCGTATTATCGCGGCACCGAAATCCACAACGAAACCCTGCCGGATGAATCCGGTGCCTTCCGCACCGACGTGGAATTTCCCGAATCTGATCATGCGCCGGTGGTGGCGGAATTCGAGCTGCCGTAGTTGTTTGACCACCCGGCCGCAGGGGCATGCCGGCGGATCTTGTGGAGCACCCGGTGTTGTGCACAGTACTCCCGAAAAAAAGCAAAAGCCCGGGCGCATCTTGCGAAGTGACAGGGCCTTCAGCTTTTCCGATACCAACTTCAGCGTTTTATGATCATCCTCTACAATCCTCCCAGCACGCCCTCGAAAAAGCCGCATTTGCCGATGTCGCTGCTCGCGGTCGCCGCGCTGCTGGAGGGCGAATTCGACTATGAAATCGTCGACGGCAATTTGCTGGATGATCCCGTCGCCCGCATCGTTGCCCTCGCCAAGGAAAAGAAGGCCCGGGCCATCGGCTTCACTGTCATGCCCGGCCCGCAGTTGAACCATGCCGTGCCGCACGCGCAGCAGGTGAAGCGCGCCCTGCCGCAGGTTCCGATCATTTGGGGCGGCTATTTCCCCTCGCAACACAGCGACACCTGTTTGCGCGAGGATTATATCGACTTTTGCATTCACAGCCAGGGCGAACAGACACTGCTCGAGCTCATGCGCGTGCTCACCCACGGCGGCGACCTTGCTGCCATTGCAGGCTTAAGCTACAAGGAAAACGGCGGCATCAAACACAATCCCCATCGTCCGCTCATCCCGCTCGACAAACTGCCGGACTGGCCTTATCACAAAGTCGCGATGGCGCGCTATCTCTACGCCGGCTACCTGGGCCGGCGCGTCGGCACGCACAACTCCTCGTTCGGCTGCCCGTTCGCCTGCAACTTTTGTGCGGTGGTGGACATGGTCAAGCAGCGCTGGCTGGCGCAATCCGCCGCCCGGCTGGCGCGCATCGTACAGCAGCAACACCGGCAGTTCGGCATCGACGCCATACAGTTTCATGACATGGATTTTTTCATTTCCGAGCCGCGGGTGGCGGAATTCTGCGAACGCATCACCCCGCTGCGCATCAACTGGTGGGCGCTGGGCCGGGTCGACGAGTTGATGCGCTACGCCGACACCACCTGGCAAAAAATGAAAGCCAGCGGCCTGAAAATGGTGTTCAGTGGTGCCGAAACCGGCTCGGAGGAACTGCTGCAGCGCATGAACAAGGGCGGCCGGTTCAAAGTGGAGCAAACGGTGGCGCTTGCCCGGCGCATGAAATCCTACGGCATCGTGCCGGAGTTTTCCTTCGTGATGGGCAATCCGCCCGAGCCGCTGGCCGACATCGAGAACACGATCGCATTCATCCGCCGCCTCAAACGCGTCAATCCCGCCACCGAAGTGATCCTCTATCTCTACACCCCGGTGCCGCACGACGGCACGCTTTACCAGGAGGCACGCGCCCTGGGCTTCAAATTCCCCGACACGCTCAGCGAGTGGGTGAGCGGCGACTGGCGCCATTTCTCGATCCGCCGCGACCCCAGCCTGCCGTGGCTCAACCCGCGCCTGCGTCAACGGGTGCGTGATTTCGAAAGCGTGCTCAACGCCTACTATCCCACGGTGACCGACAGAAACATGAATCGCTGCAAGCGCATCGTGCTGCGCAGCCTGGGTGGCTGGCGTTATCACCTGAAATTCTATCATTACCCTTTCGAACTGCGCGCCTTTCACAAATTCTTCGGCTATCAGCGGCCGGAGACCACCGGGTTTTGAGACATGTTTGCCCGTTTACATGACTACCTCATGGTGTCATCCCGCAGGCGGCTTGTGAGGTTCGGCCGCGCTGCCGCATCCGCCCAAGATTCCGGCAGCCTGACGAACGGCGCCGAATTGCCGCAAAGCGGCAATCTCCTCGAACCCGCCGCCGCCTATGCGCGCTGGGCGGCAACTTATCCCCCCGCGCCGCACAATCTCTTCATGGAAATGGAGCAGGCGGCGATGCTCGCGCTGCTGCCCGGGGTGCGCAACAAAAACTGCCTCGATCTCGCCTGTGGCAGCGGGCGTTATCTCAACATTCTGCGCCAACGCGGCGCGGCGCAGGTGCTCGGTCTGGATTTTTCACGGGAAATGCTGGCGGCCGCCTCGGCACATCATCATCAACTGCTGCAGGGTGATCTGCGGGCACTGCCGCTGGCCGCAGAGTCGTTCGATCTCGTGGTGTGCGGTTTGGCGGTCGGGCATGTGGAAAATTTGCACGCCGTCCTTGCCGAAATCGCCCGCGTCCTGCGCGCCGGCGGTGAATTGCTCTATTCGGATTTTCATCCATTCGGCGCTCTTGCCGGCTGGCGGCGAACCTTTCATGACCGGGACGGCAGGGAATACACGGTGCGCCACTTCATGCACGGGTTTGCAGATCATGTCGCGGCCTGCCACGCCGCCGGCTTGCAGATTACCGTCGTGCACGAGCCGAAAATCGCCGTCGCGCATCGCTGGCGGGGGTTCCCGGCGGTGCTGGTGATTCGGGCAAATAAAATGCGGGGCGAAAATCGCGGGTGAGATGACATGCCGGGTCGCCCTCTGCTTTCTTTGATCGGCAACCGTGGTCGCGAGGCTTCCCTCACCTTCATCAACGCCGCCCTCCTGGGCGAACAGGGCATCATCGCCACCTCGTTGCGCCTCCGGCATGGCCGCGTGGATGCGATCGACGCCGTGCCCGGCCGCGGCGATCTGATTGTCGATCTCGGCGGCGATCTGCTTGCGCCCGGCCTGATCAACGCCCATGATCATCTCGAATTCAACTGCTTCCAGCGCCTGAAATGGCGCGCGCACCATCGCAATGTCGCGGAGTGGATTGCCGACTTTCAGCCGCGCTTCGCGACGGATCCGGATCTGCGCGGGCCGCTGGCCATTCCGGTCGCGGATCGCTTGTGGATCGGTGGGATCAAGAATTTGCTCAGTGGCGTCACCACGGTGTGCCATCACAATCCCTGGCAGCGCGCGCTCGACCACGGCTTTCCGGTGCGCGTGGTCAAAAAATTTCGCCACAGCCATTCGCTCTTGATTGACGGCGAAAAGGTCGCGGCGGCGTATCGACGCACACCGCGCGGCTGGCCCTGGATCATCCATCTCGCCGAAGGCATTGATGCCGCGGCCGCGGCGGAATTGACGCGCCTGCAGGAACTGGGATGCCTGCAGGCCAACACGGTGCTCGTGCACGGCGTCGGCCTCACCGCTGCCGATCGCGCACGTGTGATCGACCGTGGCGGAGCATTGATTTGGTGTCCGTCCTCCAATCAATTTCTGTTCGGAGAAACCGCGCAGGTGGCGGAACTGGCGGCCGCCGGGCGGGTGGCGCTGGGCAGCGATTCGCGCCTGAGCGGTGAGCAGGATTTGCTGGCGGAATTGCAGATTGCGCATGCCACCCGGCAAGTCGATGCCAGGGCGCTCTTTCGCATGGTGAGCAGTGATGCCGCAAGAATTCTGCGCCTGCCGCGGGCCGGCCGCCTCGCCCCCGGCGGGCCCGCGGATTTGGTGGTTTTTCCCGCGCGCGGCGGCGATCCCTTCGGCGCACTGGTGACCGCCAGACGTGCAGCGCTTCGCCTAGTGATGATTGCCGGGCGGCCTCGTCTCGGGGATGTGGACATGGCCCCGGTTTTTGCTGCCGCGAAAGTGGCCACTGTGCGCGCCAGAGTTGACGGTGTTGAAAAACTGCTGGCGGCCGCCATCGCGCAACGCCTGAAGCGTGCGGCGGTGACCGAACCGGGCTTGGAAATCTTGTGAAGCCGCCTGACGCTCGCGAGTTTTGACGAAGCCGTGCAACAAGGTTTTGCCGTGGCCGGGAGATGGGATGCTGCTGCCCGAGGCCACAGCCGGATCGTGGTGGAGCGTTTTTCAAGCCACGCCGCCCGATGCCAAATCAGCTTTGTTGGTAATGCCTCAGTTACATGCAGGAACGGTGGCGCAGACATCTGGTCTGCAGGCGGGGATGCCCAATGTCACAAACAAAGCAAAAAACTCTCCCGCAAAGGGTTTTTCTGCCGCACTTGCCGTACAACAAGTCTCAGCACCACAAAAACCGCACAGGCCACCAGATTTTGGCTCGTGCTCTTGGTGGGCTGCATGGTTCAAAAATCTTTACGGTGACAGTTGCGTCCCTTTTCGATCTGCCACGGCTTGGCCGTGGCAGATCTGCCGAGAGCCTCCGCATGATCGCAAGATAAAGCCACCGTCAAACCGTGGCGGAACGATTATTCTTTGCGAAACCTCTGCGGCTTCATGTCCCTGCGTGTTTTGGCTTTTGGATTTTATTGCTGGGAAAAAGTCAGCAGCATTGGGCAGGGATGCCTGTGCCGCTCCACACATTCATGCTACCGAGAGATTACCGTCGTTTTGCTTTCGAGGATCGCTTCCCATGTCCCGCAAGAAAAAAGTCGTTTTCTTTTTTCCCTCCTACGGCAGCGACGAAGCCTGCCCGCCGCTGGCACTCATTGCCATCGCCGGACCGCTGGTCACTGCCGGCTTCGAGGTCAAAATCATCGATGCGGCGCTCGAGCCGGATTACGTCAACGCCGTGTTGCGCGAAATGGATGATGCCCTCTGCCTGGGCATGTCCTTCATCACCGGCTCGATGATCGATGGCGCGGTGCAGGTGGGCCGTGCGGTCAAGGAAAAATATCCCGGCGTCCCCATCGTGCTGGGCGGCTGGCATCCTTCGATTCTGCCGGAACAAACCCTGAAGGCTTCCTTCGTCGATGTTGTAGCCTTGCGCCAGGGCGAAATGACCATGCTGGAGCTGGCGCAACATTTTGCCGAAGGCGCCCCCCTGGCGGACGTGACCGGCATTCTCTGGAAGGAGGGCGACCACATCCAGTGGAATCCCGCCCGCCATTATCCGCGCGTCGCCGAGCTGCCCAGCCGCATTCCCGGCTATGAGCTGATTGATTACGATCGCTACCAGGCCCTGCACGGCATGCGCTGGATCATGTATTCCTCCAGCCACGGCTGCCCCTACAACTGCAGCTATTGCTCCAACGCCTCGGTGTACGGCCGCAATCTCGACGTGCTGCCGGTCGAGCAGGTGGTCGACGAAGTTACCTATCTCGTGCGCAAATACCGCCTGGGACTGGTGGGCATCATCGATGATCTTTTTTTCGCCTCGCGCGAGCGCAGCCTGCAGATCGCCGAGGGCTTCGTGCGTGCGGCGGTGCCCTTCCAATGGTACATCCAGGACCGCGCCGATTCCTGGGCGCGGCTGACCACCGCGCAGGCCCGCCTCTACCGCCGTGCCGGGCTCGTGCGCATTCACTTCGGTGCGGAATCCGGCTCCGACGAAGTGCTGAAATCGATCGAGAAAAAATCCAACACCGAGAAGACGCTCGCCGCGGTGCAGCGCTGCAAAGAGGCGGACATCCGCGCCAGCTTCGGCTTCATCTTCGGGCTGCCGGCCGAAACCGAGGCGGATCTGCGTCTCACCCTCGATCTCATTCACCGCATCTATTCCGCCTATGACAAGGCCGATTGCTACACCAACATTTTCACCCCCTATCCCGGCTCGCCGCTGTGGCCGGTGAGTTTGAAGATGGGACTGCAGGCCCCGCAATCGCTGGAAGAATGGGCCAAATTTTACCCGCGTGTCACCTATTTGCCCTGGCTGGGTGAAGCCGGCCATCGCCGCCTGCAGGCCATCCGGCAATACCTTCGCTTTGGCTATCATCAGGTCAAAGTCGGGGAGAAGGCTTTTTCCTGGAAACACACGCTGCTGCTCAACCTGCTCAAGCCCACGGCGCGGCTGCGCGTGCAGCGCCACAAGTTCGGCTTTCCGCTGGAGGTGTATGCCTACTGGGGTTTGCAGCAATTGAAGAAGGGGTTCAGTTTGTACGAGAGATATTGAGGCGGCCGCGGGAAAAAGCCGCAGGCTTGCAAAACATCGGGCAATTGCGCAAGATTCGCAGCGGGTCAGCGCCGGCGCAAGCCATATTCGTCAAAGGACGCCAGGCAGCCTCGCGGCGCGGCAAGCGTCCGGCCAGTGAAGTGGCCTGCCTCGGCCCTGCTGAGGCGGCACGTTGAGACGAAAAACAAGTCGCCCGCCCAACCGGAGCAGAAACTGGCGGTGATGGCCGATTGCTTGCGGTGTCGCGATCGCATGTTGCGGATGACATCAGGATCAATGCCGGGCGGCGAAGCAAACAGGCAATGCAACTGTTGTTGGTTTTGCAGCAGTCGTCACCAACCCAACTCAAGAGGGAGCGCACACCATGTTCGCCGGAAAAACCTGGGACGAATGGATCGGCCAGTATGCGCAGAGCCACCAGCATCCCGTCAATCGTGCGTGTCACACCGTCGGCATTCCGTTGATTGCCCTGTCGGTGCTGCTGTTCATAGTCTCGCCCTTTATTGCGAACCTCTGGCGGCCGGCGCTGACCCTGTTTGTCATCGGCTGGATTTTTCAATTCGTCGGCCATGCTTTCGAAGGCAAACCGCCGGAGTTTTTCCGTGACTGGCGCTTTCTCTTCGTCGGCCTGCGCTGGTGGTTTGCCAAGGTGCGCGGCCGCGTGTGAGGCGAAAAGCGCCATCCGTCACATTGATGCCATCTCCGCCATACTGCGAAAATCCGCCTCCGATCCCTCCAGTCTGACTCTTGACGCGGCTATTGAGCTGCAAACCAATTTGTCACTGCGAGGATGCAAGGGGGCAAAGCGCAATGTTGGTTCTGTTTTTTCTCCTGGCGCACGCCGTTCGAAAAAATTTTCGTGGTGCGATCGACTCTGCGGAGCAATACGCCGCAGAGCCGGCTCCCGGCTGAGCGGCCCTTTCCCATGCCCGCCCTTCTGTCGAAACTGTTCAAGAACGCGGCCTGTCTTCTGATCATGAATCTCGGCACGCTGGCCGCGTTGTTTGCGTTCTCCGTGCTGCTGGCCAGAACGCTGGGGCGGGAGGCGCTCGGGCTTTATACTCTCTTCACGGCCATGCTCATGCCGTTTTCATACGCCGTTGATCTCGGGCAATCGACTTCATTGGTGCAGGAGATGGGACGCGCGCCGGCGGCCGGAAACCGCATTTTAAAAAACACGTTGCTGTTGAAAATCCTCCTGGGCCTGGCGGCAACGGCGGGGTTGCTGCTCTTCTCTTTTTTCTATTTCCAGAAAACGGAGGAACGCAGCCTGTTTCTGATTTTCGGCTTGCTGCTGTTGCCGCGCGGCCTGGGAGCAACGTTTGAGGCCGCGTTTCGCAGCCGGCAGAAAATGGCATTTCCCATGTGGGCCACTGTGGGCCATGGCGCGCTGCTGGTGTTCACCAGCTGGGGTCTGCTGCGCGCGGGTCATGCCCTGCCAACGATTATCGGGCTGCTGGTGTTGCTCGAAATTGCCAGGATGATTTCCCTCTGGTTGAGGTATCGCCGCGAAGAGGGCTTCAGCTTGCTTGCGGCCGGGCCGGGTTTTGACCGGACCATTGCACGCGAATCCTTCGCAACCGCGCTGCCGTTTTTCGTCACGGGCCTGCTCGGCATTCTGCACTATCGCCTGGATGTGATGCTGCTGGCGGCGCTGCGCGGCCATGCCGAAGTCGGCGTGTTTGGCGCAGCCGGCAGCTTTGTCAAAGTGCTGCGGGTCGCGCCCTCCGTCATTGTTGCTTCGTTCTTCCCGGCAATTGCAGGCATGCCGAAAAACTCGGCACAACTGCGCACGCTGGCCGCGAAGACCCTGCGGGTGCAATTGGCGCTCAGTTTGAGCCTCGCGGTGAGCATTTTCCTTTTGGCAGATTGGCTCATCGCCAAAACATATGATTTCCCCGGCACGGCCACCATACTGCGTGTGCAGGTATGGTCGATCATCCCGCTGGCGTTGTATTCGACGCTGGTTTACGTCTTCTTCCAGGCCGGCAAACCGGCGTGGAACATGGGCATCATGGCGGCGGCGGTGGCGTGCAATGCAGTGCTGAACTATTTGCTCATGCCGCGCTGGGGCGCACTCGGCGCCGCGATCAGCAGCGTGGCCAGCGAATCATTGTGTTGTGTTTTGTATTTCGGCTGCTACTTCGCGCTGCAGCGGTCTACTCTGCCGGAGTCTGCGGTGGTGGACCGGGCCGCCGGCAGGGTCAATTCCTCCGCGCCGTGCGACACGGAGTGAGTATGGTGCTCGTGAAGCGAAAACTGAAAACAACGAGGCCACTGCCATGAATGATCTCGCTGCCCGGGTGTTGCAGGCTGCCGGGCGTTTGCAGCCGCATGTGAAGGAGACGCCGCTCGAGTATTCCCTGCCACTGAGCCAGGACACCGGCTGCGAGGTTTATCTGAAGCTGGAGAATTTGCAGCACACCGGTTCTTTCAAAGCCCGCGGCGCCTTGAACAAGATGCTCGCCCTCGATCCGGCGCAGGCCGGCCGCGGGGTGGTCGCGGCCTCCACCGGCAATCACGGCGCGGCCGTCGCTTTCGCCGGCCGCAAGCTGGGCATCAAACCACTGATCTTCGTGCCGGACAATGCTTCGCCCGCGAAGCTGGCGGCCATTCGCCGGCTGGGCGCGGAGATTCGCGTGCATGGCCACGACTCGGTGATCACCGAGATCTTCGCGCGCGAGTATGCCCGCGAAAACAGTCTGATCTACATTTCGCCCTACAATGACGAGCAGGTGATCGCGGGTCAGGGAACGATCGGGGTCGAAATGGCGCGCCAGCACGACCATCTCGAGGCGGTGTTCGTCGCGCTCGGCGGCGGCGGCATGATCGCGGGCATCGCGGCCAGCCTCAAGGCCGTTTGGCCCGGCGTCAGAGTTATCGGTTGCTCGCCGCGCAACTCCTGCGTGATGATCGCATCGGTGAAAGCCGGGCGCATCGTGGAACTGGAATCGCTCCCCACCCTGTCCGACGGCACAGCCGGCGGGGTCGAAGCCGATGCCATCACACTGCCGTTGTGCCGCACTCTCGTGGATGACTATGTGACGGTCACCGAGGAGGAGATTGGCGCGACACTGCTGTGGTTCATCGAAACGCATCATCAGCTCATCGAAGGCGCGGCGGCAGTGGCGCTCGGCGGCTTTCTGCAGCAAGCCCATGCGTATCGCGGCCGGCCCGTCGCAGTGGTGATTTGCGGCGGCAATATCAGTCTGGCGACTTTGCGGCAGCTCCTGTGCGGCGCGGCGCCGGGTGCCCGGCTGCTCGCGCGTTGAGACGAAACCGCGCGGCAAATTTTATCGGACACGGACGAGCACAGATTTGCACGGATTCTCATCCGCGTCCTGCAAGCTTCGCGATGGTGCCAGTTTTCCGGGGTGAGTGCCCTGTCACGCGCAGGCCTCATCAGGATGAAAATATCGCGCAAAGCTGCTGTTTGCAATGCCGGCGGCAAGCCCGGTGCAGCCAACTTTTTCGAAACGGTGGAATTCGAGGACGAAGCAAACGCAAGGCTGCAACAACACAAATTCTTGTTGCCATCTTTCGCCTGAAGGCGGCTGCCCGGCAATCGGGTAACGAGCCGGCCTGGGCCGACTCGAGCTTTGAGCCTGCGATTTCAATCGCAGGCGGTGAGGGCAACACGAGCCCTGCAAAATTCATGGTGCCCCCTCTGCGACTTCGCGTCTTTATCTGAGAATTTTTTTGCCTGCCTTGAAAATTGGCAACAGCGGGCTGGAAGCCAGTGCAAAGCGTTTTCGTGCCAATGTTGGACAACGGCTCTCGCATGCGGTCAACTCTCTCATCATCGCGCCGCCTTGCGTTTGTGCTCGCGGCGACATTCACCGGCTTTGCGCTGCTGATCCTCCGGTTCGGCGTTCTTCCCGCCTTCAACAACACGCGCGGTGATTTCGCCAATTACTACACTGCCGCATGTTTGGTGCGCGAGGGCGCGCCGCTGGCACGCGCGTATCAGGATTTTGTCTGGTTCCAAATGGAGATGGACCGCAAAGGCATTGTGAACCAGGTCGGCGGATTCATCCCGCATCCGCCGCCCACCGCCATCGTGTTTCTGCCCTTGACGTTCCTCCCGGCAATCGCGGCGCGCAACGTGTGGACGGCGGTCAATCTCCTGCTGGTGGGGGTCTGCATTTACGGTTTGAGCCGCCTCACCCGGCTGCCCTGGCTGGCAACCGCGGTGATCTTTCTCGGCACCGGTTTCGGTTTGATCAACAACTTCCTGTTCGGCCAAATGTATCTGCTGCTCACCGCCACGCTCGTGCTGGGCCTGCTTGCGCAGCAGCAGGGTAAAGATTTGCAGGCGGGCATGTGGCTCGGCCTGTTGCTTCCGATGAAGTACATCGGGATTCTTTTTGTGGCTTATTTTGCGTGGCGGCGGCGCTGGCGATTGGTGCTCGCGGCCGGAGCGACGGTTGCCGCCGTCACCGGCGCAGCCGCGCTGCTGGCGGGCGTCGAGCCATTTCGCGTTTTTCTCACCGAAGTCTTTCCGCGTCATTGGCGCGGCGAAATCCAGGATCCCTTTGCCATTCTGTTTCAATCGTGGGCCAGTTTGTTTCGCCGGCTGTTTGTCTACAATGCCACCCTCAATCCCGCGCCGCCGCTGGCCTGCCCGCCGGCCTTTCACTTCCTCAGCGCGGCGGCATTTTGGGGCTTCACCGCGCTGGCCGTGTGGCTGTTCGCCGTGGTGCGCTTCGCGGCGCCGCGCCACCACTTCTTGTTCGAAATCGGCTTGCTGCCGTTGTGGTTTCTGCTGGTCTCGCCGAGCGGCACGACGTATCATTTTCTGCTGCTGACGTTGACCACCACCGCCTTCGCCGCCATCCTGCTCGAGCAGCAACGCGCGCACGCCGCCGCGGCGCTTGCCGTCCTGTTCATCGTGATCAATCTGCCGCATTATGTCAAACTCATGCCGCTGGCGCAGGGCTGGCTCACGCCGCTGGGATATTCCCGCTTGTGGCTGTTGTTGCTCTTCGGCGTGCTGGCCTGGCGCTTTTTCCGGCCGCTGATTTCGCTACGGCCAACGAAAACCAAACTGGGCAGAGTGCTGGCGGTTGCGGTGACTTTGATCGCGAGTCTCTCCGCTTTGGCGGCCAGCCGCGGCCGGCCGGCACCAGCGGAGGACGGCGCCACCTGGCTGGCCCTGGAGGACGCCGAATTCAAACGCCATCAGGGGCTGCTGATCAAACATCCCGATCTTGGCCGCCGGCGTCTGGTCTTCAGCTATTGCGAGTTTTGGAACGAGCAATACACCATTTTTTCCGCGGACTCCGGCCGGTGGACGCCGCTGGCGCGCCGCAACTATTACCATCCGGATCTCGCCGGGGATGATGCCAGTCTGCTGGTGCAAACGATCGTGCACGGTCGTGATGAAATTTGGCTGAGCCGCCGGCAGGGGGAGGAACCGCATTTCGTGGTGGCCGGCAGCCAGCCGAGCTGGCGGGAGGCCGGGAAGAGTTTTGTCTATGTCAACGGCGATGCGTTGTTCCTGGCGGTGCTGGCCGAGGAGCAGTTGCAACTGCGCGTGTTGCGCACCGCCGCTGGTGAGCAGATGCGGTTCTATGATCCCGCCTGTTCGCCGCACGGCAATCTGCTGGCCTATTGCGTCGAAGATGGCAATGCCGCCGCGCCGGAGAACCGCCGGTTTCAATTGCGGCTGCATGATTTTTCCGATGGCCGTGACGAACTGGTGCTGGCCGCGGATGAACCTTTGGAGCAGCCGGCATGGTCGCCGGATGAAAGCGTGTTGCTGTTCGCGCGCAGGCACAACGCCACGCTGACGCTCGCCGCGGTGAAGCTGGCACGCCGCCGCATGCCCGCGGCCGCCGACCGCATTCACTTGCTGACCACGGTTGCCGGTCACAATACTTCGCCCGTTTGGGACGCCGGGCATGACCGCATTCTCTTCACTTCCGACCGCGGCCGCGGCCTGGAATTCAGCGCACTTTTCGCACTGCCCGTGCCGCCGGCTCTGCGCTGAACAGGTCGGCATGACACGCGGCGGGCAAATCACGCTCGCCTGCCGGCTTGACTTCCTGACAAAAGCTCTCTATCTTGCGCCAGTTTTGCGGGCGGGCGAAAGCGATAGCGCAGCAACGTCAACAACGCCCGCAGACCGTGTCGCCAGGTGATCTTCTTGCCTTCGGCGCGCGAGCGGGGATAATAATGCACCGGGACTTCATGAATGGCGCAACCGCAGCGGGCGAGCCGGGCGGTCACTTCCGCACAAAACTCGAAGCCGGCATGTTCCAGCGGCAACACCCGGGCGAGCACGCGGCGGGTGAAGAGTTTGTAGCCGGTGGATTGATCCGTCAGGCGGCTGCCGAACAGCACGTTGGTCAGCCAGCTCAGCAGCCGGCCGCCCCAATAGAAAGGCAGCGAGGAATAATCCCGCGTGCCGAACACGCGCGCTCCCAGAATGCGCGAGCCGTAAACCACTTCGGCGCGGCCGGCGAGAACCGGGGCGAGCAGCGCGGCATAATCGCGAGGATCATATTCCAGGTCGGCATCCTGAATCAAAATGAGCTCGCCGGAGGCCTGCGCCAATCCCGCCTGCACTGCCGCAGCTTTGCCGCGATTGCGGCGCTGATGAACGAGCGTGAAGCTCCCGCTTGCCGCCAGTTGTTCGAGAATCTCTCCCGTGCCATCCTGTGAGCCGTCATTGACCACGATGATTTCGGGTTGGATGCCAAGATGGCGCAATTCGACGCGCTGCACGCGCGCCAAAATCTCGCGAATGGTGTTTGCTTCATTATAAGCCGGCACGATGATGGAAAGCGTTGTCATGGTTGGAAAATGGGGGGCGTGCCACCAGCAAGTCAAGCAAAAATTCGGCGGATGTCCGGTCATGTCTTTCACCCTCACGCCCTCTCCGTCGGCGTTGGCGGGAAAATGGGTGTGGCTCTTCCCGGCCACTTATCTCGTGCATCTCGGCGAGGAATTTTGCGGCGGGGAGGGCTTCTATCGCTGGCTGGTCCAATTCGCCGGGAACGGGCTGACCGCCGGGCAATTTCTCACCATTAATGCCGCCTTCATGAGCATCATGATCGCCAGCATGCTGCTGATCTTGCGCGCGCCAGCCTGGCGGTGGCTGCTTTGCGGATACGGCGCACTGGTGATGATCAATGGCATGCTGCACGGGATCGGCACCCTGATCACCGCCACCTACTCGCCGGGTTTGGTGTCGGGCATGCTGCTGTGGGTTCCGCTGGGCGTCTACACCCTCCGGCGCTGCCGCCGCGCGCTGCCGCCCGAAATGTTCTGGTTTGGCCTCTCCGCCGGCATCGCCATGCACGCCGCCGTCTCTTTAATTGCCCTGACCATCGGATGAAGCGCGTGCCCGGGCCGCAGGACACCATCCGCCGCGACATGCTGCTCATCTTCTCGTTCGGAGTGGCGCTGCGCCTGTTGCTGCTCTGGCTCTTTCCCGCGCCCTACGGCAATGACAGCATCGGCCGGCTTTACTTTCGCGACTCGCTTTTTCTCGCGCACTGGCTGCCGCTCACCCAGGCGCTGGTTTACCTGCCGGCCTTGCTCAGCCGGAGCATCGTACCGATTCGCCTGCTCTTTGCCGTGCTCGGCAGCCTGGCAGCCTGTGGCTTTTATCTCCTGCTGCGGCGGTGCTGCACACCGGCTTTCGCCCGCCTCGGCGGCCTGCTGTTCGCGGCCAATGCGCTCTTTGTCATTCTCTCGCTCATGCCCTATCAGGACGTGCTCTTCCTCGGGCTGTTTTATGCCGCGCTGGCATTGTTGTTTCAGCCGCAGCACATGCTGCGCTCGCGCACCGGTGGTCTGCTCTACGGCCTCGCCTGTCTCACGCGCTATGAAGCCTGGTTTGCGCTGCCCCTGCTTGTCCTGTGGAAAAGCCGGCCCCCCGCCACGGGGGCGCGTGTCGGTGTTGTGAGCAAAAACTTTTTTGCCGCCGCGCTGTTCTTTGGCTGGGCACCGGGGCTGTGGCTGCTGCTCAGCCAAGTCCATTGGGGGGAATGGCACGGCTTTTTGTTTCAAACCGCGGATCGCACCTTTTATGCCTGGCAGCCGCATTTTGAATTGGGCTGGGCGGTCCGCTACGCCGGCCGCATGCTCTACTGGTTGGGACTTTTCGGCTCGCCGCTTTTGCTCTTTGCCCTGCCCGGGATGCGGGCGCTGTGGCAGAAGCCTAAGTTCCGGCCTCCGGTTTTGAAATTGCTCTGCGCCTGGGCGGCACTGGTGTTGATTTTCTTCTTTTTCATCATCGGCAGGGAATTTGAAACGGTGAATCGTTTTGCCGCGATCCCGCTGAGCCTGGCACTCCTGCTCACCGTGATCGGCATGCAGGCCACGGTCGCCAATTTGAGGCAGCGCCGCGACTGCTGGGCACGCGGGCTTACCCCCTGCGGCGCGCATGTTGTGACGGCGTTGCTGCTGGCCGGCTTGACACTTTATGCGGCCATTCCCATGGCGCGGCTGCATGCCAATCCCGAATTTCGCGTGCCGTACGAGATTGCCCGCTTCCTGGATGGCGTGCTGTCCTCCGGCGAAAAGGCGCTGGTGGTGGCGGAACGCTTTCACCATTTGCAGGATGCCGCCCCCATGGCGTATCAGCGCATCGCGGCGCAGTCCCAATATCACCGCGAAAAAATTCTGTGCGCCGGCCTGCTCACCCGCGCGCAGCGCAGGGAATTGCTCGACTACGTGCGGCGGCAGCAGGTGAGATATTTGGTGCTCTTCACGAATTTTCAGCCCTGGCTGCCGGCGGATGTCTTTTTCACGGAATTCGTGCGCGCCGAGCCACAGCGTTGCCGGCCGGTCTTGCGTCTGGCGCAGGCCACGGTTTATGAAGTCACGCACTGGCCGGAATCATGAGGCCGCCTTTTCGCAAGTTTGTCTTCAGCGGTCATGGTACCAGCCTCCTCTCCGGCAGCGGCGTGGTGCCTGTTGCGCAGGAGGGTCGCGGCGGGAGGTCTTCAGCCACGATGAAACGGTCGTTCACAATTGCAACAACGGGAAAGCCGCGATGATCGATGTTTTGCTCGCCCATTCTTTTTTTCTCCGTTTCGATCCCAAACAGTGGCGGGCGATGCAGCCCTATCCCCCGCTGGGAACATTGTATGCCGCCGCCTATTTGCGCGCCCGGGGGTATCGCGTGGCCCTGTTCGACAGCATGCTCGCCGAAAGCCCGGCCGCGCTGCGCCCAATGCTCGAGCGCTATCAGCCGCGCGTGGTGGTGTTCTATGAGGACAGCTTCAACTGGCTGAGCAAGATGTGTCTCACGCGCATGCGCGCCGCCTGTTTTGCGATGATCAAGCTCGCCAAGTCCCTCGGGGTGCCGGTGATCGTCGCCGGCTCCGATGCCACCGATCAGCAACCGCTCTACTTCGAGGCAGGCGCGGATTATGTCCTCCTGGGCGAGGGTGAAATCTCGCTGGCCGAGTTGTTGGATGCGATGCTGCAGCGCCGGCCGCAGCCGCTGGATCAAATCGCAGGCCTCGCCTTCCGGCAAAACGGCGGCATCACAACCACTGCCAGCCGCGGCGTTCTCAAGGAGCTCGATCAACTGCCGTTTCCGGCGTGGGATCTGGTCGACATTGAGGCCTATCGCCATGCCTGGCGCCGCAAGCACGGCTATTTTTCGATGAACATGGTCACCACGCGCGGCTGCCCGTTTCGCTGCAACTGGTGCGCGAAACCGATTTACGGCGATCGCTACAATTCCCGCTCGCCCGAGAATGTCGCACAGGAGATGGCCTGGCTCAAGCGCCAGTACCAGCCGGATCACATTTGGTTCAGCGATGACATCTTCGGCCTCAAGCCGGGCTGGGTCGAGCGCTTCGCGCGTGCGGTGCATGCCGCCGGCGCGGTCATCCCCTTCAAGATTCAGGCGCGCGTCGATTTGCTGCACGAGGAAGTCGTCGTGGCGTTGAAGCAGGCCGGCTGCAAAACCGTGTGGGTGGGCGCGGAATCCGGCTCGCAGAAGATCCTCGAGGCGATGGACAAGGGCACGACCGTGGCGCAGATTTATGCCGCCGCCGAACGGTTGCACCGCCACGGCCTGGAAGTCTGTTTCTTTCTGCAATTCGGCTATCCCGGTGAGAGCGATGCCGACATCGCGAAAACGATTCAGATGGTGCACGATTGCCGGCCCGATGACATCGGCATCTCGGTGTCCTATCCGCTGCCCGGCACACGCTTTTATGAGCGTGTCCAGGGCGAGCTGGGCGGGAAACGCAACTGGGAGCACAGCAACGATCTCGATTTGATGTTCCGCGGCCGGTATCAGCCGGATTTTTACCGCCAGTTGCATCGCGTCGTGCATCAGGAGTTCCGGCTGCGCAAAACGGCGGCTCTGTTCGCGGAGATGCGGCGCCGGCCTGCGCTGCTGACCCCGCGCAATCTGCGGCGGGTGCTGGCTGCCGCCGGCCGCTGGCCGCTGCTGCAGCTTGCGCGGGCGCGCTTGTGGTGGCTGAAGAAACCGAATCGGGTGTTCGAACTGGAAGAGGCAGGGGCCGGCGGGGTGACGCAGGGGAAGCGCAAATACGCCGGCAGGAGTTTGGACAGTTTCTTGTGAAAAGAATTTTCGTGGCAGCCCCTTCAGGATTGCTGCCTGAGGGCATTACGCCGAAACTTGCTTTTCATCATGATCGGGTGGCAACATCGACAGCAACGATTGTTTTGCAACCTGACATTCATGCCGCGATCCGATTTGAACCGCGGGGGAGCCGGGGACGCCCGGTTTGTTTCATTTTGCATTCCTCGCGGCCGGCAATCGTTCAGACATTTTTTCCGGCCGGAACAACCGATGGTGCAACAAGCGAAAGGAGCAAGGCCCGTGCAACGGGTTTGCGTCTATTGCGCCTCCAGCAGCCAGTGTGATCCCTTCTATTTCGAGCAGACCCGCCGGCTGGGCGGGCTGCTGGCGCACCACGGTGTCACCATTGTTTTTGGCGGTGGCAGCACCGGTCTGATGGGGGCACTGGCGGACAGCGCGCTCGCCGCCGGCGGCAAAGTCATCGGCGTGCTGCCGCAGTTCATGCAGGAAGTGGAATGGGGCCACACTGGCCTCACCGAGCTGCATATCACCGACGACATGCATCAGCGCAAGCGCCTGATGATTGAAAAATCCCAGGGCCTGATTGCCCTGCCGGGCGGCAGCGGCACCCTGGAGGAGCTGTTCGAAGCCATCACCTGGAAGCGCCTTGGGCTGCACACGCATCCCATCGTGATCGTGAATCTGCGCGGCTTTTTCGATCCCGCGCTCGAGCTGCTCGAACGCTGCATTCGCGAGCGCTTCATGCGGCCGCAGCATCGCTTGCTGTGGTCGGTGGTGGATTCCGTTGACGGCGTGCTGGCGGCCCTCAACCACGCGGCACCCTGGGATCGCAACGCAATACGGGACGCCCGGGTTTGAGGCGGCGCAGCACGGGCACGGCAAAGCCTCTGCTGTCGGGCAAAGGATCCTGTCCGCCCGCGCCACAGCCTGGCAGTTTGCGCCACGGCATCCTGTTCGTTTCTTTGCGAGACGCAATGTCGGGCCATGGTGCTCTCCGGCAGATGCGGATTGGGGTTGTCGCTGGTGCGCGACCCGCCAGCACAGTGTGAGTCGCAGGCTTTTTTTACTGTTTTCCCGGCTGCTGACCAGCAAGAGAGGAGAGAGAGCATGTACAATCGCCGTTCATTTTTAGGGACTCTGGGTGGCGCCGCCGCCGCCCTGCTGGCTCTGCCCGCCCTGCGGCCGGCACGCTGGCAGGCGGTGTATGATGCATTTGCCGGCGAAACGCGGCCGCCGGCGGAAGTGGCGAGCGATGAAGCGCTCTGGTTCGAAGTGCAGCAGGCTTTCACGGTCGACCGCAGCCTGATCAATCTCAACAACGGCGGTGTCAGCCCCTCGCCCGCCATCGTGCAAGCCGCCGTGAAACGCCATCTCGATTTTTCCAACCAGGCGCCGGTCTACACCATGTGGCAAATTCTCGAGCCGGAGCGAGAGGGTGTGCGGCAGCGGCTGGCACGCACCTTCGGCTGCGACGCGGAGGAAATCGCGGTGACGCGCAATGCCTCCGAGGGCCTGCAGATTTGCCAGTTCGGTTTCGATCTCGCGCCGGGGGACGAGGTGCTCACCACCAACCAGGATTATCCCCGCATGATCACCTCCTGGCAGCAGCGCGAACGGCGCGACCGCATCAAACTGCGTCAGTTTTCACTGCCGGTGCCGTGCGAGGATCCCGCTCTGATCGTTTCTCTTTTTGAAAAGAACATCACGCCACGGACCCGGCTCATTCTCATGTGCCACATGATCAATCTCACCGGCCAGATTCTGCCGGTGAAGGAGGTGGTGCAGATGGCGCGCCGCCGCGGCATTCCGGTGATCGTCGATGGAGCGCATGCCTTCGCCCACTTCGCTTTCACGCAGGCCGATTTGGACTGCGACTATTACGCCACCAGCCTGCACAAATGGCTGTGCGCGCCGCACGGCACCGGCATGCTTTATGTCCGCCGCGACAGAATCAAAAGTCTGTGGCCAATGATGGCCGCGCCCGCCCTCCTGGACGACAACATCCGCAAGTTCGAGGAGATCGGCACGCATCCGGCAGCCAACTTCCTCGCCATCGCCGAGGCGCTCACATTTCATCAGGGCATCGGCGCCCAACGCAAGGAAGCCCGCCTGATTTATTTGCGCGACCGCTGGGCCAAACGGCTGCTGCAGCACGAGCGCGTGCGACTGCACACCAGCCTGAAGCCGGGGTTTGCCGGCGGTCTGGCCACCGTGCAAATCCAGGGCGTCGATTCCGTGGCGCTCACACGCCATTTGTGGGAACAGCACCGCATCATCGTGGTGCCCATCAAGCATGCCGAGTTCGAGGGCATCCGCGTCACCCCCAATGTTTACACCACGCTCGAAGAAATCGACCGTTTCGCGGACGCCATGGAACAGGTGATCAAACACGGACTGCCGAAAACGTGAATCCCGGAACGCTTGACGGCACCTGCAGCCCTCACGCCTGCTTTGCCAGGCCGGTGTCGCGGGCGGACGGCCCTCCGATCCCGCCGGCATGATGAAGAACAGCCACCTCCACACCCAGCCGGCCGCCTTCCGGGAAAGCCGGCGCATGGATCTTGGCCTCGGCTTGCTGCTCGTTGCTTTGGCCGCCGCCCTGCGCTTCTGGCAGCTCACCAGCCTGGGCCTCACCCATTTCGACGAAGGCTCTTACGCCATGACCGGCCGCTGGCTCGCCACCTTCGGCAGAGAGGGCTGGATTTTTCAATCCGGGCACGCGCCCGGTTTGTTTCCCACGCTGGTGGGAATCTGCTTTCTGCTGTTCGGGGTGCACGATTACGCCGCCATCGGCGTCTCCGCCGGCACCGGCAGCCTGACCGCGGGGGTGATCTATGCCATTGGCCGCTGCTGGTTCAACCGCGCCACCGCACTGCTCGCGGCGCTGTTCCTGGCCACCGCCGAGTATCATCTCATCTACTCGCGCCTGGCGCTGACCGATGCCACGTTCACGCTGCTGTTTTGGGCGAGTCTGGGATTTCTGTTCCTTGGCCTCAGGGAAAATCGCCGGCGCTGGTTCATCAGTGGCGGGGTGCTCACCGGGTTGTGCTGGAACACCAAGTATCACGGCTTTTTTCCGCTGCTGCTTGTCGGGGCCTGGCTCGTGGTGCAGGCGTGGTATCGTTTTGTGCGCCGACAACAGCCGGTGATTATCGCGGAACACTGGCGCCACCTCGGTCTGGCCGCGGTGCTTGCCGGCCTGCTGTATTTGCCCTGGTTCCTGTTCGTGCAGTTTTCGGTGGGCTACGGCGCCGTCCTGCAGTCGCAACTGGCGCATTCCTTCGGACAGGCCGCGCTGCTGGTGACGCCACCCCGCACGCTCTATTTTTATCTCAGCCATTGGCTCACCCCGGCATTGTTGCTGGCGGCCGTGGCCGGCGCGCTGGACGTGCTGCTGCGCCGCGATCGCAGCGGCTTGTTTCTCCTGCTGGCGCTGCTGCTGTTCACAGCCGCCACGCTTTTCTACCTGAGTTTTCCACGGCTGTTGTTGCCGGTGGTGCCGGGAGTGTGCCTGCTGGCGGCACTCGGCGTGCAGGCACCGGCACGTCTCCTCCGCCGTCGCAATCATTTGCTCAAGGCTGCGCTCGCCACCATCATGCTGGTGATGAACAGCCGGGCTGCACTGCCGGTGCTGGCATTGCGCACCGACGGATATCGCCGGGCGGCCGATTACCTGGCGGGCGTCCGCCTGCCGGTGCTGACCCAGATGAGCAAAAATTTCTATTTCTATGAGAACCGGCCATCATTCGAGCTGCGCCGCCGGCAACCTGCGGCGCTTGATTCGTTGCTCCGGCAGGCTGGGCATGCGGTGCTTGCGGTGGATCCCATCGTGCAGCGTTTTCCGGAGCTGGTGCAATGGCTGGCAAAGTGGCGTCCGCACCTCTCACGGGTGCACGAGATTCCCCTAATGATGTATGAGCCGGTTTATTATCAGGGCTTCGATCCCACCCGCCTGGCACACCTGCCACCGGTGATTGCACCGTTTCGCCCCGGCGGGGCGAAGATTGAGATTTACGAATGGAAGAATGAACGTTGAGATTCCTGTGCTGCCGCGGCTGCGGTTGAAACGACAATTTGAAGTTGCCTTCCCGGGCGCGGACCAGAGGCCGCGTCGTTCAACGGTATGCCGAACCGCAGGATCCGAGGCCCGGCAAGCACAACCTTTTCCCAATTGACTCATGGACCTTCTTCTCTGTCACGGCTATTTTCTGCAGGACGATGCCCGGGAGCGGGAAATCATGAAACCCTACCCGCCACTGGGGCTGCTCTACCTTTGCGCGTATCTCAAGCAAAGGGATTTTGCCGTGGAAATTTTCGATGGCACTTTCGCAGCCAGGCAGGACTTCGTGCAACTGCTGGCAGCGAAGCAGCCGGCCGTGGTCGGCCTCTATGCCAATCTCATGACAAAAGGCAACGTCCTGGCGATGATCCAGCAGGCGAAGCAGCACCACTGCGCGGTGATCGTTGGCGGACCAGATCCGCCCTGCTATGCCGAGGAATATCTCGACTGCGGCGCGGATATTGTCGTCATCGGCGAGGGCGAGCAAACGCTGGAAGAACTGCTCCCCATTCTGCTGGCGGGGAGCAGGGATCAACTCGTGCGGGTCGCCGGCATCGTCTTCCGCGACGAGCATGGCCGGGTGCAGCGCACACCGGCGCGTCCGCTGCTGCCCGATCTCGATCTTCTGCCCCTGCCCGACCGCGGCGCCATTGCCCTGCACCAATACGTTGATGCCTGGCGCACACATCATGGCACGGGCGCAGTATCGTTGATCACCAGCCGCGGCTGCCCCTACTCCTGCACCTGGTGCAGTCACTCGGTGTTCGGCAAATCGCTGCGCAAGCGCAGCCCGCACTTGTGCGCCGAAGAAGTCGAGCTGTTGCGCGCAACCTATCACCCCGACCTGCTGTGGTATGCCGATGATGTTTTCAACATCAACCACAAATGGCTGTTCGAATATGCCGCGGAATTGCGGCGCCGGGCGATCAAGCTGCCCTTTGAATGCATTTGCCGTGCCGATCGTCTCAATGAAGATATTGTGGCGTTGCTGGCGGCGATGGGCTGTTTTCGGGTGTGGCTGGGCTCGGAAAGCGGCTCGCAGCGGCTGCTGGATCAAATGAAGCGCGGCGTCAAAGCCGAGCAGGTGCAGGCCATGACCCGGCTGGCCCGGCGTTACGGCCTGGAAACCGGCATGTTCCTGATGTGGGGTTTTGAGGACGAAAACGAAGATGACATTGCCGCCACGATCGATCATGTGAAAAAAGCCAGCCCCGATCTCGTGCTGACCACGGTGAGCTATCCCATCAAGGGCACGGAATACTACCAGCGCATGGCCGGGCAAAATCTGATTGTGTCAAACGGCAAATGGCGGGAAAGCAGTGATCGTGATCATCGCATTCGCGGCCGGCACTCGCGGCGCTACTATGATTTTGCCAGTCGCTGGTTGTACGGTGAGCTGGCCATGCAGCGTCTGCGCGAAAATGGCGGCGGCAGTTGGCTGGCGCGGGCGCGCGCGGCGGTGCAGGCCAAAATCGGCAAACTCGGCATGGTCTGGACCGCCCATGAGCGGGAAGCGTGAAGCGATTACGTTACCGACAATGACAGCGCCGCACCGCGCAGAGGCGAAGTTTCCTGCAGCATGGCAGCAGAGCTGAGGACGTTTGCGGCTCGTCCTGCCTGGGCGCCTCCGCGTTCCTGAGGCGGTCAGAAGGGCACACATTCCCAGACCCTGGCGGCCGGCACAACAAGAGACGGCGCGGTCGGCAAAAAACCTCTGTTGACTTTCTGGCTTTTTCTGTGAAGATTGCGCCGCGATGAGCAAGCAAAGGAGCCGCCCGTGATTCCATTTCTCGGCAGCATCGGCTTGGGGCTGGTGTGGGGCTGGCTGCTGGCCTGGCTGACGGCGCGCCGGCCGGCGACCCATCCCTTCCTGAAATTTCTCGCGCTGGCCGCCGCCACCATCCTCACCACTTTCGTTCCACTGGTGTTCGTCAATCTGCGGGCGGTCATCGCCTTCGTGCTGGCGATGGTCCTGGCCTTTCTGATTCACACAGTGTGGCGCGCGGATCTCTCCCGGCGCGCGTCTTCATCATCTTCACGCTCCTGAGGAGGGCTTATGAACGAATCCGCTTCGTTGATCCAACTGCTCGGCGCCGGCGGCCTGGGCGCTGTGATCGGCTGGTATGTTTATTACATCAACCGCTACCGCCAGGGCGATGTGCAGCTCAGCGACATCGTGACCCTGGTGGGCGCCATCGGCGGCAGCGCGGTGCTCGCCATTTTTCCGCAGCGCAGCGACCTCTTCGGTGCCTACGGCATCGGCCTGTTCACCGGCTTCTTCGGATATTTCTTCGTTTTGATCATCATGGTACTGGCCTCCAAAAATTTCAACCGCGACTGGTTTCTCGACGGCCGCCGCAAGAAGCTCGGCCCGGATGAGTTCATCCCCGAGGGCACACGCATGGAGGGCGGCACACCCATGGCCATGCCGGATCAAGAAGGCAAGAAATCGCCGCTCGGCTGAACGCAGCCGCTGGTTCACGCTCTTGATTTCACCGGATTGATTTGCTGCAGAGAGAAAGCGCAGCGCAGGCTGCCCGCCTGCCGGCGAGGACAAGCTGGAAGTCTGCGCAACAAGCTTTTTGTGATCGTTCTGCGAGAGTGAGACGATATGCCTGACGATCCGCACGCCGCCCTGCGCACATTGTTGCTGGGTGAGCCGCCCTATCAGCGGCCGGGTGCGCCCGAGCCGGAGCTGCTGGGTGAACTGGCGCCGGTGTTGCCGCCGGAAGTACTCGCCCAGGCCGTCAACACCATCACCGGCATCGGCTTCATGCCGGAGACCGAGCGGCTGGCGGCATTGGCCGTCTTGTTGCAGCGCGCCTACGAGTTGGGCGATCGTGCGCTGCTGGCCACCGAGCTGGTGCGCTTTCCCCGCGTCGTGCCGCATCTCTCCTCTTCGCTGCTGGAGCCGGCCTTTGCGGCCGTGCGCGAAGCTGACCTCACCAACCTCTATCGCGGTGAAGCGGATCGTGCCCTTGCCCTCGCGTTGCTGGCCGACCGCCTGCCAGGGACACCCTTTCTGCAATCTCTCGCACAAGCAGCTTTGACGCTGGCAAAGCAGACCAATCTCGACAGCGACCGGCAAGAAGCGCTGGTGATCATGCTCAGCCGCGTGCCGGCGCCGCTGCCGCCGGGCGAAGCCAATGCTCTGCTGGCGGTGGCGCGCGCGATGAGCGAGGAACGCTGGCGCAGCCTGGCACTGGCGGCGTTGCTGCCCCATTTCTCCGAACCGGAAAAGAGCAGCCTCGTCAGCGAGAGCCTGCAAGCGGCACGGATGATTTCCTGGAGTCCGGCGCGACATGCCGCTTTGCTTGAACTGGCGCTTCACGCACCCGGCCCGCTGCAAGCGCAAATCGAGCAGGAAGCGCGCAGCCAGGGATCGTCCGAGGAATACTTGCAGGCGCTGGCGCTGATCGCAGAACATGCCGGCCCGACGTTGCACCAGACCCTGCGCCTGCGCGTGCCAGCGGCCGGCCTGCCCGAGGCAGGCACACTGCGCCACTTTCTGCCGTTGCTGCCGTTCTGCGCGACTGCACAGATCACGGCAGCTCTCGGGTGCTTGCGAGATTTGTGGCAATCCGAGCAGGAAGTGATTTTGAGCCGGCTGTTGCCGCATCTCGATGAATCGCAATTGCAGCAGGCACTGGCCTTCGTGCCACACTGGCAGGCACCGGAGGTGACGCGCGCGCGGCTTTTGTTGCGAATGGCGCCCCGGTTTTCGCCGGCGCTCGCAGCCGAATCCCGTGAAATCGCAAACGGCTTCACGACACCATGGTGGCAGTATCGTGTGCTGGCGGCCTTGCGGCCTCATTTGGCGGCGGAGGGGCGCGCAGCCCTTCCGGCAGAAGTGGCGGTGGTTTCGGCAGAACATTGGCACGTTCTGTTTGCGCAGATGCCGGAGGAGCAACGCCGGCAACTCGTGCTTGAGATGATCGCCGCGATTTGGGATCACTATGGCGGGGCTGCCGCTGCCGCACCCCCGCCGAAGAATGGCGGCTCGTCGGATCAAACACCGCTCGAAAAGTCACTGCCCGCGGCACCTCCGGCTGCTGCGCCACCGCGGCATGAACCGCTTCCACCTGACAGCGAGGTTGATCGGGATCATCCTTACGCGCCAATGCCGCCGGCAGAGCCGTCGCGCAAGTCCAAGCGTTCATGGTCATGGCCCGGAGTATTCAAGCCCAAGATCAGCAAAAGGGAAAGTGGCGCGGGCGAGCACCCTCGTGGTGTACCGCCTGCGGAGGATCGCTTCCACCCGGCCCGCGATCGCGGCGTCGGCAGTGGCGATGATCTCGAGGGTGTGGCGCCGGACGACACGCTCTCTTTCGAGCCGGGGGCCGAGTCGGCGCCCTCGCCTCGGCCCACGGTGAATACCGGCTTTGCGGGTTTGGAAAATGCCGCCCTTCCCCTTCCCCCACAGCAGCCCCTGCTGCCGAAACAGTCCTGCTATTTTTGGTTTGAAGTGAGCCGGGAGCGCATCGTGGGCGCGATCGACCTGCAACCCACGGCTCTGCCGGTGGAACATCTGCCCAAAGCAGCGCGCCTCAAAGTCGCCCTGTTCGCCTTTGAAAGCGAAATTGAGTTGACGGCCGGCGGGGACGTCGGTGAACTGCAATTGCAGCAGGATGGAATGGCGGCGGTCACCCGGCCGGCGGCGCAACCCGCCGGCATCCCGGCGGCATGGTTGCAGCGGCGGCTGTTCTTTTTGGTGAAGATGCCTGCGCGCGCCGGCCGCTTTCACCTGCGCTGCAATATTTACTGCGAACAGGTGCTGGTGCAATCGCATCTCGTGACCGTGGAGGTGGCGGCGCGACTGCAACGGCTGCTGCGCCGGCGCATGCCGCCTGCCCTGCAGACCCGCGTGGATTTCACGCTCAGCAGGAACCTCGACGTGGCGCGGCTGGAGCACTTGCAGCCGCATCGCCTGAGTGTGATGCTCAACGACAACGGCAACGGCACGCATGGCTTTCGCTTTTTCGGTGGCGAGGGCAATGTCGCGTTCAAGGGGGACGCCAGCCTCCCCGGCCAGGAGTTGCAAAACCTCATCACCAAAGCGCGCGAAGCGCTGCGCCTGGCGGCTTGGGGTGACAGCGAGCCGTGGCAGTCCGGCAAGCAGTTCAAGTACAACGGCGGCGGCGGGCTCGAACAGCTCAAGGGGGACCTGATCAAATTCGCCAAGCGCGGCTACCGCTTTTATGATGTGGTGATCAATCGTCTCGCCGGCGGCAAAGAGAAAGCGCGGGCGTTGCAGGAACTCATGCGCAAGCCCGGTCTGGTGCAAATCGCCAACAAGGACTCGCTTCGCCATCTCCTGCCGGTGGCAATGCTGTATGATTATGATTTCGACACCACCGCGCCGGTCGATGCCTACCAGCTCTGTCCGGCCTTTCTGCAAGCCCTGTCGCAGGCCGGGCTGCTCTCAGAATGTGATTGCTTCCAGGGCGCGTGTCCCAGCCGCGGCCAGCCGCTGGTGATTTGTCCCAGCGGTTTTTGGGGCTATCGCCACAACCTCGGCATGCCACCTTCGCTCACCGGCACGCCGGTGGACGCCGCCACGGAGATTCGCTACCAACAAGCGCCGACACTGGTGGTCGCGGTTTCGACCGATGTCAACTTTAAGCTGCGGCCGCAGCACGAAGCCCGGCTGCAGACGCTGTATCCGGGCCTGGCGTGGCATCATGCCCTCAGCCGCGAGGAAGCGGTGACGCTGATCCGAGAGGTCGATTCGCAGGTGGTGTATTTTTATTGTCACGGCGGCTTCGATGCCGGGGAAGATGTTCCCTATCTGCAGGTGGGCGATCCCGCGCAGCGGCAATACATCACCCGGGATTATTTGCGCAGCAAGCTTCGCGACCTGCCGGCGGGCAAGCCGCAGCCGCTGGTGTTCCTCAACGGCTGCCATACCACCGCGCTGGAGCCGGAAATCGCGCTGGATTTGGTCAGCGGCTTCGTGGAGAATGCCCGTGCCGCGGGCGTGATCGGCACCGAGATCACGATCTATGAGGCGCTGGCGTGCAGCTTTGCGGAGGAATGCCTGCGCCATTTTCTCGACGGGGTTGCCATTGGCGAGGCGGTGCGCCGCGGCCGGTTGAAGCTGTTGCAGCAAGGCAATCCTCTCGGTCTGGTTTATGTTCCCTACGTGGTCGCCAGCCTGAAGTTGGTCAAAGCGGCATGAGCGCAGCGCGGCCGGGCGGCCCGGAAGTGGTTCGACCATATTGTGTCAGGGCCTCGTGCGCGTTCGTGGGCATGCCGCAAGTATCCAAGTATCCATGAAAGGCCTGCAGTCTCACCTCTGCCGCTGTTGATGCCCGCATTTTGCATGGGTCGTGTTGCCCTCACTGCCTGCGATTGAAAATCGCGGGCAAGCTCGAGTCGGCCAAGACCGGCTTATCACCCGATTGGTGGGCAGCCGCCTTCCGGCAGTTTCAGCTTTGCGCCTGAGAATTTCTTCCCAGGCAAAATTCAGGTGATAACGCAGGCTTTCTGCCTGCCGGGTTGACAAACTGAAATCCCGGAACCGGCACGGTTGCAAACGATGCATGTGAGGAGTCTGCATCGGTGTCACGAATTGTCCATGCATGAACAAATCTATCACTGGCTCGGGGTCTTGCGTTGTTCCGTCTGTCGCGGGCCGCTGGAGTTGGCTGCCGACGGCCCGGCGCGAATCTTGTGCTGCCGGCGATGCGGCAGCAACTTTGACATTCACCACGGCATCCCCCGTCTGCTCGTGCCGGAGCGCAGCGCCGCAGTGGCCTCTTTTTGCGCGCAATACGATGAGTTGCGGCTGCGCGAAGGCTGGGCCAGCACGGTGCCCGGCTACTATCAGCATCTGCCGTTTTGCGATCTCAGCGGAACCCATGTCGCCGAGTGGCGGCGGCGGGCGCAGTCATTTCAATTCCTGCTGCGCTGGCTGCAGCAAAACCACGGCGGCCGCAGCCTGCGCATTTTGGAGCTCGGCGCCGGCAGTGGCTGGCTCAGCCGCCGGCTCGCGGATCAACATGCCGTGCTCGCTCTGGACGTGAACGCGGGGCCGCATGGCCTGGCGGCGTTGCCGGCGGAGCAGCGGCGCTTTCTTGCCGTGCAAGCCGAACTCGAGCAGCCACCGCTCGCTTCCGCCAGTTTTGACCTCGTGATTGCAAACGCCAGCCTGCACTATGCCCGCGATCTGACACAATGCTTCGCGGAAGTGGCGCGTGTGCTGCGGCCCGGCGGGCAATTCCTCGTGATGGATTCACCCGTCTATCCCACCGCCGAAGCGGCGCACGCCGCGGCTGCACGCAGCACCGCCTATTACACCGAACACGGCGTGCCCGAGCTGGCCCGGCATTACGGCGGCCTGACCGAGGCACTTTTCACCACGCAAAAACTGTTTCGCTTCTCGCGTCAGCGCCGTGACTTTGTCACGCGTGAACTGGTGCGGAAATGGGTGCGTGAGAAAACCGGCGGGGCCGTGGCCGCCCGCTTTCCGGTTTGGATCGGCGGGCGTTTGCCGCAACCGCAGGAAAACTGGCAGCCGGGGCGACCGCGCGCCGGCGCCGTGCTGGTGCACAACCGGCACTTGCTCACCTATCATTGCCTCGTCAAAGGCCGTGACGTGTGGCGCATTCCCGGCGGCGGCATCGAACCCAATGAAACGCCGGAGCAGGCGGTGCAGCGGGAATTGCATGAAGAACTCGGCCTCACGATTGCCCTGCAACGCAGGTTCGGGCCCTATCATCAGCCGCACAAAGCGGATTGGTATTTCCTCGCGAGCACGGACAGTGCGGAACTGCCCCGCAATCACGCCCGGCCGCCCGAAGACAACTGCCTGGTGCAGTGGCTGTCGCTGGCCAGGCTCGCGGATTTTGACATTGACCCGTCCGCGTTGAAGTGGGAGCTGGTGGAATATTTCAGTCATCATCTCACTTAAAGCCGCGACGCCCCGCAGCACGGCGCCTCGCGGAGGCGGAGAGCCCTCTTTTCCTCCGGCGTCCGGCACCGACATGGGCAGGATGCCGGCAGCAAGACCAGTATGGAACTCGAGAACCAGCCTTCAGCCTTTGCCGCGATGCGCCGGCACTTCAACCGCGCAGGCAGCAGATTCGCCGCGATCGTCGCATTCCTGTTGATCGGTTGCGAGCAACACAACTTCCCGCCGGGCCATTTCTTTCGCGCCACCTCCGCGGAAACCGTATCCTCGCCCGCGGCCGGAGATTTCAACCGCGACGGCCGTCTGGAGATCGTCATCGCCTCATTCGACGGCTTTTGCTACGTGCTCGATGATTCCCTGCGCGATCTGCCCAACTGGCCGCAGCGTCTTGCCGGCGGTGCGTTTTCCTCGCCGGCATTGTGGGATGTGGACGGCGATCACCAACCGGAGATTTTCATCGGCGGCAATGACGGCCGTTTGCATGGCTGGCAGCGCGACGGGAGGTGCGTTGCCGGCTTCCCGATCGACCTCGGCTATCGCCTCTGGTCTTCGCCGGTGATCATTGCGGATTCCCTGCTCGCGATTGGCGGCCGCGAACAAATGTTCTTGTTTGACCGGCACGGCCGGCCCGCATCCGGCTGGCCGCAGAGCATGCAAGGTTGGGCCATGGCGACTCCCGCCTGGCATGATGATTTGCTGGTGATCACCACCCTGACCCTCGGCGAAGCGAGCCGCGGTTATATTCATGCCTGGCATCTCTCCGGTGCGCCTTATCCCGGTTTCCCGGTTCGCCTGCCGATGGATGCGCCGGCTCCGCCCAGCCTGGCGGATTTGAATGGCGACGGCCGCGTGGAAATCATCGCCGGCGACGAAAGCGGCTTGCTGCATGTGCTGCAACTGGATGGCAGCGCGTTGCCGCCGTTTCCGCGACTGGTGGGCAGGGGCATTCATGCGAACCCGGTGGTGAGTGATCTCGATCAGAACGGCAAACCCGACCTGGTGTTCAGCACCACCGACGGCGCGGTGCATGCCTGGAGCGCCACCGGCGATTGCCTGCTGGGCTGGCCGGTGCGTCTGGGGTACGAAATGAACAGCTCAGCGGCTGTGGTTGCCCTGCCGGCGGGCGAACTGGGCGTGATCATCGGCGGCGGTGATCATCTGCTGCACGGCTTCACGGCCGGCGGCAGGCCGCTGCCCGGTTTTCCGATTGCCTGTGGCGCGGAGGTCCAGGCCTCGCCGCTGGTGGCTGATTTGGACGGCAACGGCCGGCGCGAGATCGTTGCCGGCGCACACAATGGGATTCATCTCCTGCGCGATGTGTTGCCGGCCGGCGGCGCAGCGTTGCAGTCGCAAGAGTGGCCGATGTTCCGGCATGACGGGCAGCGCCGCGGCCGTGGCGGGAGGTGAACCGCGGCCCGGCAGGACGCCGGAGCCGCGCGCGCTGTCTTGCGCAGGAGCCCTCCCGCGCACGGCAATGTCCTCGCATGCGGAAGAGGCCCGGTACGGGCAGGGATTTTTGTCAAATGGGCTGACACGGGATTCGCTTGATCCGGCCGGAGAATGCTGCAACGTTCACAAAGTCCGTGCGGGATGACGGTAGTGCTGTGCGTCGCAGGGCCAGAGCGCAAGCCGGAAGGAAGTATCGCTTGCGAATGAAGCATGTTTTGTTAGATTTTCTGCCGGCCGTCAAAGCGCGGCGTGACCACGACGGCAACTGCCGCCATGCAACGGTGCCCGCTTTGCCGTCCGCGGTGCAAGGCTGAATCGACCATCCGGAGCCCTCATGTCCGCCCTTCTCGATCAAGACCTGCAATCCCTGCAGGAAGTGCGCAGCCTGGTGGCACGCGCGAAAGCGGCGCAGCTCGCCTTCAAGGAATTTTCCCAGGAGCAGGTCGACCGCGTGGTCGCGGCCATGGCCGAGGCCGGCTTTAAAGCCAGCGAGCGGCTGGCGCGGCTGGCGGTGGAGGAAACCAAATACGGCAAGGTCGCCGACAAGACCATCAAGAACCAATTCGCCACCCGCGATCTCTATGCAAGCCTGAAAACGCTGAAAACGGTCGGCATCATTCGCGAGGAAGTGAAGAAAAAAATCATCGAGATTGCCGAACCGATGGGCGTGGTCGCCGCCATTGTGCCCACCACCAATCCCACCTCGACGGCGATGTTCAAATGTCTCATCAGCGTGAAAGCGCGCAACGCGGTGGTGGTTTCGCCGCATCCGCGCGCCCAAGCATGCACGCTGGAAGCCGTGCACGTGATGCGCACAGCCGCGGAAAGCGCGGGCGCGCCGCCGGATTTGTGCCTGTGTCTGTCGCTGCCCACCCAGGAGGGCACCAACGAATTGATGCGCCATCGCGATACCGCCGTGATTCTCGCCACCGGCGGCACCGGACTGGTGCGTGCCGCCTATTCCGCCGGCAAACCGGCTTATGGCGTGGGGCCGGGCAATGTGCCGGTTTACATCGACCGCAGCGCGGACATTCCCAAAGCCGTGGCGGATGCCGTCGCCGGCAAGACTTTCGATTGGGGCACGTTGTGCTCCTCCGAGCAGGCACTGGTGGTCGATGCGCCGGTGGCCGATCGCGTGCTCGAAGAATTGCACCAGCAGAAGGCCTACTTCTTGAACGAGACCGAGGCGGACAAAGTCGCCAAAGCCCTGGTCACGCCGGACTTTCGCATCAACGCCGAGATGGTGGGACAATCCCCGCAGCGTATTGCCGCGGCCGCCGGCTTCAGCGTGCCGGCAGACACGCGCGTGCTGGTGGCACGGCTGGCGGGCGTGGGCCGGCAGTATCCGCTCTCCATGGAAAAGCTTTCGCCGGTGCTCGCGTTATATGTGGAAGACGGCTGGCAAAAGGGCTGCGACCGCTGCATCGAGCTGCTCAACTTCGGCGGCCGCGGCCACACACTCGGCATTCATTGCAACGATCGTGACATCATTCTGCAATTCGGTCTGAAGAAACCCGCCTTTCGCATCATTGTCAACTCGCCCACCGCCCTCGGCGCGGTGGGCTACACCACGGACCTCGATCCCAGCATGACGCTGGGTTGCGGCTCATACGGCGGCAACATCACCAGCGACAACATCGGGCCGGTGCATTTGCTCAATATCAAGCGGGTGGCGTGGGAAACCAGGCCGCTGGCAAAACCGCGCGACACCGGTGCCTGGCGGCCTGCGGTGGCGGTGCAGGCGCGCAGCCGTGCCGAATTCCCCTACCAAAAAGCGCTCTCGTCGCAAGTGTCGCGCAAGGGCACCGCGCATTCTGCCACGCCCCCGGCAGCCGTGCCAAATGTGACGGGGGAAAACTTCCAGGCGGAAGCCTCCGCCGGCGACCGCACCACCCAGGCGCCGGCCATGCCGCTGCCGCAGGAAACAGCCGGAGCCACATCCACCCAGCCCGCGGCGCAAAAATTCGGCACCAGCGGTCTGAGCGCGGAGGAGGTGGACAGGATTGTCGCCGAGTTTTCCAAGCGCAAATGAGAAGTTGTTTCACATACTTCCTGCACAGTCTGCCAGCCAATTCGTCATCCCACCAACAGCGAAGCCCGTTGGGCAACGGGCCTCGCAGTCGAAAACATTGATCTCCTCGGCGCATGAATCCGCGCCGGCAGCAACATCACAGCATGTTGACTGTCATGGCTTGGCCATTCCCCTTTTCGCTTTGCGTTTTCCCAACGCTTCAGCCAGACAGGCAGAGATCAGGGCATTCATGTTTAGACCCTTCCTGCTCGGCGAGCGCGAGCAGGCGGGTGTGCAGGCGCCTGGGAACAAGCGCCGCGAATCTGCCGCGCGGCAAGTACCCTGGTTTGGGGAATGCCATCTCCAAACTCTCGCGCGGTTGCCAGCCATGATTTGGCCGCATCCATGCCGTTTTTCATCGCTTTCTCCGAAGTTCTGCCCTCTGCAATGCATCCGGCCAGATCTGGAAACGTCATCAGATAACCGCCACCCTCTTCCGCGGACGACGGGCTGACCTCAAAGGGATAATTCCTCGGGTTCAGGGTTTGGCCCCCCTATACCTTCGTCAACGAGGTGGACAAACTTCTTGAGGTGAAGTTGTCGATCCGCTGGGTTGTTTCAATCCGTTGGCGATTTCCATTGAGTTGCGGTTTATCCGCCTTAGGTGTCTTGCTGCCACGGCCAAGCTGCTGCAGAAACATTCTCTCAAAAGTTCGCGATGCGGACAGGCATTAACCTTACCACTTCGGCCAGCCGGCCTCCACCCCCACCTGCAAGCCCAAATCCGGTGAGCTGTTGAAATAGGCGTAGTTCTCCGTCAGGGCAATGCTCCATCGCAGGCCGTGGCTGCCGTCGAGTTTCATGCCTGCGGTGATTTCATGCGCCATGCGGCTTATGCCCGCGCGCGTCACAACGGCCAGGGGACTGCTGGTGTGGCGATCTTGAACCAAAAGAGAAAGACGTTCGCCGAATGCATGCTCGTAGATTAAGATGATGGCATAAATTGGAGACAGTTCGAGTTCCGGCAGAATCTGCCAGCGGCCGGGTTTGGTTACGGCAAGGTTCAAATCCAGCCAGTGGCGCGGCCAGGCCCAGGAGGCAGACAGCGCCACGCCGAAATCGATGGCACCATTGCCGCGCAGTTTTTTCGCGCTGCCGGTGGGCAACTCCAGCGCCGCTCTTGCGGCCAGAGCCGGCCGCCACTTCCCGCCGGTGGCAAACTCCCTTTTCACCAGCAGCGACAAATCCCCCACGCCGATGCCCGCCAAATCCGGCCCGTTCCCGAAAAAAAGCTGTTGATCGAAATACAAAAACACGCTTGTATCGTGGCGCAGAAATGCCGGCCGGCCGCCCTGCGGCAGACTGAAGAACTGATGAAAGCCTTCGATCACCGGATCCATGAAGTACCCGCCAACACGCAGCACCGGCAGCTCGGCGGCGAACGAGAGTTGCGCCAGCGGCGCATACTCGGTGCGCAGCGTCCAGCGACTCACTTCGCAATCGAGCAGGAAGGCATCTGCTGCCGGCTGATTATGCACGATGCGCTGCACCGTTGCCGCCGTAAAAGGGTTGCGGCGGCCCGGCGAGTCAAGCTGCTCCACGATGCCGCCGGATTTGACAAAGGTGTTGGCGCGATCATACGTGAGACCAACCCGCAACCGCTGTGGAGGCTGAGTCACCGCCGGCTCCGAGCTGAATAGCAAGAAGGGTAACACTGTGGGAAATTGATTGCGCGCCGGCAGTGGACCGCGACGCATCCCGGTTGCAACGGAGGCCTCAGCCGCGGCGCGGGCGATTGTTGCGTGGTGAATTTGAACCGCCAGGTCGCGAAGAACGCCAGGCTGGTATTGCTTCGCGTGCTGGGCGGCTTGGCGGTTTAAAAAATCCTCGCGCTCGGAATTTTTTCCCGGGTAATAGTCATGCCCGCTTGCCCGCCCATCGCGATGAAAACGCAGCGCAGACCTCTTGTCCACCTGCTGACTGGCAGCCTGCGCAACGGCCTCCTCATGGTGATCGCCATGCTGCGCGCGGCACCCCTCCGAATGAAAATGCGCCTTCATAATAGTGCTTTCAGGCATCGACCCTGAAGCGTCTACTATAAAAGTATTTTCGTGGCAAACTGATGCTGTGCGGATTTTTGCCGCCGGCGGCACCGAAGCCTTGCGGGAGCAATCCTGCGCTGCAAGCCGGCCATGCGCCAGCAGCGTCATCAACAGCATGGCGGTTAGCAGGGAGATCACCAGTTTTCTCGTGTTGCGATTCCCGCACGCCTTCTCCTTTACTGTCGTTTGCAGGACGCCGGCATTGCGGCGGCGCATGCCGGTGCGCGGAACGGAAAAGCAGGAGCGGCTGGTGCGCTTCAGCGAAGCAACCGGCGGTTTGGTATTGGGCACGTGGTTCATCCTTTCTGTGGTTGCAAAATACGGGCATGCGCGCGGGAAAACAAGGGGCAAATCAAAGGGCTTGCCGATTTCGGCAAATCTTGCTACCATCCCGCGCATCATGGCTGCCGGCGCGAGGGCCGCTGCTGCTTTCCCATTTATACCGACAAGAGTCTGGAGGAGGAAATTTGAACAACGGCAGGGAGGAATACGATGTCATCGTGGTGGGCGGCGGTCCGGCGGGTGCAACCGCCACGCTCTATTGCGCCCGCCACGGCTTGCAGACTTTGCTGCTCGACAAAAGCAAATTCCCGCGCGACAAAATCTGCGGTGATGCCATCTCCGGCAAGGGGCTGCGCTTTCTGCGGGAACTGGGCCTGGAGCCGGATCTGCAACTCGTGCCCAAAATCAAAGCCCGCGGCATCATTTTTTCCGCACCCAACGGCAGGACCGCGAGCATCCCTTTCACCCCGCCGAAATCCCAACAACCGGTGCATGGCTACGTCTGCCGGCGGCTGGTGTTCGACAATGTGCTGTTCAGCGCGGCCCGGCGGGAGGCCAGTGGCTGTGCGGAAGGCTTCATCGTTGAACGACTGCTGAAAGAAGGCGAAACCGTGGTGGGCGTGAGCGGCCGTGAGCGTGACAGCGGCAGGCAGCGCGAGTTCCACGCCAAGCTCGTCATGGGTGCGGATGGCTTCGATTCCGTGGTGGCGCGCGGCACGGGCCTTTATGAACACGACAGCCGGCACTGGTGCGTGGCCACGCGCTGCTACTACCGCGGGGTGAGCGGGCTGACCGATTACATCGAGATTCATTTCGTCGAGGACGTGCTGCCGGGCTATTTTTGGATCTTCCCGCTCGAAGACGGCCTGGCCAATGTCGGGATCGGCATGCTGCATTCCGAAATCCGCAGGCGCAAAATCAACCTGCGCGCGGCGCATCTGGCGGCCACGCAATCCCCCCATTTCAAAAAGCGGTTCGAACGGGCGCAGCCGCTGGAGGACATCCGCGGGTGGAATCTGCCGCTGGGCAGCAAGCGCCGGCAGATTCACGGTCCCGGTTTCATGCTGCTGGGCGATGCCGCCGGCCTGATCGATCCCTTCTCCGGCGAGGGCATCAGCAATGCCATCTATTCCGGGCATCTCGCCGCGCAGGTGGCCGCCCGGGCCTGTGCCGAGGGCGATTTTTCCAGCGCCCGTCTGCAGCAGTATCCCGATTCCTTGTGGCAGGCCATCGGCCCCGAGCTGCAAACCAGTTTCATGCTGCAGCGCATCGGCCGCTTTCGGACGCTGCTCAATCTGGTGATCGGCAAAGCGGCGAAAAGCATCGAAGTGGCGCAATGGATTTCGAGCATGATGGCCAACGAAGCGCCCAAAGAGGCGCTGGCCTCACCGCTGACGTATTTGCGGCTGCTGGTCACCTAGGAAGGCCGGGGAGGGGGTGCTGATATTCACTACGTGTGCCCGAACAAATCCGTCTGCGCCTGCGGGCGGCGGAAATGACCGGTGCTCAGCGGCAAGGCGTGTTGGTTGAGCCCGTACTTCCGGCAGCAAACCGCAAACAGCCTGGCGATCGTTTCGGCGTGTTCGCCCTCACCGGTCATGCGTGAGCCGAAGCAGGGATCATTGAGTCTGCCCTGGCGCATCCCGGCCAGCGCATGCAGCACTTTGGCGGCACGCCCAGGATAATGCACGGCCAGCCAATTTTTGAACAGCTCGCTGACCGCGTGCGGGAGTCGCAGCAGAAGGTAGCCGGCATGGGTGGCACCCCGTTCCGCAGCCGCCGCCAGCACCGCCGCCATTTCATGATCGTTGAGTCCCGGAATCACCGGCGCGAAGTTGACGCCCGCCGGAATGCCCGCCGCCGCCAGCCGGGCAATCGCGGCCAGCCGTTTTTCCGGCGCCGAAGTGCGCGGCTCCATTTTGCGGCAAAGCTGATTGTCCAGCGTGGTGATCGAAAGCGTCACCGCCACCAGATCAAGGCGTGCCAGCTCCTGCAACAAATCGAGGTCGCGCAGAATCAGGGCATTCTTGGTGATGATGCCCACGGGGTTGCGATAGCGCAGCAACACTTCCAGGCAGCCGCGCGTCAGGCACAGCCGCCGTTCTGCGATTTGGTAACAGTCGGTGTTGCCGGAGAGCATGATGACCTGCGGCCGCCAGCCGGGCTTGCACAACTCCCTCTCCAAAAGCGCCGGCGCCCGGGGTTTCACCAGAATCCTGGTTTCGAAATCCAGCCCGGAAGACCAGCCGAGATATTCGTGCGTCGGCCGGGCATAGCAATAAATGCAGCCGTGCTCACAACCGCGGTACGGGTTGAGGCTGTAGGTGAAGGGAATATCCGGGCTGTCGTTTTTCGAGAGAATCGAAATGCTGTTGTCGATGAAGTAGGTGGTTGGCGCGGGCGGCAAGCCCTCTTGTTCCAGCCACTCCGGATCGATTTCAACCCTCATCTTTTCAAAACGATTGCCCGGGTTGAGCGAAGTGCCACGACCTTTTATGGAGATTTTGTTCATGCGGCTTTTTTGTTCACCAAAATAAGCCATATAAAAATCAGTCGCAAGCGGAGTTTTGACTTTTTGTTCATCCTTCTGATCATTCAACTTCCCTGCTGTTCCCGGTGAGGGTGAACCGTGAGACGTCATGCCGCAACACCCAAAATTTCCGGACGCTGATCAAGACAAATCACAATGAAAATGCAGCGCATATATCTCTTGTCCAATGCTGCCAACTTTTTCGATGCGATAAAATCCAAAAGCCCAAAAATGGAGGGAAACGAAGCCGCAGGGGTTTGCAAAGAAATAACCGTTCCGCCACGGTTTGACCGTGGCTTTATCTTGCGACCCTGTGAATGCTCTCTGCAGGAATGGCCACGGCCGGGCCGTGGCAGATCAAAAAGAGGAGTGAGCTTTCACAGCGGGGATTTTTCAACCAGACAACCCACCCGGGGCCTGAAGGACAACCTGGTGGCCTGTATGATATTTGTGGTGCCGAGGCTTGTTGTTTGGCAGTCGCTCCAAAAAACTCTTGGCGGCTTTGTCTGAGAGTTTTTTGCTTCCTGAAGTTTGCATGCTGGCCGGCAGTTCCCTGGAAGAAATGGCGTGTTCACAAAACTCCGACAGTGATTCCGTTCGAAGTCGAGCAAGACTTTTTTCGAATGTCAAGCGGTCCTGACTTCGAAAGTCACCCGCTTGCCGAAGGCTTCACGGCTTCTCTCCGACGCAAATGAACGCCCACGAAATGGCTTTTTCCGTGGGATTTCTGTTTTCGTGGGCGGATGGTTTGTATTTGATCCTGACGCCGCGGCTGAATCACTGTTGTGCTGCATGCGGGCGGGCAGCCCGAGTTCAGGCATCCTCACGGCATACGATGAGAAAGCAGGCGGTTGCCTGGTGAGACATTCGTGCAGAGTGCCGGCGGCGGGCGGTTTGCCATTCGTTCCCCACATTTAGCAACACAAGGCCCTTTTCATTTGAGTTGAAAACTGCGGTTGCCAACTGCGTGAAATTTTCCGAGCGCAGGCCCCTCCCGGTGGCGGCAGTTGCTGTGGCGGGGAAAATCACAACGGAAAATTCGAGCTTGAACCATCAGCCTGCAGGCAAATGAGGGCATTGCGGCAGCAGGGAAAAAGCTCCGGAGAATTCCAGCAGCAGACAGGGAGGTTGGGGCTCCCGCGGCAGGCCGAACGGCCGCAATGGCCCTGCCATGCCGGCGAAACTCGGTGAAGCAGCTTGTGCAATCACCGCAATCTGTCGGTAAAGAGATGGCGGAATTTCTCTTCAAAAATGTTTTACTGGTCACCATGAACCCGGCACGCGAAGTTTTTCACGGCGACCTGCTGGTGCGGGACGATCGCATTGCGTGCCTGTTCAAAGCCGGCAAACCGGACAGCATGGTGCCGCCGACCGCGCCCGGCACACGCGTAATCGACGGCACCGGTTGCGCCCTCTTGCCGGGATTCGTGCAAAGTCACATCCATCTGTGTCAGACGTTGTTTCGCAATCATGCCGAGGATTTGCGGCTGCTCGACTGGCTGCAGCAAAAGATCTGGCCGTTCGAGGCGGCGCACACTGCCGGCTCGATGCGCCTGTCGGCGCGCCTGGGCATTGCGGAATTGCTGGCCGGCGGCACGACCACGATCTTGGACATGGGCAGCGTGCACCACTATGATGAAGTTTTTGCCGAGGCCGAACGCTGGGGCCTGCGGTTGGTGGGCGGCAAGTGCATGATGGATCTCGGCGACCAGACGCCGGCGGGCTTGCGCGAAACCACCGCCGCCTCGCTGCAGGAGAGCGAACGGCTGCGGGAACACTGGCACGGCGCTGCCGCCGGCCGCCTGCGTTATGCCTACGCCCCGCGTTTTGCGCTCTCCTGTTCCGAAGCCCTGTTGCGCGCAGTGGCGGAAGCGGCGGGCGCGAATGGCTGCATGGTGCACACCCATGCTGCGGAAACCGTCGAAGAAGAGCGCCTGTTGCAAACGCAAAAACAGCGCCGCAGCGTGGCCTATTTCCATGATCTGGGAATCGCGGGCAGCCATTGCTGCTTTGCCCACGCGGTGCAGGCACAGCCGGAAGACATTCACATGCTGGCACGCGACGGCAGCGCGGTCGCGCATTGCCCGGGATCGAATTTGAAACTGGGCAGCGGGCTCGCGCCGCTGGTGGAGTTGCGGCGTGCGGGCGTCACGGTCGGGTTGGGTGCCGATGGCGCGCCCTGCAACAACCGTCTCGATGTTTTCAAGGAGATGCAACTGGCGGGGCTGATTCAAAAGATTCGTCACGGCCCGCAGGCGCTCTCCGCCGAGGCGCTGGTGGCGATGGCCACGATTGAAGGTGCCGCGTGTTTGGGATTGCGCCATGAGATCGGCAGCCTGGAGGCGGGCAAGAAGGCGGACGTGACACTGCTGCGACTCGACACCGTCCATCAAACGCCGCCCAATGCCGGCGACGTCTATTCACAAATCGTTTATGCCGCCACCGCCGGCGATGTCCGGCTCACCATGGTGGATGGCCGCGTGTGCTATGAAAACGGTGAGATTCCGCAGCTCGACATGGCACAACTCATCGCCCGGGCGCGGGAAGAATGGCGGCAGTTACTGCTGCGAGTGGCTTTATGAACGACGGGGAATTACGGGTGGCGATCGGTTCGCTGCGGCCACCCAAAGTGGAGGCGGTGCGCGAGGTGATGAGCCGGGTCGCACCGCTGCTCGGCTACCGGCCCGGCCAGATCAACTACATCGCGCGCGAGGTGGAAAGCGGCGTGTCGGATGTGCCGCTCTCGATTCATGAAATCCGCCGCGGCGCGCGCAATCGCGCCGAAGCGGTGCGCAAACTGGTCGAGAGCGAATTCGGGCCGGTGGATTATGCCATCGGCCTGGAAGGCGGGCTGTTCATTCTCAGCACCGCGCGTGTCGAGCGGGTGCATTTGCAGAGCTGGGCCTTTGTCGAACGCGGCGGCCTTGGCCACTACGGCAGCTCGATGAGCATGCCGGTGCCGCCCGTCATCTCGCACGCGGTGATCGAGAAGAAGGAAGATCTCAGCGCCGTCATCGACCGCTATGCCGGCCGTGGCGGCGTGCGCAACCAGGACGGCGCTTTTGGCGTGCTCAGCCGCGGCTTTCTCAACCGCCAGCAGGCTTTCGAGCTGGCACTGTTCGCGGCGCTGGCACCCTTCTATCACGAAAAACTCTACAGTCTCCCATGAGCCTGTGGCACATCAAGGCTCCGGTTTACTCCCGCATTCGCCGTCTGCCACCGCTGCACATCATCCTCCGGCATGAAAGCCGGCAGCTCACCGCATTGCTACAGCAAATCACCCTTCCCATTCACCGGCATTTGGATGTGGGTAGCGGCACCGGTGATGCGCTGGCGTTGCTTCCCCCTGCCGGCCTGCGCGTGTGTTTGGACGCCTCCCCGGCGATGCTGGCGCGGTTGCGCGCTGCGCCGAAGCTGGCGGCGCGCGCCGAGCATTTGCCCTTTCGCGGCCAGTCTTTTGATTTCATCACTGCCATCGGAGTGAGCGAGTACGTTGCGGATGTCGCGGCATTTTTCCGCGAAAGCCGGCGCGTGCTCACGCCGGAGGGTTTTTTCCTGTTCACGACGGCGCCGCCCAAGCCCGGCAATTATGCGCGGCAGATTTTGGGTGAGCCGCTTCATTTTTTGCGCAGTGCCGAAGTGGCGGCGCACCTCACGCGCAGCGGCTGGCGCCTGCTGGCGCAACGGCGAAGCTGGCTGCAGGAGCAATGGCTGGTGCAGCCGTTCGCGTGACGGCGCAGCGCGTTTTGCCAGCGCTTTTCCTGCGTTTGACACAAAGAGTGTCCCTCCAGAAATGAAGCAACCGCCCGGGCGCTTGGCCTCGAAGCGTACACCGGTCGAATAAGACGTGTCCTTGTTTATGACGAAGCGCCCGGGCGGTGGTGTTTTCGGACGGTATTCCCGCAATGGCTTGGCGGATGCAGCAAAATTTCGCAGTTTCCCTGCCTTTTGAAGCTTTCGAAACCCCGGCTCAGTCGAGATTGGAACATCTTCGGAGGGACACTACCTCCCCACCGCCAGCTTGCGCGTCGCGCTGAAGCCTTCGCTTTCCAAACGATAGAAATAAATCCCGGAAGCCGGGCCGCGGGCATCGAACTCGACGCGGTGGCTGCCGGCAGGCTGCTCGCCCTCGATCAACACCCGCACCAACTCACCGCGAAGATTGTAAACCGCGAGCTTGACGTTCGTGCGGCGCGGCAGGTCGAAACGAATGGTGGTGGAAGGATTGAAGGGGTTGGGATAATTTTGTGACAGGGAAAATTGGGTTGGGGAAGTTGCAGCAATGGGATCGGCAACTAAGGTCGTAGTGCTGCGACCGGTGGCAAAGGTGGCGACACCGCCCAAATCGGCGACGTAGAGAAAACGGCCATCGGGTGAAAGCGTCAAGTCTGCCGGGTCAAACATGCCATAAACGCCGTTGCGCCAGCTTTGGAAACTCTCCTGTTGCGTGAGCTCGCCGCTAACACTGTCGCGCTCGAAAAAGGCGAGCAAGCTCGCGCTATAGCCGATGCCGCTGACGAGCGCATAGACTTCAAGGCCGTCGGAAGAGATCTCCAAATCGCGAATTTCTGTCCAGGCGCTGATCAGCATGCTCCGCAGTAGAGACAGTTCGCCTGAAATTGAATTCCGCTTGAAGATCGCAATGGCAGGCTCACCATCGAAATCGGCGTCGAAATCGGCGGTGGAGGCATAGACGTATCCATCCGGTGAACCCATCTTGAAGCTTGCCACAGTAAGAGATATTTTTGAACTTTTTTCAGCGCGCGCTTTTGTGGCGACCAGCCGGAAATGGCAAACGAATGGCAATTCAGCCAACAACACTGTGGCCGG